>JBKPSF010000412.1:0-5312 GCA_046734875.1 Actinomycetota bacterium | reverse complement strand
GTGGTCCTTGCCCAGCCCGATGCCGTAGGCCAGATCGCCTTTTAAGGGAGGCTGGTTCAGCGGCGGCACGTCGCCGACGAAAGAGTCGAGGCGCTCCTTCTGCGTCTCGGGTGAGAGCAGGCCCTTTCCGGTGCCCAAAGCCCGCCCGTAGACCAGCAGGTCATCGACAGTCGAGATCATCTCGCCTGCCGTCCAAGCCTCCGAGGGGCTCCAGTGGGTGGAGTCTATGGGCTTCGAGCCGGAGGGCTTTCCCTGGAGAGTGTAGCCGTGGTCGTACGGTTCAGGGAGGGAGGGGGCCGTGCCTGGGAAGTAGGTCTCCTCGAGATGGAGCGGCCCGATGATCTCTTCCTGGTAGAGCTGGCTGATGGGCTTGCCCGTCGCCTGCTGGAGGACCAGACCGAGCAGCACGTAGTTGGTGTTGGAGTAGAACCACGCACTACCGGGATCGAAAAGGGGGGGCTCCCCGATGCCGATCCGCGCCAGCTCTTCGGGTGCCCAAACCCTCGTCGGGTCGGAGGACCATTCCTTCACCCACTGCTCGTCTTCCGTGTAGCTGGCGATCCCGCTGGTCATGTCGGCCATCTGCCTGAGCGTGATCTCGTCCCCGTTTGGGACGCCCTTGACGTACTTGTCTATCGGGTCGTCGAGCGAGAGGAGCCCTTTGTCTGCGGCCTTTAGCAGGAGGGTGGCGGTGAAGGTCTTGGTGACGCTGCCTATCCTGTGGTGCACCTCCGGCGTCATCTGCTCCCCGGAAGCGCGGTCCGCCACCCCCATAGCCTGCACCCACGTGAAATCGGGAGTCTGCACGGCGGCCACCACCCCGGGCGCATCGCTCTCTTTGAAGGACTTCTTAAGCGCGGCGTCCAGATCGGCCTTCGATGCTTGCGCGCCGCCCCCGGAAGTGTGCTTGGGTGCGGCCCCCTCTTTGCCGCCCTCACCACCTCTACAACCGCCTCCGAGCAGGAGCCCTAGCCCGGTTAGGAGTAGCAACCCGAGTAGCGCCCCATCCCACATCGACCGGTGCATCCCGCGCGTGAACAAACTCGGCTCCCCCTAAGTGCGGCTATCTATCGGCATACTCGCACCGGGCGAAACCCGGCGCCACACTCCGCACCCACGCTTTTCCGAACGCGACGTATGCGAAGTTAGGGACCTTGGCCGAATATCCGCATCGTCCCGGACCGATGGCAGGGCGCCCATAGCTATTGGACCGGGGTTGCGCTGTACTTCTTACAGCAGATTGCGATGATGGTGCGCCGGATATGGTGGAATCATGAGTGCAAATTCACTGGGTCTCGGGGAGATGATCGTCGAGTCGGTCAAGAAGGGCGTTCCCAAGGCCGAGACCGCCCGCCGTTTCGGGGTCGATCGTGCCACTGTCAAAGGTTACCCTCGGTAATCCAGGTTGTACCTGGACCAGGTGCTCGTAACCCGAGGGGGACGGCCGTAGAGGCTAACCTAGTGCTCCGTTCCTCAAAGGCGGTACACAAAAGTGCGCCTCCGATGCCTCGGTGGCCTGGGATGCCGTCCCCACACCCACGCTCTGGCTTTTCGGTTTAGCTGCCGGGTAGCGACCCTCGTCGCCTGATCTATCTCGTAGCTGTCGGCGAAGTCCACCCCGGCCAACGCCCGTTTTCGGAACATACGCCACCAGGCTTCGATGAGGTTCAGCCACGCCGCCCCCTTCGGGATGAACGCGTGTTCTATCCTCGGATGATCTTCGAGCCACTCCCTTACCAGAGCGCTCTTGTGCGTTTTGAGGTTGTCGGCGATCACGTGGATGACCCCCTTCGGGATGGTCCGCTCGATCTTCTGAAGCAGCTTTATGTAGCCTTTGGAGTTCCGCGAGCGCGAAGTGAATGTGATCGACTTACCATCTTCCACCCGCAGGGCGCCGAATACCCACGCCTTGTCCGTACCTCGGCTGTATTCCAACGGCGCTTTGATGCGGTGGCCGTCGTGTGACCATCCCGGAGTCGGAGGAAAGAACCGCGGGGTAACGGGTCCCAACTCGTCGACGCAGACCACCGTGGAGCCGGGCGGCGGGTCGGTGTAAAGCTCGACGATCTTCGACCTTTTGGGGCGAACTCCGGATCCGCACTCTCGGCCCAAGGCCGGGTGTTGCGCCAGCGCAGGCCCTCGGCTAGCAGGATGCGCCTCACCTGGCTGCGCCCTACCTCGATGCCCATCTCTTGTGCGGCCTCGGCGAGCGCGTCCAGAGTCCAGTAGGCGGCCCCCTCCTCGTCTTCGGCTTGAAGCCCGCCGCCGGGTTCGGTGAGGAGCTTGCCCGGCGGGTCTTTGGCGAGAAGGGCGATGATCCTGGAGCGCTCATGCTCCGTGAGGCGGGGCTTGCGGCCCGCACCGGGGCGATCTCCGAGACCATCTATTCCTGCGGTATTGAAGCGGTGGAGGCGAGTACGCACGGTCTTGGGGTGGCAGCCGAGCTCCTCGGCTATCTTGGCGGTACGCAGTCCCTGCCAACTCAGGGAGACGATCCGGGCCCTGAAGATCCAATCACCGGGGGCGTGACGGCTGCCGGCGAGCTTGTGGATCTTTCGCTCCTCTTCGGTGTCTTCGGGCGCTCGGGCGCGAAGCAATTTCGGCACGTTCTCTTCTCCCTTCCCGTTCGGCGGTACGGCCACAAGCTTATGTGTACCGCCTTTGAGGAACGGAGCACTAGGCACTCCGGTGCATAAGGGCAAGAAAGAGAGGCCGGGGCTGTTACGCCCCGGCCCTGCTCCTCATCCTGGGAGTCCCCGTTCTACGGGGTGCTTCCTCTAGGCGGAGGTCACCGCCCTGGGGGCCGAGAACTCGGAGGTGTCGCGCGGGGCACCGGTGGCGGCGTTGGTGGCCGTGGCCGTTATGGCCTGTCCCACCGATACCGCCGCGGCCGGGGTGAAGGTGAAGGAGGCCTTGCCGTCAGAGCCCGTCGTCACGCTCTTGGTGCCTATGAACTTCTTGCCCTCGTCCGTACCGGAAGGGTTGGAGTAGAACTCGAGCTTGTAGGTCTTGGCGGCCTCGGTGCTTAGGGTGCCCTTGATGGTGGTAGTGCCAGATACGGTCTTGGCCGAGCCAAGAGAAGGGTTGTTCTGCAGCCCGTTGGGGCCCGAGTCGACGTCGAGGGCGTCGTTGGGTGTGGGGACGTTCGTGGTGAAGCCTTCGCTGGGGCCTATCAGGTCTATGCCGAGGCCTACGTTGGAGAAGACGGAGTTGCGCGAGACCTGGTTGCCCGTGCTTATGCCGTCGAAGACCGTTACGCCGTCTTTGCCGTTGAAGGCCACGGTGTTCGATCCCGCGGAGGTGCCGTCCCCGATCTTGTTGTTCGAGGACCCGGACTCTACGAACACGCCGCCGTCGTCGTTGCCCAGGGCGCCGGTGCCGCTCGCCGTGGTGCCTATGCGGTTGCCGAGTATCTTGGTGCCCGAGGCGACGATCAGATCCACACCGGTCACACCGTTGCCGCTCACGACGTTGCGCGAGGCGGAGGTGGTGCCCCCGACCGTCGTGTTCGACGCGGCTTCGATGTCGAGGCCGATCCCGTCGTTGCCGAGGTCCTTGGTGCCGCTCCTGTCCGTGCCCACGTAGTTGCCCTGGATGCGGTTGGAATCGGCCTGCGCGCCGAAGAAACTGCCGCTCATGAAGATGCCATCTCCGCCGTTGCCGCTGATGAGGTTTCTGGCCGCGGGAGTAGTGCCCCCCAACACCGCCTGGGAAGGCGAACCGAAGGCGGCGTTCCCTTCGGTGGACAAGCCGGCGAGTCCGTTGCCCAGGTCTACGGTGCCCGTGGGGTCGGTGCCCAAGAAGTTGCCCTCGATGCGGACGCCAAACGTGGGCCCGAACACCTCGATGCCCGAAAAGGAGAAGCGGTTTACGACGAGGCCCCTGACCACGCTGTTTGGCGCCACGATCTCGAGCCCGTTGGTGGCTTGGGGTGCGTTGGTCCCGTCGAGCTCGATCTTCAGGGAGGCGTCGTCGCCCACGGCCTTGGTGTTAGGGGATGAGCCGGGCTGGGTGTAGCCGTCTATGGTCACCGGCTCCGTTACGATGGGCAGGGCCGAGGAGGGCCTTATGGTGTGCACCCCGGTGCCTGAGATGTTGAAGTTGATGACGCTTGACCCGTCCGTGGCGTTGGCGTCGAGCATCGCCTGCCTAAGAGAACCCGCGCCGGAGTCGTTGGTGTTGGTAACGGTGAAGGTGTCGGCGGCGTAGGAGGGCCTGGGCGCGAGCATCATCGCCGCCACCATCGCTAGCGTCGCAACCAGCACCAACATCCCGAGGTGGTGGTTGGCCTTGTGTGTCGTGGTCGTCTGCGTGTTCGTCATCGTCTCTATTCCCTTTCTTCGTCGGGTTTTTGCTTCGATTCCGTAGCGTTCTCTCTGTACTTGCCGTGCTCACCTCTCCGTCGTGGCCTCCTTTCTCCTGGAACGGGTCTTCTTCCCGTCGCTCCTCACGCCGCCAGCTCCTTGGGCCGCTCGACGGCCCCTGCTCGGGTAGCAGGACCCTCGACGAAGAAGCCCTCTGCCTCCATGGGGGACTCCACCCGGCAACTCCTTGCGGGATGGCCGGCTCCAACCAGGCTCAGCGCCCGCTGGATGCTTTCGGCCTGGACCGCCACCCTAAAGCGGGCGGTTCCGCTGCGTACCTCTACTGACGCCTTGACCATCTCGGGCACCTCTGTTTGTGCTCGTGGCCCGCTCATCGCGCCTCTTCCGCAACTCGGCCTCCGTGCGTTGCGGCGAGATCGTCCCGCGCGCAGAGGGAGTCTGAGTAGGAGTGGCGGAAGTCCTCGAAGCTCATCTGCTGCTCGCTGAGGCCGTTCTGGAGGTAGGCCTCGTGGCACGCCCCGGGGTCATGCCCCAGGGCCGCACCGGACGTCAGCATCCCCGTGAGGACCACCGCCAGCGCCGCCGCCTTTTTGGTCTGCCCTTTCATCCTTTCGCTCCCTTCTGCCGCTCTCTTGTGGGCGTCGTTGTGTAAGGGCACACTAAAGGGGCGCCAGAGGCGCAACATCCGTCAGATGACGCATAAGCGGGGGAAGGGAGCGAATGAGTCAGATGACGTAGTACAAATGGACTAGACTAGATGCCTACTGCACCCTCACCGCAACTTCTGAGAACGCCGTGCCTACGAACCTCGGGGTACCGGTCTTTGGCGCGCCGCGGCGAACGAGGGTCGGCCGCCCCGATGCCCGGGCATCGGGTGCCCCTCTCGGTTCAATGGAGCGGTCCGGCACGCCCCAGCCGATCACCCAAAGGACGTAGGCACGACGCCAAGAAGCCCGCGAGCACGAAGCTCACGCAGATCCCGCGCCC
>JBKPSF010000411.1:0-4453 GCA_046734875.1 Actinomycetota bacterium | reverse complement strand
GAACAACCTCTACAAGCACACCCAGATGCAGCAGAGCTTCGGGGTCAACCTGGTCGCGCTCGTGGACGGCGTGCCGCGGACGCTCTCGTATCGGCAGGCGCTCGAGCACTACGTCGCCCACCAGTTCGACGTGGTCACGCGCAGGACGCGCTACGAGCTCGAGCGGGCGAAGGCCAGGGCGCACATCCTCGAAGGGTTGTTGATCGCCCTCGCGAACCTCGACGAGGTCGTGGCGACCATCAGGCGTTCGCGCAGCGTGGAGACGGCGCGGAACAATCTGATGAAGGGCTTCAAGCTCTCCGAGCGCCAGGCGCAGGCGATCCTGGACCTTCGTCTGCAGAGGCTCACCGCGATGGAGCGCCAGAAGGTCGAGCGCGAGCACAAAGATCTGCGGGAGAAGATCGAGTACCTCGAAGGCGTGCTGGCTGACGAGTCGAAGGTGTACGGGATCGTGAAGGAGGAGCTCGCCGAGGTCAGGGCGGCCTACGCCGACGAGCGCCGCACCGCCATCACGGCCGAGGAGGGCGTGGACTTCGAGATCGAAGACCTCATAGCCGAGGAGGAGATGGTCATCTCCATCTCCAACGGCGGCTACCTGAAGAGCGTCCCCGTCAACTCGTTCAGGAAGCAGGGCCGCGGCGGGGTCGGCGTCGCCGGGATGGAGCTCAAAGAGGGCGACTACATAGATCACCTCTTTATAACGACCACCCACCACTACATGCTCTTCTTCACCAACAAGGGCAAGGTGTATAGGCTCAAGGTCCACCAGCTCCCGCGCATGAGCCGGACGGCGAAGGGACGCCACATCGCTAACTTGCTGCCGCTCGCTCAGGGCGAGCACATCGCCTCGGTGCTTGCCACCAGGGAATTCGGGGAGGCCGAGTACCTGCTCTTCGCGACCAGGAACGGCGTCGTAAAGAAGACCAAGTTCCTGGAGTACAACACGCCGTTGAAGAGCGACGGGATCATCGCGATCAACCTCGGCGAGGACGACGAGCTTATCTCCGTACGCTACGCCTCCGAGGGCGACGAGGTAGTCATAGTAAGCCGCAACGGCAAGGGCATCCGCTTCAAGCAGACCGAGACGAGGCCGATGGGCCGCGCCACCGGCGGCGTCAAGGGCATCACGCTAGCCAGTGACGACGTGGTCCTCTCCATGGATGTGATCTCAGACGACACCGCAGACCTGTTCCTGCTCACCGAGCGCGGTTTCGGCAAGCGCACGCCCCTCTCCCAGTACAGGGCCCAGGGCCGCGGCGGACAGGGCGTAATAGCCATGAAGACCGACGGGGAGCGAGGCAAGCTCGCCGGCGTGCGGGTCGTCCGTCCGGGGTTGCACGAGCTGATGATCGTCTCCAACTTCGGGACGACCATCCGCATGGACGCCGAGTCCGTCTCCCGCCAGGGGCGCGCCGCCCAGGGCGTCAGGGTGATGAACCTGAGGAGCGGCGATTCCGTAAGCGCCATAGCGAAGGTGATCTCCTCGCGCTCGTCCGACGCCGACGGCGCCACGGACGAGCTCTCCCTGGACGAGCTCTCCGGAGAGGAGCAGATGAGCACCTCGGCCGCGGGGCTTCCCGAGGCCGACGGCAACGGGATGGTGCCCCGTGGCTAGCGAGTGCGAAGGCGTAGTCGAGTGCACCGCCCTCGTGCTCGCCGAGAGCTGCACGGAGTACGAAGACAGGCTCACGCTCTTCGGGATACTCGATGAGATCACGCCGAAAGACTCGGGCGAGACTTCGTTCGTGGTGTACACCAAGTTCGAGGGTTGCGAGCACGCCTCGGACAAGGAGAGGCGGGCCCGCATCCTCGTCACGGACGAGGACGGGGAGGTCCTCATGGAGTCGGCGGAGTACTCCGTCTACCTCGACGGGACCGAGGAGCCGGTGACGATCGTGGCCGCCTTCGACCTGCCCGAGGACTTCGTGGTGGGGGAGCAGCAATTACTCTGGGTCGAGGCCGTCCTCGACGAGGAGACGCTCTCGCAGACCGTGGTCAGGATCCACGACCGCTACAGTGTATAAGAGACCAACAGGGGCCCGGGAAACCGGGCCTCGCTTCTACGTTAGGAAATCCATTTATGCCTGAAGATCTGGCAGTGTTTATCGACTGGGAGAACATCTACATCTCCACGGTCACGGAGTACAAGTCGAAGCCGAACGTCTCGGCGATACTGGAGAAGGCTGGTGAGTACGGGCGCATCGTCTCGGCCACGGCCTAGGCCGACTGGACCGACGGGGACTTCCGCCAGGCCCCGCCCACCCTCTACTCCAACGGCATCTCGCCGCGCTACATCTCGGCCCGCTACTTCCCGGGCGGCAAGTCCCAGAAGAGGCGCACCAACTCCATAGACGTGATGCTCGCGGTGGAGTGCTCGGACTTTTTGCACGGCCACCCGCAGGTCGACACCTACGTCCTGGTAACGGGCGACGGGGACTTTATCCCGCTCGTAAGCCTGCTCAGGAGCAAAGGCAAAAACGTCATCGTGATCGGGGTCTCCGAGGCGACGTCGTACCACCTCATAGAATCCGCCGACCACTTCATCTCCTACGCCTCGCTCCTGGAGGAGGATCGTGCGGCCCGCGCCCAGGACAAGACGCCGAAGAAGGAGGCCGCCGACCCTTTTAAGGAGCTTGTGCGGGCCGTCGAGACGCTCAAGAGGGGCGGCAAGACGCGCGTCCTCGGCCAGGTCAAGCAGCAGATGATCGTGCAGTTAGGCTCCTTCGACGAGCGCAACGCCGGCTTCAAGAAGTTCAAGGACTTCGTGGTCGAGGCCGAGCGCCGCGGCCTGGTCAACACCGTGGATCAGGACCTCGAGCTACAGGTCTATCTGCCCGGCGAGAAGGTCCCAGAGCTGCAGGAGGCCGACCTCGCTGCCGAGGACCCCAAGGAGGCCCAGGCCGCCAACAGGAACAGGACCAACAACGGCAGGCCTCCTCGCGAGGAGCGCCAGCCGGAGCCCGGGTTCGACCTCATCGAGGACCTTACGCCCTACGAGCTCAAGACGGTCTGCGAGAGCATCGCCGGCCTCCGGGGGCCAGCCACCTTCGTGGAGATCTTCTCCAGCATCCGCGACCTCGACGAGCGCGGCGAACTGGAACTCTCGCGCGAGGAGATAGGCGACGTCATAACCGCCATGCTCGACGCCGATTACCTGAACAAGATCCGCCGGAAACCCTACGAACAAGCCAGGGCAGACATGACCTTCTACGCCCTGAACAGGGACAAGAACGAGGTCAAGAACGCGCTGAACGGAGGCTAGTCCGCGAGCCGGTAGACCGTCAGCCTCGCCAGGAGGAGGGCTATCGTGATCTGGAGTAGCGACAATCCTACGACCTCGGCGATCTGCACTGCCGAGACGCTGCGCATCATGACGTGCCCGGCGACTATCGCGCCGAAGCCCATGGCGAACCAGAGCAGCGCCTTGACCTTATAGCCCACTCCTTGCTCGCTCCAGGTCGCCGTGCCGAGCAGCGCGGGGATGTACAGGAGCAGGATCAGGGGTATCAGGTGCAGTATTCCGACGCCTATGTCCAGAAGGGTATCCATGCCGCAAGTCTACACCACAGGTTTCGGGATACTGGAAAATTGTCTGCGCTGTATGTAGGCTAGGGAGAAGAACAACTAAATAGCAAGCTAGAAGGCGGTGGCGCGCGTGGGAATAAATCAGAGGGTTTCGCTCAGGAAGTTCATAGACGACATCCGCCGTTGGGTCGACGAGGGCAGGAGCGACGATTGGATCGCCAGCGCCCTCGGAACGAGCCCTTCGTCGGTACAATCGTTCCGCTCGCGCAACGCCATCTACCGGCGCGGGGCGACCTCCACGCTGCACGACCCGCAGGATTTCTCTTCCTACGAGGGTGTGCTCGAGCCTTCAGGCCCCGGCGTCTGGTTCGATCCGGAGATCGGCAGCGACCCGCGTTGGCAGAAGCGCTGGAAGAGCACCGAGAGGGTCGAGCTTCGCCTGACGCCGACCAGGATCGTGCTCCTGAGGCGCGGGAAGGCGAGAAGCCCGCTGTCTCCCGGGTCGCGGGCGACGCCTGAGGTATAATCCACCCGGTCCGGGCCGTCCGACCCGTCGCTGCGTCTGGGGCTTTTGTCCCGGCGTAGAGCAAAGTCCGGACTCGTAGCAGAGGCCGCTCGGGCCAACAACCCGAGGGACGGATGGGCGCAAGCCCTCCGCCACGTCAAGTGCAACAGAGAGCAGACCAGCCGATGGGGCGGGGATCTCCCCGCTCACAGGTGATGGGTGAAAGGGTGGGGTAAGAGCCCACCGGCGGTATCCCGAGGCGAAAGCCGGAGGGACCGGCCAGGTAAACCACCGGTGCGAGCAAGCCAAATTGTCCGGGCGCCAGGCGCCCGGCTGGTAGGCGCAGCTTCCCACAGGGAAGCCCGGGATTCTCCCGGAGATGGATGGCGGGATAGAGCAGAATCCGGCTTATGGGGCGGCCCG
>JBKPSF010000410.1:0-8434 GCA_046734875.1 Actinomycetota bacterium | reverse complement strand
CTTCCCAGAGATTTCGCCCCAGTACTTCATCAGCCCTCCAGCCGTACATCTGCTCTGCGCCCTTGTTCCAGGCTGTAATGAGCAGGTGCTCATCGGTAGCTATGACCGCGTCGTGGATGTTCTCCAGCAGGTGGGCGTGGTAGCTAAGTTGCTCCTCCGCCCGCTTCCGCTCGGTTATGTCGTGCGTAAGTAGTAGCGCAGCCACAATACGCCCCTCGTCGTAGATCGGGAAGGAGTTGCATCGTAATGTGTAGCGGCTACCGTCAGCCAGGATATGGACCATATCCTCGTCCTTGACCACTTCTCCAGATCTAAAGGATCGTATCAGCGGCCACTCTTCCATCTCATAGGGCCGACTATCAGGGTGCAATACCTGGAGACTGCTCTGGCCCAGGTCGGGTAGCCTTCCCAGCTCCGAAGGCACGGACTGACCAATATACCACTCTGAAGCCTCCTGGGCCTTTCTGTTGGCGAAGAGGATCCGGCCCGAAGAAGCTTCAACCAAAATTACCCCGTCAGCAATCTGCCGAAGTGCTTCCTCCAGGCCCACGCTCCTTAGCCGCTGCAGATCGAACATTAACGGCCTCCGGCCCTCTTGTGCTCAAGTACTAGTACGCCGCGTGATAATTATAGACGTTAGTAAATTTTGTAGCTACTTGGTGGTTCGCGGCAGGATCGCGGGACCCGGCCATCAATACCCTGGCGTTGAGATTGGGGCCGCTTTCCGAGGAAGAGCTGGTAGAGCTTGCGGCCCGCTCTCCTTGTCTGCGAATCAGAGAATTCTTGCCGACTGCTTCCTGGCATCGTCGCCCGTCACTCTTCGTCAGGCATGTACGAGTAGCCCATCACAATCCCACGAGAGGTCGGTCCTGCTGCCAGAGGCGGCATAGAACCCTCCTCGAGGCACACGTTCGTAGCGAAAATCGCCCAGGGATGCCTGAGACCTTTGATCCATACGAAGATAGATCGTCTATCTCACGACCAAGCGCCGTCCCTGGTCGATCATGCGGTGTCGCGGCGCTCCAGACATCGATTGTGGACCGAGAGCGGAGACCAGGGCGAACTGTAACCCGACGCGGTACGAAAGGTGGCGGGAAATGGGCATACGAGATCTTATCCCGGCGTGGTCGGTCGTGCGCCAGCTTGGGGGCGAAGACCCCCTCGCGCTCGGCAGGGCGGCGCAGTCGGCGCGCCAGGCGCATCTGAGGCCACGCACGTCCGAGGCGGATGAGGTCGTCAGGTCCATCTGCCCGTACTGCGCCGTCGGCTGCGGCCAGCGCGTCTTCGTGAAGGACGGCGAAGTCACCCAGATAGAGGGAGACCCCGGACTCCCCCATCTCCCGCGGGCGCCTCTGCCCCAAGGGCGCAGCCTCGCGCAACTACGTCCAGAGTCCCTTGCGAGAATACAAAGTGAAGTACCGCAGGCCATACTCGAAGGAGTGGGAGGATCTCGACCTCGACACGGCGATGGACATGATCGCCGACAAGCTGATAAAGACTCGCGAGGAGACCTGGCAGGATGAGGACGAAGAAGGTCGCCACCTCCACCGCACATTAGGCTTTGCCCACCTCGGCGGCGCCACGCTGGACAACGAGGAGAACTACCTCATAAAGAAATTTTTCAAACAGAGTAACGGCCCAATAGCTCGTTTTTTCCTGGGTTGTATTCGCCACTCTTTCCTGGGTCGTATTCTCTATCCGCACAGGCCATCAGAGAAGTGAGAGCTGCCTCTACAGCGAGGGGACCAGCTATCCTACAAGGGCGCTATATTTCAAGTTCTATGCACGAAGACGTTCGTCCACTCGACTCCTCGTCTGCCGGATCTACCGGTACGATATCTCCTCCGGTAGTCCGGTCAGCACCTCGGCCAACTCGTACATGGCCGGGTCGAGGAGAGGCGGTTTCCCGACCGCTTCTTTCAGCGGGATGAGGTCCATCTGGCGGCCCCGCAGCCCGGTCATCACCCCTGACTCTCCCTCGGCGAGCGCCCTGACGGCGGCGGTTCCCATGCGGCTCGCCAACACCCGGTCGAACGCGCTCGGAGATCCGCCTCTCTGGATGTGCCCCAGTACCGTCAGGCGTGATTCGAACGCCCCCTCTGTGCCGTTTATGTACTCGTGGATGTCTTCGGCCGAGAGCTTGGCTCCCTCCGCCGCCACGACGATGAAGTGCGGCTTGCCCTGCTCCCAGGACCTCCTGAACACCCGCATTATCTCCTCCGGGCTCGGCTCGAACTCCGGGACCAGCACCGCCTCGGCTCCTCCCGCGATGGCGCTCATGAGCGCCAAGTATCCGCAGTTGCGCCCCATCACCTCAACCACGTGCGCCCGCTGGTGTGAGCTAGCAGTGTCCCTTATGCGGTCTATGGCCTCGAGCGCCGTGTTCAAGGCCGTATCCACCCCGACGGCCATGTCCGTGCCAGGGACATCGTTGTCTATGGTGGCCGGGATCCCCACCACCTTAACCCCCAGCTCCGCCAGCCTCAGCCCTCCGGTCAGGCTTCCGTCCCCACCGATTACCACCAGCCCTTCCACCCCGGCCTCTGATAGCATCTTGAGTGCGCGCTTCCGCCCTTCGGGGATCGCGAACTCCCTTGAACGGGCTGTACCCAGCACCGTCCCTCCCCGATGGAGAATGCCCCCCACCACGCGGTTGTCCAGAGGTTGGATCCTGCTCTCAAGCAGTCCTCGGTACCCGGCCTCTATCCCCATGACCTCCCAGCGTCGGACAAAAGCCGTACGCGCGACCGCCCGCACCGTGGCGTTCATGCCAGGCGCGTCGCCCCCGCTCGTCAGCATCGCTATCCTCAAAGTCTTTCTCTTTCCTTGGTTCCTCGAGGCACATGATAGACGAGGGTCTTATTTTCGGTGTTCATATCAGCCCTTACATTCGCTGGGTCGAACGAGTCGTAGCCTACATAGTGGAGGTTAGGGGATGCCTGGGCGAGCTGGACCAGGGATCGCCTGCAACCGCGGTCGACCCGACTCTTCAGTACCTCTGTCCAGCGACAGGCGCATGCTCGAGATGCCTGCGACCCTCAAGCCACGTGTGTACGAGGCGAACGGCCATGGCCCCTTCGCCCACTGCCGATGCCACCCGCTTGATCGATCCGCTTCTCACGTCTCCTGCCGCGAACACTCCTCGTCGGCTGGTCTCGAGAAGGTACCGCTCCTCCCCGACCTCCCGCCGCGCTCCGTTCCCCCCAGCGCGGGCGGCGTCCTGCCCGGTGAGGATGTACCCGCGATCGTCGAGCGCGAGCTGGTCTCCGAGCCAGCGTGTATAGGGCTCCGCGCCGATAAAGACAAAGAGCTCGCGCGCCTCTATCCTGCGCCGCTCACCGGTCTGGTTGTTCTCGACGATTATCGCCTCGAGTGTCTTTTCTCCGACAAGCTCGCGTACCTCCGTGTGGCGTAGCACCTCCACTCCCGGGGTCCGCTCGATCCGGTCGGCCAGGTAGCGTGACATGTCTCTTCCTAGGCCGCCGTGGCGGATCAGCAGGTGGACCTTTGGCGTGTGCCTGGCCAGGAACAGAGTCGCCTGCCCGGCCGAGTTGCCACCCCCGACGACGACTACCGGATCGCCATGGCACACCTTCGCCTCCATCAGGGTTGCCGCGTAGTAGACGCTCGTTGCTTCGAATTCCTTGAGACGCGGCACGTCGAGCTTGCGGTAGCGGGCGCCCGTGGCGATAAGAACTGTCCGGGCAGAGACCGACGTCCCGTCGTCGAGCTTGATGACGTGGTACCCGTCGTCTTGCTCCAGCGCGGTAGCCTCGGCCGGAACGCTGATGTGCGCGCCGAACTTCGCCGCCTGGATTACCGCCCGATCCGCGAGCTCTGCCCCCGAGAGTCCCGACGGGAAGCCGAGGTAGTTCTCGATCCGTGAGGAGGTGCCGGCCTGGCCGCCCGTCGCTACCGTGTCGAGCGCGGCCGTCACCAGACCTTCCGAGGACCCGTAGACGGCGGCGGCGAGCCCCGCTGGACCCGCCCCGACCACCAGGAGATCGTAGACATCCTCCGTGACGTTCGGCTCCCGCAGGCCGATCGCCTGTGCCAGCTCAGCGTTGCTCGGGTCGCGTAGCGCCCGCCCGCCCCAGATCACGACCGGTGTCTCCTCCGGCGCGACGCCCAGCTGGCGCAGCAGCGTCTCCGCCGCCTCGTCCTCCTCCAGGTCGATCCAGCGGTGCGGCAGCCGGTTGCGCGCCGCGAACTCGCGAAGCCTTCGCGTATCCGGGGAGTACCGCGAACCCACTATCTGCAAGCCGGCTCCGATCCCGATGAGCATCTCGCGGCGAAGCAGATAGGCGCGCAAGATAAGATCCCCCAACGCGGGGTTCTGCGCTACCATCTCCCGCAGCCGCTCCACCGGCACGACTAGCACCTCGCCCGGCTCGGCCACCACCGCTGTGAAGAAGGCAGCCTGGCCCGTGAGCAGGCTGAGCTCACCCAGGAAACGACGGGGACCGTGGACGGCGATCACACTCTCCTCGCCCCCATCGGGATCGACTACCGCCACCTTCCCCTCCAGGACTACGAAGAAGTCGTACCTCTCGTCCCCCTCTCGAAAGAGCACCTCCCCTCGCTGAGCCTGACGCCGCTCGCCATGCCTGGCGAGCTCCTCGATCTGCGCATTGCTCAGCCGTGGAAACGCTCCGTGGCGGTCAGGTGTCTCGGCGAGTGGCTCCCTCGCGTCCACATCCACCATCTTATTTGCTCCTCTCATACGCGGGCACTGACATCTTGAATCTCTCGGTCCACTCGACGAGCGCCTTGAGGAATCGATCCATCATCTCCCGTGTCCGCTCGTCCACGAGATCGCCAGTCTGCGCGTCGAATCGCTCGAGAGCGAAGGGAATGAGCATCTGCGGCTCGGGCATCACGTAGGCAGGGGGATGAAGCAGGATCTGCCGCAAGACCATCTGTCCGCGCGCTGTCCCGACGCTACCAGGACTCGTCCCCACTATCCCTACCGGCTTGTGCCGAAAAGGGGAAGGCGGGCGCAGTGCCCAATCCAAAGCGTTAGTGAGCACGCCGGGGATGGCGTAGTCGTACTCGGGAGTGGCGATCAGAACCGCATCGGCCCGGCGTATCTCTTCCTTAAAATCCTTCACGGGGGTGGGGTCGCCTTGATCCTCGACGTCCTGGTTAAAGAAGGGGATCTCGTCCAGTTGCTCGTAAGGCTCTACCATGACGCTCTCTGGCGCCAGTTCTCGGGCGGCACGGATCAGGCCGCGGTGGAAAGAAGCGCGCCGGAGGCTTCCTGCCAGGCCGACTATTTTGAGACCTTCACCTTCCATGTACCGCTCCTGTTCTGAGGACGCCCAGTCTCGGGACCGATGCGTACAATTGGCTCCCGTGCGTAGTCCTGGTCGCGGAGATCTTTCGTGTGATCAGCTTGGGTCCCATCGATCCCGGTTCCCATCTGGGGCGGCTCGGGGGACCTGCTGCCTGGCGTCTTCGAGTCGCGGTGCCCTGGTAAGCTGCGTGATCGCCAGGATCTCCTGCTCGTCCAGCGTCTCGTGTTCGAGGAGAGCCTGGGCGAGCGCGTCGAGCTCTCTTCGGTGCTCCGCGAGGAGTCGCCTGGCTTCCTCGTGACTTTCCCTGATGATCCCGCGTACCTCGGCGTCGATCTCCCTGGCGGTCTCCTCGCTGTAAGGTCTCTCGCCACCCCAGGGGGCTCCACCAAGGAAAGTACTCTCACGTGGCGCGAGTGCTACCATGTCGAGCTCGTCACTCATACCCCAGCGCGTTATCATCTTGCGGGCGAGGTCGGTCGCCTGATCTATATCGCTCTCGGCGCCCGTGGTGCGGGTACCGTAGACGATCTCTTCGGCAGCACGGCCGCCCAGGGCGCCGACGATTCGGGCCCGCAGGTATTCTTCGGGATAGTTGTAGCGGTCCTCCTCGGGACGCTGGTAGGTGACGCCCAGGGCCTGTCCCCGCGGAATGATCGTTACCCTGTTCACAGGGTCCGCGCCTGGCACGAGCAGACCAAGGATGGCGTGGCCGCCCTCGTGGTAGGCGATCCGCTCGCGGTCTTCGGGGCTCATCACGAGCTGGCGCTCGGGGCCTAGTACGATCTTCTCCAGGGCATCCAGGAAGTCCTTCTGGTGGACCTCCTCCTGATCGCGGCGCGCGGCCAAGAGCGCCGCCTCGTTGACCAGGTTCCTGAGATCGGCTCCGACCAGCCCGGGCGTTATGGCCGCTATCCCAGCCAGATCGACGTCTGGGGCGAGCGGCACGCTCCTCGTGTGAACCTTCAGGATCTCCTCCCTGCCCCGCTTGTCAGGGGGTTGGACCACGACGCGCCGGTCGAAGCGGCCAGGCCGTAGCAGCGCAGGGTCGAGGAGGTCCGGCTGGTTGGTGGCGGCGAGCACGATGACCCCCTCGCGCGAGCTGAAACCATCCATCTCGGTGAGAATCTGGTTCAGAGTCTGCTCCTGCTCGCTCGAGCCACCAACCGCGGAGCGTCCGCGCGCCCGGCCTATGGAGTCGAGCTCGTCTATGAAGATTATGACAGGAGCGGCCTCGCGCGCTTGCTTGAAAAGATCCCGCACGCGGCTGGCGCCTACGCCGACGATCATCTCCACGAACTCGGAGGCGCTCATGGAAAAGAACGGCACCCCCGCCTCGCCGGCAACGGCCCGCGCCAGGAGCGTCTTCCCTGTACCAGGGGGACCTACAAGCAGGACACCTTTCGGCGCCGCTCCTCCGAGGCGCGTGTACCTCTCGGGCTGCTTGAGGAAGTCCACGATCTCGACAAGCTCGTTCTCGGCCTCCTCGATGCCAGCGACGTCGTCGAAGGTTACCCGCTCTCCTTCCTTCTGGTCGTAGCGTCTGGCGCGGCTCCTTCCGAGGCCAGTGAGGGCGCCCCCGAGGCCGCCTCCCTGCCCCGCTGCGCGCCTCGACAGCCAGACGAAGAGGGCGATCAGGAGCAGCGCAGGACCGAAACTGAAGAGCACGCTTAGCAAGAGGCCGCGTGGCTGGTCGAGAGGCTCGGAGTTGATCTGGACCCCCCGATCGATGAGCAACTCCTCAAGACGGGTATTGGCGAAGGAAGGGATGGCGGTGGTGAACCTGGTCGTTGAACTCTCTCCCTTCCGGGGATAAGTTACGGGCTCCTCGAAGGTTCCTTCAACCGCGTCTCCGCGGGTGGAGATCTGCTCTACGTTGCCCGCTTTTACCTGTTCCTTGAAGAAGGTGTAGGGCACCTCTTCGGGAGCCTCGGGGCCGGGGAAGAGGTACGAGACCACAAGGACGTTCACTACGAGTAAGAGCACAAACCACAGCCACGTTCTGGCTGGTGGCAGCCTCCCCGATCTCTGGGGTCCGGATGTGCTTGGCCGGTCGTCGTGCGAGTTCGACGGAGGCCGTCCCCCGTCCGTGGGTGATCCAGTGTTGCCTTGCCGCGTGGTCATTACTACGCTCCCTCTCGACACCCTGATCTATTGCCCGTTTGCCTCGCTCTCGTCCTTACCTTCCGGTAGATTCATGCCGCAGCGAAAAGAGCCGTCAAGACTTCGACGGCCTGCCGACAGGATGCCCGGCGCCTGGAAACGGCCTCCTCTCCTTCGAAGCCCGGACAATATCTGGCGCCTCCTCCTGCCTCTTCGCCCACACTTCGCGGTCGGGACAAACCGGCACCCTGTCTGTGGCTAGAGGAGTAGAAGGGTGTCGGCTCGTCCCGATGCGGCTGTTCGCTCCGTATCACCTTCCCGGGTTGTCAGGCCCGAAAACAGCGATTCGGGTGAGCAGCACCGCCACTTGCGTGACGGCTTCTTACGATTTGGAGCGTAGCAAGCGGGCACGATCCGGCCATCGTATGTATGATCCATTTTTTTCTGAGTCAGATTCTCTAGCCTCATCCGACTCGTCATGCGGCGAAGCCTTCATGCCGTACCAAAGCGAGCCTTGTTTCCGGCGTGCTCGAATTCTCGTGCCACTGGTTTTCCGGTTCCTCCGGCTCAAACGGACCACTAACGCATAGTAAATGTGCTCCATGAGCATCTGGCAAATGTGACTTGTGTAGTCCTATCGCGACCGCGGTGTGCTTCACGGCGTCCGCAAAGAGGTGGGCATCCCCCACGATTATTCCCAAAGCCAGTAGCGCCTGAGCAACGACAGCCCAAATCGGCGGACGGGAAGGGAACCGCCAGAGCGAAAGCCTCCCTGGCACCTCCTCCATTTTCCCACCGGAGGCGAGGATTCGCCGAACGTAAAACGCGTACGCTACCACCAATAGGACCGCTATCACCACTCTCGAGGGGAAAGGCAACTCCACGACTCCTGCCCCTGCACCAATAGTGAAGCAAATCAAAAAGAACCCTACGTCCCGGCCGATGGTCGTCTCGTCTATTTGCACCTCAGTCCCGTGGGTTTTGTGCCGGTGGAAGAACCCCGCATCCCAGCCCACGGTTGCCTCGTCGACATGCAT
>JBKPSF010000409.1:0-27605 GCA_046734875.1 Actinomycetota bacterium | reverse complement strand
GATCAGGCCTCGGTACTGGATCTTTTTCCATACGCCCATGCGGCGGGCCACGGCGGGGGTGATGTCGACGGCCGCGGGATTGGCCACCTCCCTGCCGAACTGGTCCTCTCCTTTGTTGTAGTTGTCGAAGAAGGCGGCCTCCGCCTCGGGCACGCAGCGCGGGAGGTCCTTCCACATGCTCCTGTTCTTGCTGGCCCGCCAGTAATTGTCCCTGACGTTCCAGGGTCCCGTATCCTCCACGGGAGCCCTCGCGCTCGTTCCCTTCTGGACGTCGGTGATCCTGACCCTCTTCCCGCCGCTGAACCTGACCTTCTTGTGGGGCAACGCCACCCAGTTCCAACTTTTCTTGCCGTAGTAGGAAGCCCATACCTTGCACGAATAGCCCCTGGACGAAGCCCGGTACGTGGTTCCGCTGGCGGCTCTGTACTCTGCGGTCTCCTCCTGCCACTGCTCGTCTACCCACGAGTCGAGGTCATCGGCCCTTCCCTCAGGCAGACGTTTCTCCACCTCCGATTTGGTGTTTGCGACTTCCCGCCTTACGTTCTCGTCGAAGTCCGAAGCGGAGATCCTGCTCTTTATCTTGCTCCTGGAGGCTCTCTTGTTGGCCTCGACGATCCGGTCGCTTTCCTCGTACTCCCTAATGAGCGCGCCGCGTTCCCCGCGAACGACGGCCAGAATCTCCTTCACCTTCTCGTCGCTCAGGCCAAACTCCTTCTTGAACTCTTCGACGTTCCTGCCGTCGGAGAGCAGGTAGGAGAGCACCGGCTTCTGCCCATCGCCATACGCTGAGTAACCCTTCGCCCCCGCCCCCGGTACACCGAACGCCAGAGCGAACCCCACCCCCACCGCCACGGCGACCGCCAGCAACACCACCCGCAAGCCTACGATTCTGCGCGGCAATCGCGCGTAAAAGAAATCCAAGGAGTCCCCCTCCAATTTTGTCCAACGCCACGAATCTTACACGTTCACGCCCCTAACGTGAAATCTCGACGCTCATCGATCGGCCACAAGCAAAAAGCTGATGGCTGATCGCTGAAAGCTGACCGCTCTAATACGCCCGGGCGAAGATCGCCGTCCGGCCCGGTTTCCCTGAGACGAGGTCCTTGCCTTCTTCGCGCTCGAAGGGAAGTAGACGGATGGTGGCCTTTGTTTCGTCTTTAATCTTCTGCTCCGTCTCCCCGGTGCCGTCCCAGGGCGCCATGACGAAGCCACGCTCTTCGGCGATGATCTCTTCGAGCTCCTCGTAGCTCTCCGCGTGCCTGGTGTTTTCGTCGCGGAAGGTCTCGGCCTGGCCGAGCATGTTGGCCTGGATCTCGCCCATAAGATCACTCAACCTTCCTGCCAACTCCCTCCGGTCTACGAACTCCTTCTCCCCGGTGTCGCGGCGCACCAGCACGGCCTGTCCCTTCTCTAAATCTTTCGGTCCGAGCTCCACGCGCACGGGGACGCCCCTCAGCTCATGTTCGTTGAATTTCCAGCCGGGCGAGTGCTCCTCGTCGAGGTCTACCTCCATCCGCAGGCCCGACTCTTGCAATTCGGAATAAAGCATTTCGGCTTCGCGGCGGACTTCGCCCTTGTTCTTGCCGCGCCAGATCGGCACCACGACCGCCTGGGTGGGCGCTATCTTCGGCGGCAGTTTGAGGCCCCTGTCGTCGCCGTGGACCAGGATCAGACCTCCTATGGTGCGCGTGGAAAAGCCCCACGAGGTCTGATAAGGATGGACCCTGTCCTGGTTCTCGTCGAGAAACGTAATATCGAAGGCGCGGGCGAAGTTCTGCCCCAGGTCATGGCTGGTCGCCGCCTGAAGCGCGCGCCCGTCGCCCATCAGGCCCTCGCAGGTAAAGGTTTCGACCGCACCCGCGAAGCGTTCCGAGGGGCTCTTCGCGCCTGTCAGCACAGGGATGGCCATGGCCTCGTAGAAGCAGTCGCGGTAGACGCCGAGCATGCGCAGCGTCTCCTCGCGCGCCTCTTCGGCGGTCGCGTGGACGGTGTGGCCCTCCTGCCACAGGAACTCGGCGGTTCTCAGGAAAGGACGGGTTACCTTCTCCCAGCGCAAGACGTTGCACCACTGGTTTATCAGGATGGGTAGATCCCTGTAGCTCTGGATCCAGTTCTTGTAGAAGTCGCAGATTATGCTCTCGGAGGTCGGACGGATAGCGAGCCGCTCCTCCAGCTCCTCCCTCCCCCCTATGGTTACCCAGGCAAGCTCGGGGTCGAAGCCTTCGACGTGGTCGGCCTCCTTCTGCAGGTAACTTTCGGGGATCAGGAGCGGGAAGTAGGCGTTCTTGTGGCCCGTCGCCTTGAAGCGGTCGTCGAGGTCGCGCTGGACGCGTTCCCAGATCTCGAACCCGTAGGGACGTATCGCGAACGTCCCCCGCACGGGCCCGTAATCCGCCAGCTTGGCCATCCGCACGAGCTGCAGGTACCACCTGCTCGGGTCCTCGCTTTTCTTGACCAGCTTCTCGACCGCTTCAGTCATGCGCGACTCCTCTCGTATAGCACGCTACGCCCTTCGGGCTCCGCTTGTCAGCATTTCAGCTTGTCAGCACGCCTGCTGCGCAGGCTTGTCAGCTATATGTTTTCGCTTCTAGCTGCTCTGTTTTCAATGATAGGTGAAGTTTTCGAGGAGGGGGTACCCTATGAGCGTCACGAGCAATAGAGCGCTCACGACAACTATACCGATTTTCCACAATTCAAGCGTGACCCTGATCTTGCTCACGACGGTACCGTCTTCCATATCTACTTCGAGTCGCGTCGGTATCCCTCACCTCCGCCGACCCTGGCCCTGTAGCGTTCCACCTCTACGGTGTAGGCGAGCTCGGAGGTAACGCATCTCGCTACGTTCTCGAAGCTTACGATTTCGCCGTCCCTGTAGTTGGAGGCGCGGAACCCTCCGCGGCCCGGGTGGCCCCGTCCCGTCCGTGCACTACAGGGCCGAAGGGGTTGGCGAAGCTTACGTCATCTCGATGGGAGAAGACCTCTTTGAGGGGTCCGGGGTTGCCATTGACCAACTGGCCCATCGCCTGGTGATATCGTTCGACGGTTTCTTCTATGTCGTCTACTGCGGCCATCTGAGGATCACCTCCGTCGTACGGGGGCCCTGTCCTTCCTCGAGGACACTCTGTCTGCGTACATCCTACGCTATTCGCCCGAGTGGTTGGAAATGGCCTCCAGGCGCTCCTTGCCGACATAGGGTACGAGCGCTTCCGGGAGGATTACGGTCCCGTCTTCTTGCTGGTGGATCTCGAGGAGTGAGACCAGGGCGCGGCTGATGGCGAGGGCCGTGCCGTTGAGCGTGTGCAGAAGCTGCGGCCTTCCGCCTTCTTTCCGGTAGCGGATTGCCAGGCGTCGAGCCTGGTAGTCTGTGGTGTTCGAGGTGCTCGTGATCTCGCCGAACTCGTTCCGGCCCGGCATCCAGGCCTCGAGGTCGTACTTGCGGTAGGCAGCGCCGCCGAGGTCGCCGGTGCAGATATCCACCACGCGGTATGGAACGTCGAGGCCCCGGAATATGCGTTCCTCTATCTCGACCATCTCGTTGTGAATGGCTTCCGAGCCTTCCGGCGTGGTAAAAGCGAACATCTCCACCTTGGTGAACTGGTGGACGCGGTAGAGTCCGCGGCTGGCGCGGCCATGCGAGCCCGCTTCCGTGCGGAAGCAATGGGAGAGGCCAGCGTAGCGCAGGGGGAGGTCGCCTTCGTCGAGTATCTCCTCCGCGTGCTGTCCTGCGAGCGTGATCTCGGCCGTCGCGATCAGGGAGAGGTCGGAGGCTTCGACCGAGTAGATCTGGGTCTCCGGCCCGCGCGGGATGAACCCCGTCCCCACCAGCATCTGATCCCGCGCCAGGTCTGGCGTGATGGTCGGCTGGTACCCGCGTTCCATGATGATGTCCATCGCGTAGCGGATCAGGCCAAGCTCCAGGAGTACGGCGTCGCCGCGCAGGAAGTAGAACTTGCTCCCCGTCGTCTTCGCGCCCGCGTCGAAATCTATGATGCCAAGGGCCTCCCCGATCTCGACATGGTCTCTGGGTTCGAAGGGAAAGTCCGGGATCTCGCCCCAGCGTCGGATCTCGACGTTCTCTGTGTCGTCTTTGCCGATGGGCGAGTCGGGATGGGTCATGTTGGGGATCTTCAACTGCTCGTCCCGCAACCTCTCCTCGACCTCACGCAGCGCTTCCTCTTTGGCAGGCAGCCGCTCCTTCATGGCGCGCGACTCCTCGATGAGCCGCCCCCTCGCTTCCTCGTCGCGCTCCCTGCCGATGCTCTTCGCCATCTCGTTCTGGCGCTGTCTGAGCTCGTTCAACTCCTGTATGAGTGCGGAGCGACGGTCGGCCAACTCGACGACCAGCCCGACGTCGGCGTCGACGCCACGGTGCTTACGGTTCTCCTCAACGGCTTCGACGTTATCGCGGATAAATTTGAGATCGAGCAACGTGCCTCCCTTCGGTCGGCAGCATTTCAGCACGCCTGCTGCGCAGGCTTGTCAGCACGCTCAGGCTTCGCCTTCGCTTGTCAGCACGGCGCTTCGCGCCTTGTCAGCATTTCGGCTTGTGCTCTCAGCGATCAGCCGATGTGCTGACTCGTTAATCTTATCCTGCCAACTCCCGTAGCGCGCGGTTCTCTGTTCGGATCCGGATGAACAGGAGCGCGGCGTTGAGTAGGGAGAAGACTATTGCGGTGATCCAGGCTCCGAAGATTAGGGGGAAGGTCAGCACTTCGACAACGACTACGAAGTAGTTGGGATGGGGGAAGTAGCGGTACGGACCGCTACTGACGAGCTTTTCGCCCGGCATGACGAGGACTCTTGTGTTCCAGTTGATCCCTAGAGAGAAGATAGCCCAGTATCTTAACGGCTGGACAAGCAGGAACGCTGCCAACGGCAGGGGCCACCACGCAGGAATATCAGGTCCACGCAGAAGTCCCTCGACGAGCATCGACACCAGCCAGAGAGCATGGATGGTCACCATAACGGGATAGTGCCCCGCCCCCCATTCCATCGCCCCCCGAGCCCGCAGCCGCCGCTCATTCCGCCGCGAATACCAGAGCTCCAACAACCGCTGAAGACCGACGAGAAAAACTGCCACAACGAGGTAAACCACACTCAAAAAGAGCCTACCGATCCGCCACAACAACATAAAACGCTGATATGCCGACAAGGCGCCGCCGCCGTGCTGACAAGCCTGCGCAGCAGGCGTGCTGAAAGGCCGTCAGCATCTGAAAAACACGTGCTCTGCGGAGAAACCGGGTCCCATCGCGGAGAGGACGCCGAGGTCGCCTTTCTTAAACTCCCCCATTTCGAGGAAGCGCTCCAGGATGAAGAGGACGGTGACGCTCGACATGTTGCCGCAGTCGCGCAGCACGTCCCTGCTCGTGGTGAGCCCGCCCGACTCCAGGCCGAGCACCTCCTCGAAAGCGTCGAGGACTTTGGAGCCGCCGGGATGGAGCACGAAGTGTTCGAGATCGCCGAAGTCGAGGCCGAGGGAGGCACAGGCGTCTTCCAGGTTGCCGCGGAACTTCTCCTGCACAATGGTCGGTACGCTCTTGGAGAGTTGGACTTTGAGACCAGTCTCTACCAGGTCCCAGCCCATCACGTCCTCGGTGTCCGGCCAGGTGGTGCTGTAGCTGCCGACGATCTCGGGCCCATTGACGTTACCTATCAGCACGGCGGCGGCGCCGTCGGCGAAGAGGCTCGTGGAGATCAGGTTGCTCTTCGATCGGTCACCGCGCTGGAAGGTTAGGCCCGAGAGCTCGACGGCGACGAGGAGGACCAGCTTTTCGGGGTAGAGGCGGGCGTGTTCTGAAGCACGGGCGATGCCAGCGGCGCCGGCGGAGCAGCCGAGGCCCCAGATGGGGATGCGGCGCGTGTGCTCGGAGAGACCGAGGCGGAAGATGAGCCTGGAGTCGAGGGAGGGCGTTGAGATGCCTGTCGTGGAGACGAAGAAGAGGGCTCCCACGTCCTCGGGTGCGGCCCCGACCCTGTCGAGTGCCCTTCTTGCTGCCTTCTCGGAGAGGTCGAGGGCGTGCTCGACGTAGAGGGCGTTCTTCTCGGGGAAGCCGTGGTCCCGCTCGAACCACTCTACCGGCACGCAGAAGTAGCGGGTATCTACGTTGACGTTGTCGAAGATCGGAAGCAGACGCTCGAAGTCGCCCTCCCTGCGCGAGAACATGCCCCTCGCGAAGGTCTTCGCCTCCTCCTGCCCGACGCGATAACGCGGCAACGCCGTGGCGACGGAGATGACCCTGGGGTTGACCCCGATCACAGCTCTCCCGACCGTGTTTCGGCGGCCTCGGCGTCCGGCTCCGGCGTCTCGCAGGTGTTGCGGAACACGTACTGGGAGAGGCGCTTGCGCTGCCGGCTCGACCAGTCGATGGTGGGCCGACGCTGATCCCTGGGGACGTACCCGAGCCGGTAGACGGCCATAAGTTCGAGGTCATGTGGGACTTTGAACAGCCGCTTTAGACGCTCCCAGTTCTCGGGGATCTCCATGGGCGTGGAGACGAACTGGATGCCCATGCCGAGCGCGGTGGTGGTGAGCCAGATGTTCTCGACGGCCGCCCCCATCCCGAAGATGGAGTAGAAACCGGAGAGCTCGCCGGGCCTGTACTCCGTCTTGTCGAGGAGGACCGCGAGGAGCAGCGGGGAACCTGCGACGAGTTTTCTGTTGTCTTCGCCTAAAGTCTTCGGGACGCCGAAGCGGTTCATCACGGCCTGGCCGGTCTCGGAGAAGATCTGGCGCCTGAAGGGCTTGAGGACCCTGGGCATCTGGTCGAAGTGGATGCCGTCGCGCCTCTCCTCCATCTCGGCCTCGGAAAATCGGAAGTAGGGCCTGTAGCGCTTCCAGAAGGTCCCCTCTTCCAGGAGACGCGTCATGCTGTCGCCGCTGATCCTGGCGACCTCCTCTATGGTCTCGCGGTCGTCGGAGAGCACGAAGCGCCAGGGCTGGCTGTTGAAGTGGGAGGGTGCCATCGCGGCGACCTCGACGAGCAGGCGCTGGTGCTCCGGCTTTACGGGGTCGGGCAGGAAAGAACCGTTCGTCGTCCTGCGTCTCTTGAGAACCTCCAGGAAATCCAAGTCAGCCTCCTACAGCATCCATACGCAGCCGGCGGCGTACAGGATCAGGGCTCCGGCGGCAAGAGCGGCGTGCCCCGGCGTCCCCGCCCTCACCCGCGGCAACACGGCGAAGAGAACCAGTACGCCCAAGAGCACCCAGCGGTACGGCGCGCCCTGCAAGAACCCGACTCCCATGGCGACGGCGGCCGTAGCGAAGGCCGCGAAGAACAGGGCGTGGTGCAGCCAGCGGAAAGGCTTCGTATCCACGACGCGAAACTGGACCAGTATGCCAAGCGCGAAGTTGGCAAGAAAAAAGACCATGGCTACGTAGAAGATCAATGCTCGCTCCCCGGGCTCATCAGTGAGGGTTATAGCACAGGCGCCGTCGGCGACGCCGACCGACAACGGCGGCAAGAGGCGCCAGGAAGCGACCGTGCGGCGGAGTCGGCAACGGGCTCTGGTGCTAAGATTCGTAGTTCGACGGACGTTCTTCGACTAGGGGGCGAGATGGCGGACAGGCGCCCGGAGGCTTATATAACGGGGATCGGGGTTGTCAGCCCCATCGGGGTCGGGCGCAAAAAGTTCTGGAGCTCGCTTTTGGCCGGCGAGAGCGGGGCAGGCCCCATAACCCTCTTCGACCCCGAGGGCTTCGAGGTGAGGATCGCCGCCGAGTGCGCGGACTTCGACCCTGAGACCTTTATGGACAGGAAGGTCGCCGCCAGGACCGATCGCTTCGGGCAGATGGGCCTCGCCTCGGCCAAGCTCGCGCTGGAGGACGCGGGGGCCTGGGACATGCTAAACCAGGAGCCCGAGCGGGTTGGCCTCATCCTCGGCAGCGGGCTCGGGGGCGTCACCAGCATGGAGGGCACCCAGGCCACCATAGACAGCAAGGGTCCCACGCGCGTCAACCCGTTCGCCGTAACCAAGATCATGCCCAACTCCGCAGCAGCCCACGTGGGCATCCAACTCGGCGTGCAGGGACCATCGATCGCCGGAGCGCTCGCCTGCACCTGCGGCACTGACATGATGGGGCTCGGGTACGACCTCATCCGTCGCGGGGACGCTGACGTGGTGATCTGCGGCGCCTCCGAAGCGGCCCTCACGCCCGTGATAGTCGCAGGTTTTATAGCGATGCGCGCGATGAGCCGGCGCAATGACGACCCGGCGGGGGCCTGCAGGCCCTACGACGTGGACCACGCCGGGTTCTTGATCGGCGAGGCCTCCGCCGTGATGGTCCTGGAGAGCGCCGAGTCCGTCGAGCGCCGCGGCTCCGAGCCCTACGCCAAGATCACCGGCGTCGGACGCACGACGGACGCCTACAACCTCACGGACCCCGACCCGAAGGGCCAAGGCATCAGGCGCGCCATGCAGCTCGCCGTCGCCGACGCCGGGCTGGAAGGGGAGCAGATCGGCTATATAAACCCCCACGGCACAGGCACCGTCGCCGGCGACGGCCCCGAGTCGCAGGCCATGGCCGCCATCAACCCCGAAGTCAAGGTCTCGGCGACCAAGTCCACCCTCGGACACTCACTCGGCGCGAGCGGCGCCCTCGAGACGGCCATCTGCGCCCTGGCCGTGAAGGAGAGGACCATCCCCCCGATGAAAAACCTGGCGGAGGTGGCCGACGGCTGCGCACACCTCGACTACGTCGTCGACAGACCACGCGAAACCCCCGACCTGGAGGCCGCCCTCTGCGCCAACCTCGGCGTCGGAGGCCACAACGCCGCCATCGTCCTGGAGCGGGCCTGAATGGCCGTCGTGGGGAGGATTTGCAGATGAACCCCGTGGCGGCGGAGCAGAGAAGGCTGGCAGAGCTGGAGGAGATGCTCGCTCCCTACGGAAGCGCGCTGGTCGCGTTCTCCGGCGGGGTCGATTCCTCGCTCGCCCTCGCCGTCGCGGCGCGGGCGCTCCCGAAGACCAGGGTTCTAGCCGTCACGTCCAACAACGAGACGTACCTGCCCTCGGAGCTCGACCTGGCAAGGACGTTCGTCGAGTCTCTGGGGGTAGAGCACCTCGTGGTGAACACACGAGAGCTCGACGACCCGAGCTACGCCAGCAACCCCACCAACCGCTGCTATTTCTGCAAGAGCACGCTCTACTCCGACCTCGCGAAGCTGGCTGAGGAGAGAGGCTACGCCTGCGTGGTGGACGGGGCGAACAAGGACGACGAAGGCGACTACCGCCCCGGCAGGAAGGCGGCTAAAGAGATCGGGGTCGTCTCCGTACTCTCCGAGGCCGGCATGACCAAGGCCGAGGTAAGGGAGCTGGCGAGGTACCTCGACCTGCCCACGTGGGACAAACCCGCGCTCGCCTGCCTCTCCAGCCGGTTCCCTTACGGGCAGGAGATCACACCCGAAAAGCTCTCCCAGGTGGCCCGCGCCGAAGAGTTCTTGCGCAAGGAAGGCTTCTGGCAGGTCCGCGTCAGGCACCACGGGGAGATAGCCCGCCTGGAGGTCGGCCCCGACGAGCTGGAGCGCGCCTTCGCCCTGCGGGAGAAAATTACGGCCGAGCTCCTCGACGCGGGCTTCCTCTACGTCACCCTCGACCTCGCCGGCTACAGGTCCGGCAGCCTCAACGCGGCGCTGAAGAGGGGAAAGAAGACCCTCCCCCTCATCTCGCCCTAGCCATGGACAACGTGGAAGGACCGCTGCTCGCCCTGACCATGGTCATGATGTTCGTGGGCCTGCTAGGGAGCGTCGTGCCCGGTCTGCCCGGCGTCACGCTCATCTTCCTGTCGGCGCTGCTATACGCGATCCTCACGGACTTCCAGACGGTTGGGGCTGCGATACTGGTTATCCTCTTCGTGCTCGCCGCCCTCGCCTTTCTCATCGATTTCGTCGCCACCTCCTACGGCGCGCGCCGATTCGGGGCCAGCAACTGGGGCACCGTCGGCGGCGCCGTAGGCGGCATCGTCGGAGCGCTCGCGGGACTCCTGCTCGCCGGCATCGGCTCCCTCTTCGGCCTCATCGTCGGCACCATAGCCGGCGTCTTCGTCGGCGAGTACCTGCGCCGCGAACGGCACGGTGACCAGGAAAAACAGGAGGCCGCAGAAGCCGACTGGCGCCGCGCCTCGCGGGCCGCCGGCGGTGTCATCGTCGGATACCTGGCCTCGGCCGTCGTCCAGGGCGTGCTGGGGTTGGCGAGCGTGGTTATCTTCGTACTTGCGCTGGTGTACTAGAGCACGCTGCGCCCTTCGGGCTCCGCTTTCAGCACGGCGTTTCGCGCCTTGTCAGCACGCCTGCTGCGCAGGCTTGTCAGCACAGCGCTTCGCGCCTTTCAGCCTTTTGGCTGTTCCGGCCTCACCCAGGCGTACGCGGTGATCCGCTACGGGTGGCAGCCGCATCCGACTTTTATGGAAGCGCGCCGGGACGACTTCCTGACAAGCGAGGCCCGAAGGGCCGAGAGTGCTGACAAGCCTGCGCAGCAGGAGTGCTGACCAGCTATTCTTCCTCGCGGCGGTGTTCGCGGAGGAAGCCTTCGAGTTCCTGGGCGAGTTCGTCGCCAGAGGGCAGGTTGCGGGGGCCCTGGTCCAGTTGTGAGTCGTAGCGTTCTTCGAGCATTTTTACGTAGGAGGAGAGGTCAGAGTCCTGGGAAACAGCGACGGAGACCTGATCCTGGTACGTCTCGGCGGTGCTCTCTAGTTCTGCGGTGTCCACCCGCATGCCGAGCAACCCGGAGAGCTTCTCCAGCAGGGCCAGGGCTGCCGGGGCGGAGGGTACGGCGGGCAGGTAGTGCGGGACGGAGGCCCAGAAGCTCACTGATGGTAGACCGCCGTCGGCGCAGACGCGGTGCAGGACGCCGGTGATACCTGTTGGGCCTTCGTAGCGCGAGGCCGAGAGGCCTAAAGACTCGACGAGGGTGGAATCCTGCGAGTTGGCCGCTACCGAAACAGGGCGCGAATGCGGTACGTCGGCCAGAAGGGCGCCCATGGTGACCACGAGCTCTACATCGAGCGCCTTTGCCAGCTCGACGACAGCCTGGGAGAACGTGCGCCACCGGAAGTTCGGCTCCGGTCCCGTGAGCAGGATGGCCCCGCGGCCTCCGGCGGCCTCCAGGCTCGCCTCCGTAGCCGAGAGCGCGTTCTCGGGCCATTCGATCTCGCGCGTCACGCCGTCGACGAGCTTGACCTGGGGGCGGGTGGTCTGAAAGTCGAAGAACTCCTCTCCGTCGAAGCCGCCGAAGCGCTGCACGCCCCAGGAGCTTGCCAGGGCCCCGACGGCCACGCTCGCCGCGTCCGCGGCGTCGTTCCAGCCGGTGAACCCGGCGATGAGGACTGGCCGCTCTAGCTCGGGCCTGAAGTCGATGTCGATGTGTCGTATATCCATAGGGCTAGCTTACCACGCGCTGGGAGCGGTCAGCCATCAGCCATAAGCGGTCAGCTTCCTTTGCTGAAAGCTGATGGCTGTCCGCTTCTATATGAAAAACCGTTCCAGGCTCAGTGCCTGTCCCAGGCGGCGCAGGTACTCCGGCTCGGGGATCTCTCGCGCGCCCAGGCTGGCGAGGTGGGGGTTCTGGATCTGGCAGTCGAGCAACAGAAAGTCCCTCTGCCTCAAGCGCTCCACCAGGGAGACGAAGCAGACCTTGGAGGCGTCTCTCATGCGGGCGAACATCGACTCGCCCATGAACGCGGCACCGAGACAGACGCCGTAGAGCCCCCCGACGAGGCCGTCCTCGCTGTAGGCCTCGACGCTGTGGGCCTTTCCCTCCTTGTGCAACCTTACGTAGGCCTCGATGATCTCGCCGTTGATCCAGGTCTCCTCCCTGTCGGCGCACGCGCGTATGACGCCTTCGAAGTCCTCGTCCACGCGCACCTCGTAGGTTTTCTTGCGGATCACGCGCGCCAGCGACCTGGAGACGTGCAGATCCTCGAACTCCAGTACGCTGCGCGGGTCGGAGCGGTAGAACTCGATGCGCCCGTAAGAATCCGCCATCGGAAAGGCACCGGCCCTGTAACAGGCTTCGAGTATCTCCGTCGTCAACTTCATAACGCCGGACGCCCCTATCCGGGGGCGCGGACGATGGCACACCGCCAGCCCAGTTCCGTGTAGTTCGTTTTCTCCATCGAGGAAGCCTAGATCAGGGGCCCGATCTCTCCCACCGTCTCCCCGTGCAACCCCCGCACGATCGACTCCCCGTCTTCGACCTCGACGCCCATGCGCTCGAGCGCGGCGAGCCCGGCCGGACGCACCGCCCGCTGCGACCCGTCCGAGATCTTGAGCGCCATTCCCCACCCTTCGGGGTTTCCGACCGCGAGCAAGGCCTCGGCCCCGCCCTTGACGAGAAGTCGCGTCTGCTCCATAAGCTCCGTGTCCAGGCGTCCCGTCCCCGCGACCATGAAAGGGTGGGCGCGCATGGCGTCCCTGATGCGCAGGGCCGCGCCCGCGATCTCATCGGGCAGTTCCTCGCCGGTTGCGATTCGGGCGAGCCCCGTCGCGAAGCTCCTGAGGGGCAGGGCGAAGGCGGGGACGCCGCAGTTGTCGCCGGCGACTAGCACCTCGTCCTCCTGAACTCCACAAACCTCGGCTATGAGCGCGAGGATGCGCCGCTGAAGCGGGTGGCCGGGGTCGCGGTAAGAGAGCGTCTCGTAACCCTCGTGGACGCAGACGGCGAGCATGCCAGCGTGCTTGCCCGAGCAGTTGCTGTGGATCGGTCGCGGCTCCTCGCCGCTTCGGAGAAGCTCATCAGCCGCGGGCCCGTACATCGGCGGATGGACGCCGCTTTGCAGTTCGCTTTCGGAGAGGCCGGCTTTCTCCAGTATAGACCTGACGGCGGTGAGGTGGGGCTCTTCGGCGTTGTGCGAGGCGCAAGCCACGGCGAGTTCTCTATCCGTCAGCCTGATGGCTTCGGCGGTGCCTGAGAGGAGGAGCGGCAGGGCCTGGAAGGGCTTGGCCGAGGAGCGGAGGTAGACGTACGCTTCGGTGTCGCCGTAGGCTTCGAGTTCGGTGCCCCCAGGGTCGTGGACGGCAAGTCGGCCGCGATGGACGCTCTCGACGAGTCCGCCGCGGCTGACGGCCGCGAGCGGGAGGTCTTCGGGCAGACCGGCTTCGTCCATCACCTGGTCATCCATCGGAGAGGCGGATCACGTGGAGGGACAGCAGGTCGTGGGCCGTCCGCATCCTGCCCATCGCCACGAAGAAGTCGCCGCCGGCCAGAAACTCGCGCCCCTCCCTGACCAGGGCGCGCAGGTGCTCCAGCAGATCGTCGTCCTTGCCGCCGGGGCTTCCGCCCCGCAGGCTCGCCTCGCACATGCCGAGCATCACGTCTACTCGGGGACTTGCGGTCCACATCGCGAGGATCGCGATGTCCATGTAGCTGTCTATCCTGATAAGGTGCGCCGTCCTGAGCGCCGCATCGCCCCCCGCCTTCAAGGAAACCACCGCCTGATGTTCTCGGAGAGTATCCCGGCCAGGGCCTCTTCGGGCACCCCCGCGGCATCGGCGGCGGCGATGATGGAGTGCAGCGTCGAGGGCAGGTCGCCGTAGGGTATGTCCGACCCGAAGCAGATGCGAGTGGGATCGATGGAGCGGCACAGCTCGTAGAGGTCTTTGGCCTGCACCACTGAGGTCTCGAAGAGCACGTTGGGATGGTCCTCGAACGCCTTCGTCGCCGCCAGTACCTCGACCATCGCCGCGTGGCCAAGGATCAGGCGCAGTTCCGGGTGCGCCTCGACGGTCGGCAGGAGCGGCTCGACAATGCGCTGCATGGCGAAACCGGCGTGGATCAGGATCGGCAGGTCAGCCTCCGCTGCCATCCCGAACAACCGCACGACCCTCGGGTCGTCGAGCTCGAACACCTGCGAGACGGGATGGAGTTTGAGGCCCATGAAACCGCGCTCGAGGCAGCGCGCGAACTCCCCATCGTAGTCGAGGTGCGGGTTCAGGCGGAAGAAGGGCACGAACGACGAGGGGTACTCTTCGTAGGCGTTCCAGACCACGTCGTTGGGCCCGGAGTAGTCGTCGCGGGCGTTGGGGTCGTTCAGCGGGAACACGATGGTCTTCCTGACGTTTGCGGCATCCATGAGGTCGCGCATAACATCGGCGGTCATGGTGCGGCCGTCGACGTCGGCCCCGATGTGGGCGTGGGCGTCGAAGACCTCGATGCCGGCCGGGATCTTCCCCTTCACCCACGACCAGACGGGGGCCATCGCCCCGCTCGTCAAAGCCTCGATGTCGCGGACCGTCTGCAAACAAACCGCCGATCTTGCCCCGGTGCAGAACCTACAGCCGTGAAATGTTAACAGGGCACATCAAGCGTTGCCGAGACGACGCAACGAACGCCGAGGCGCTATGCTTGGCAATAGGAACGCTATGGCACTGTGACACGAGGCATCGAGAACGGTTGGCCATCACCGGAGAGCAGCAGACCAGGAGAAACCCCGCCCTGAGCCTGTTGCTGTTCGGTGGCCCGGTGCTCTTCCTGGTCGCCGCCACAGTCCTCCGCCGCATCCGATGGCGGCTCTAAAGAACGTGGATTCCCGCTAAATCAAGGGAATGACGGGTAAGAAGGGGCGGCTACGGGAGCGGAGGCGAAAAGTGACAGCGTTCAACCGTATTCGGTATCAAGTGCAGAAATGCTGCCAGGCTGACAGGCTGAAAGCGAGGCGAAGCCGAAGCGTGCTGACAAGCGGGGGCGAAGCCCGAGCGTGCCGACAAGGCGCGAAGCGCCGTGCTGACAAGCGCAGGCCGAAGGCCGGAGCGTGCTACCTGCGTTGGAGCGTGAGCATCGAGACGCGGGGGCCGTCTACGCTCTTGACCTGCATGGTGACGCCGTCCGCCTCGACCGTGTCGCCGGTCTCGGGGGGGCGCCCGAGGGAGCCGAGGATGTAGCCGCCTATGGTATCGAAGTCCTCGTGGGGGAGGTCTAGCTCGAAGCGGTCGTTCACGTCCGTTATGGGGATGCGGCCGTCCACGGCGAAGAGGTCGTCGCTTATTCGTTCGATGGCCGGCTCGTCCTCGTCGAACTCGTCCTGGATCTCCCCGACTATCTCCTCGACGATGTCCTCGATGGTGATAAGCCCCTCGACGCTGCCCCACTCGTCTATGACTATGGCCATCTGCAGTGTGCGAGTCTGGAACTCCTTGAGGATCTCCTCGATGCGTTTGTTCTCGGGGACGACGAGGCACTCCCTGATGATGGAGCGTATGTCGAAGTCGCCAGCGTTTTCGAGAGCGGCCCTGAAGAGGTCCTTTACGTGGGCTGCGCCGAGGACATGGTCGAGGTCTCCCTCGTAGACGGGGTAGCGCGTGTAGCGTCCGTTCACGGCGGCGTCGGCCATCTTCGAGAGCGGGGCGTCGCTCGCTATCGCCTCGATATCGGGCCTCGGGACCATGATCTCCCGCGCCACCCTGTCGCCGAAGTCGAAGACGTTGTTGAGGTAGTCGCGCTCCTCAGGCTCCAGAACACCAGATGCGGTGGAGGAGGAGATTATGATCCGGAGCTCCTCCTCGGAGTGGGCCTCCATCTCCTCCCCGAGCCTGATGCCCCAGGGCCTCAGCACGAAGTTGGTGGAGGCGTTGACCACGTAGATCACGGGGGTGAGCATCACCCTGAACAGATTGAGGGGGCGGCTGATCCAGAGCGCCACCCCTTCGGCCTTCTGGATGGAGAAATACTTGGGTGCCTGCTCCCCGAAGACGAGGTGGGCATAGGTGATGACCGAGAAACCGAGCACGATGGCGACGAAGCTTACCACGTGCTCGTTCGTGATCCCAACCGCCCCGAAAAGAGGCTCGATGAGGTGCGAGACGGCCGGCTCGCCGACCCAGCCGAGCGCAAGAGAGGCAACTGTAATGCCAACCTGGCAGACCGAGAGGTTGGAGTCGAGGTCGCGCAACGTCGCGCGCACGACCGTGGCCCGCGCGCTGCCCTCCTGCTCCAGCTGCACGAGCCGCGACTCGCGCACGCGCACCAGCGCGAACTCGGCGGCTACGAAGAAAGCGTTCAGGCCCACCAGAACGAGGGCCACAAAGAGGTTGAACCAGGATAAGAGGGGCTCCGCCACTTCTAGGCGTGACCACCGGCACCACGGCCGCGGGGTTTTCGTCGGTGGGTTTTGGCGTGAGGTCCGTCCATCGTGCTACGCGCGGATTATACCTCAGCCACCCGCCCGCAACACGAAAGGGCCGCGATCTTTGCGATCGCGGCCCTTTCAAGCACTTCAGCAATTCAGCCGGTTAGCACTTCAGCCCGAGCAAAGAGCTGACTAGCTGAAATGCTGTTCTAGGCCATTCCTTCTGCTTCGTATTCGCGGAGGAAGCCTTCGAAGAGGCGGCGGTGGCCCTGCTCGTCGTGCAGGATGTCTATGACCATGTCCTGCGTTACGGGGTCGACCTCCTCGGTCTCCTCGACGATGCGGGTGTAGTGCTGGATGGCGCCGTCTTCGGCGTCTATGACGCCCTTGATGACGTGCACGATGTCGATCTGGTCCTCAGGCGGCTGGAGCTTGTCCTGGCCGGCCTTGAAGTCCGCGGAGCCAGGCACCACGCCGTAGAGCTCCTTGATGCGCGCCGCGAAGAGCTGGGCGTGCCCAAGCTCCTCCTGGATGTCCTCTTCTATGTTCTCCTTGACCTCCTGGGCCCTGACACCGTCGGGGTTTACGGAGTTGGTGACGTAGTTCATGACCGTCTCCAGCTCCATAAAGTACGCCGTCTTCAAGAGCTCCACGATGGCCTCTCGCCTGTCCGCAAGTTCCTCCGAGAGGATACCCTCGCTGCCGCGATTGGTCTCCATAATCTTACGACCTCCTTCTAGCAAAGTGCTAAGGGAGACTTTACCCCCGCGCTCCCCCGCTAAACGTGAACCAGAGGACACGCCCTATCCCTCCTGCAATTTCGGCTCGGTGCGGGCCTCCATCGCCGCTTCCACGCATTCCTCGGCGTCAGCGCCGGTCGAGGCCGTGACGCCGGCGGCGAATGCTCCCTCCACGAAGGGCGCATCTACGAGGGTGACCTTCTCGCGTTCCTCTTCCGCGAGCATCTCCAGCACGGTCTCCGCGGAGAGAACGGCGCTTCCGAGGTCCATGAACACCAGGACTTCGTCCACGTCGAGCCCGCGGATGGCGGCTTCTATGCGCTCCACGTCGGTGCCGAAGCCGCCTTCGGCGTCGCCCCCGACCGGGGAGATCTCCACCTCCCCCGCCATCTGCAGAACCAGCTCCGCGGTTCCCTCTGCGATCCGGCTGCTGTGCGAGACAAGCACCAGCCCGACCATCAGGAAGCACCCTCCAAAGCCCGTGCAGCGGCATCGAGGAGCAGGTACGTGGAGGTCGCCCCCGGGTCCTTGTGACCCTGGGCCCGCGCCCCGAGGTAGCTCGCCCTCCCCCGCCTCGCCGTCATGGGTACCGTCGATTCGGCTCCTTCTTCGGCGGCATCCGCCGCAGCCCGGAATACCGCCGCCACGCTACCCTCACCGGCGACCTCCTTCGCGGCCTCGGCCGCGGGCTCCAGAGCGTCCACTATCGTCTTGTCCCCCACCTCGGCCTTGCCGCGCTGCTTGATTCCCCCGAGGGCGGCTTCTAAGGCTCCGGCCGCGTCCTCCGCCGACACTTCTTCCTCGCTTCCGAGCGCCGTCGAAGCGCGCAGGAAGGCCGTCCCGTAGAGCGGGCCTGCCGCGCCGCCGACCTTGCTGATGAGGGCCATGGAGACGGCCTTCAGAACATCGGCCGGGGTTGAGGGGTCGGCGCCGTCCAGGCGCTCCAGGGCGGCCTGGAAGCCTCTGTGCATGTTGTTGCCGTGGTCGCCGTCCCCTATCTCCGAGTCGAGCTTCGTCAGTTGCCGCCGGTTTTCTTCCATGGCGGCGGCCATCTCCTCCAGTACGGCGCGGGTCGCCTGCGTCGCGTCCAATTCCTACTCCTCCGTCTCGCTGAGGTTTTCACTTATCTTGTGTTTGAGTACCTTCCCGAGGGCGTTGCGCGGCAGCTCCTCCACGAAGACCACCCGTCGGGGCTTCTTGTAGCTGGCGAGGTCCTCGCGGCAGAAGTCGGCCACTTTCTCGGCGGTAAGGCCGGGGTCTTCGCGCACGACGGCCGCGACCACGCGTTCTCCGTACTCCGCGTCGGACACCCCCACGACGGCGACTTCGGTGACGCCGGGGCAACCCTCTATCGCCTCCTCCACCTCGCGGGGGTAGACGTTGTAGCCGCCGCTGATGATCAACTCCTTCACCCGTCCGCTTATGGCGAAGTAGCCATCCTCATCGACGGAAGCGAGGTCCCCCGTGGCGAACCAGCCCTCCTCGTCGAAGCTGTCTTCGGTGGCATCCTGCCTCCTCCAGTAGCCCGGGAAGACGTTGGGCCCGCGCACCTCTATCTCTCCGATCTCGCCGTCGGGTAACGGCTCGCGGGTCTCCACGTCAACGACCCGCGCCTCCTGGCCAGGGAAAGGCCTGCCCACGGTACCAGGTTTGCGCTCCCCCTCGAAGGGGTTGGTCAGGTTCATTATCGTCTCGGTCATCCCGTAACGTTCTAGGATGCGCTCCCCGAATAGCCTCTCGAACTCGTCGAAGGCCTGGGGGCTCAGGGGCGCGCTGCCGGAGACGTAGAGACGGATGGGCGGCGGACGCTCCTCGCGCGCTTCTGCCTCACGCAAGAGCCGAGTGTACATCGTAGGAACGCCGAAAAACATGGTTACCCTTCCGGAGAGGAGGGCTGCGTATGCCTCTTTGGCGTCGAACTTTCTGTGTAACTCGGCGCCCGCCCCGGCGAGCAACGTTCCGTGCGCCCCGACCATGAGCCCGTGCGTGTGGAAGAGGGGGAGCGCGAGCAGCAACGTATCTCCCTCCTTCCAGCGCCAGGCTTCGCACACAGCCCTGGCGTTGGCGAGGAGGTTGCGTTGCAAGAGCATCGCGCCCTTGCTGCGGCCCGTCGTTCCTGAGGTGTAGGCGATAACAGCCAGATCGTCGGCGCGCGGCATCTCCCCTCGCGGCGTTCCGCCGCCGTCGAGAAAGTCCTCGAACTCCGGTCCGGTCTCGATGACATGCTCCAGATCAGGCAATTCATCGCGGGCGCGGTCTAGCTCGGGCTTGCGCTCCCCGTCCGTGAGGCAGAGACGCACCCCGGCGTCACCGAAGATGTGCGTGAGCTCGCCCTTGCGATACTGGGTGTTGACGGGTACCACTACGCCGCCGGCCAGGTGCGTACCCACGTAGGCTGCCAGGAGGTCGGGGTGGTTGCCCAGAAAGAGGGCGACGCGCTCGCCGGGACGCAGGCCCCAACCCACGAGGGCTGCTCCGAAGCGCTCGGCCCGCTCGCGCAGGGTACGGTAGGAGATCTCCCCTCCCTCGAATCGCAGGCAGAGCTTCTCCGGTGTCCGTGCGGCATTCCGCACGAACGCCTCGGCGATCGAAGCCGGATCCCAATCGCTCATGGGTTCCCTTTCACTAGTACCGGTACGCCCAAGAAGGGTACATCCACGCTCGCCGCCCGCGCAACGGGAGGGCCGAAGTTCCAACCGTGGTTGACACGCGCCGTCCCGATCCCTATGCTCGCCGGAAGCACCGGGGTTGGCGGAGTTTTCTTCTGGGGGCTATGGTGACAGCGACAAGGGGTGGCCGGCTTCACGGCGAAGCGACCCCTTACGCACGCCGTATCGCTTGCATGAGCTTCCGCCGATGTCCCTGGTGGCACGGAAGCGGGGAAGGGAGTTTCTGATGCGCAAGAGGGTCTCACGCAGGGACTTCCTCAAGTTGACGGGGGCCGGTATAGTCGGTGCTTCGCTGCTTGGCGGTTGTGGTGGGGGGAATGCGTCTTCGTATTCTTCGGACGCGGGGATGTGGAAGCAGTACGCGGGGACGACGCTCAACTTCGTCTCCGAGAACACCTCGCCGACCACGGCCATCGCGGCGAACCTCAACCCTTTCAAGGAGCTGACGGGCATCAACGTCAACGTGTTGCAGTTGGAACTCGGGGCGCTCGTGCAGAAGGTCGCCCTCGATATTGGCTCTGGCGAGGGCGCCTACCAGGTAGTGTACGCTGACCCTTACCAGATCATGGCCCCCTACCATGAGGCCCTCGCCGACCTCAACGAGTTCAACGCCGACGAAAATTTGCCATCCATCCCCAAGGGTACAGATGACTTCATCCCGACCCAGCTCGCCGCTGCGGGACGCTTCGAGAACGACGAGAACCTCTACGCGCTCCCCTACGACTGTCCGACCATGATCTGGATGTACCGCAAGGACCTATTCGACAAATATGGGGACCAGATGAGCCAGGACCTCGGCTTCGACCCTACGCCGTCGCCGAACCTGACGTGGGAGCAGTACTACCAGATCGCTAATTGGTTCAACGAGAATCAAGACGAGGTCCCCTACGGCACCGGACACCAGGCCCGCCAGTACGACTCCCTGATGTGCGACTTCTCCAACATCCTGTGGTCCTACGGCGGCGACTATTTCCACGAACCCAAGGTCGGCAGCCTGGGGACCAGAAACCCGGGCCCGAGCACCCTCGACGAGCCGCAGGCCATCGAGGCCGCCGCGTTCTACAAGAAACTGGTAGACATCGCCCACCCCGGCAGCGTCTCCTGGGACTGGAACGCAACCGACGAGGCCTTCAGGACGGGCCAGATCGCGATGTGCCCGAACTGGCACGAGTTCACCGCCGTCGACCAGGACCCTGCCGAATCGACGATCGTCGGCAAGATAGGCTACTCCCCCCTCCCCAAGGGCCCTATAAGAAACGCCAACATGTGGGGCGGGACTGGCGTCGGCATAAACGGGGCCTCCCCCATAAACGAACAGAAGGCCGCCTGGCTGTTTCTGGTCTGGGCGACCTCGCCTGACACCATGCTCATGGGCATGAAGAGCGACGTCGGGGGCGGCACCCCGACGCGGGGATCCCTCTACGAGCTACCGGAGGTGAAGAAGGCCATGGAACCGCCGTCCGACATGCCCAATTTGCTGACCTACAACGCCGTCTCGGAGGCGTGGAAGCCCGAGAACATCGGCCTCAGGCCCAAGATACAGGCCTGGAACGAGTGCGACACTGCCATCTACACCGAGGTCTCCAAGATGCTGGCCGACCAGAAAACCCCCGAGGAGGCGATGAAGACGGCCAAGAAATACTTCGACGAAGCGCAGTCCAGGGTCGACAACCTCGCCTCCAGACCTTCGGGGGTCGCGTAGATGGCCGCCACGCAGTCGCAAGGACAAAGTTCCTCCAGCAAAGGCGCCCCCGGAGGGGGTGGGATCTCGCTGGAGATGAAGATGCTCGTCCCGATCCTAATGTTGCTCGCGGTCCTCTCGTTCTTCCCTTTCTTCTACATCATCTGGATGAGCCTCAACACCGTCTCGCTCATCAACGGCATCTCCTTCGACTTCGCAGGGCTCGCCAACTGGAGTAGGATGTTCACGGATGAGATCGTCGGCGCGGCGTGGCTGCGGGCCGCCGTGTACTTCGTCGCCACCGTCGGCCTGGAGATGATCCTCGGCGTCGCCATCGCCCTGCTCGTGCACGAGTTGGTCTGGGGCAAGAACCTTGCCCTCTCGTTGATCCTGCTTCCCATGTTCATGGCGCCCGTTATCGTGGGGCTTCTGGGACGCTTTTTGACGGACTCCTCCTACGGCCTCTACGCGTACGTGCTGCGCGAGCTCGGCATCTTCGAGAAGGACATACTCGGGACTGGTAGCTCGGCGCTCGCAGCGGTGATCCTGATGGACGTGTGGGAGTGGACGCCCTTGATAGTCCTTATAGTGCTCGCCGGGCTCGCTTCGGTGAACCAGTACGTCATCGAAGCCGCCAAAGTGGACGGGGCCAACTACTTCGAAAGGCTCAGGCACATCGTCGCGCCCTCGATAGTGGGCGTCGTCATCGTCGCGCTCCTCGTCCGTTCCATGGACGCCATACGTTACTTCGACATCATCACGGTTACCACCAACGGCGGACCAGGCAACACAACCAAGATCATTCCCATAAGGCTCTACGAAACGGCATTCAGGTTCTTCGATCTCGGCTACGCGGCGGCCATAGGGCTCGGGATGCTGGTGTTCTCGATCCTGGTGGCCAACGTGTTCGTCCGCATCCTCGACCGCAGGGGGCTCGCAAGATGACCGCATCTACTTCGACCCGCGGCACGGGCAAGCAGATAGTACTCTACGCCATCCTCGTCCTGGTGCTGCTCTGGACGCTCGTCCCTATCCTATGGATGGTCCTCTCCTCGTTCAAGCCTGGCGTGGCCCAGCTCTCGCCGACGCCCGTCTTCATTTTCAGGCCGACGATGCAGCACTACAACGCCCTGTTTTCGGGCGGAAACCTCGGGTCCTACATCGTAAACAGCGCGCTCGCGGCGGGCATATCCACCATAATCGCCGTCGGCCTCGGTTGCCTCGCCGGTTACGGGCTCGCGCGGAGCCACTTCAGGGGCAAGCAGCACGTGGCTTTCTGGATCATCTCCACCCGCATGGCCCCTATAGCCGCGATAGTCTTGCCCCTTTTCATCCTGTTCCGCTACACGTATTTGCTCGACTCCATTCCAGGCCTGATCGTCGCCTACCTCACGTTCAATTTGCCTTTCGCGATCTGGATCATGAACGCCTTCTTTACGGATTTGCCCCCTTCCCTCGAAGAGGCCGCGATGGTGGACGGCGCCACCAGGTTCCAGGCGTTCTACCGCGTTGCCCTGCCGCTGGTAACACCCGGTATCGTGACGACGGCCATCCTGTGCCTGGTTTTCTCCTGGAACGACTACGCCTTCGCCGCCACCTTCGCTGGCCCCAACAGCCAGACCCTCCCCATAGCCGCAGCCCAGCTCAACACCCAGACGGGGCTGAGCTGGGGTCAGCTCTCGGCCATCGGAACCATCGTCGTGCTCCCCATGATGGTCGTCGGCCTCGCGGTAAGGCGCTACCTGGTCAGGGGACTGACCCTGGGCGCCGTCACCGGAGAGTAATCTCGGAAAGGAACCCGTTATGCAAAACAAAGCCGCGGTCATGCACGGCACGCACGACGTGAGGCTCGAAGACGTGCCCGTCCCAGAGCCAGGACCAAATGAAGTCCTCGTCGAGATAAGGGCCGTCGGCGTCTGCGGCTCCGACGTCCACTACTATGAGGAGGGCCGGATCGGCTCGTTCGTGGTCGAAGAACCCCTGATCCTTGGCCACGAGTCGATGGGAACCATTGTCGCCCTGGGAGAGAACGCATCGAAGCACGAGGTAGGTAAGCGCGTGACGCTGGAGCCCGGCGTCCCCGACGGGACGTGCCGGGAGTGCCGGGCGGGGCGCTACAACCTTTGCCCGAACGTGCGGTTCTTCGCGACGCCCCCCATCGACGGCGCCTTCACCAATTTTGTCAGCATCAACGAGGACTTCGCCTTCGCGCTGCCGGACGAGCTCTCGGACAACGCGGGCGCCCTGATGGAGCCTTTGTCGGTGGGGATCTGGGCTTGCAAGAAGGCAGGCGTGACGGCCGGCGACCGCATTCTGATAACCGGGGCAGGGCCGATAGGGCTCGTGGCCATGCAGGTAGCCTTCGCCCAGGGCGCGACGGAGGTCACGCTCACGGACGTGGCCGACGAGCGGTTGCAGATAGGCAGGAGCCTCGGCGCGACACGCACCCTGAACGTGGCCGAAGAGCCGCTAGAGGAGAGCGGCATCGAGGTGGACGCCCTGATCGAATGTTCCGGCAACGAACGCGCCCTGGGTGATGGCATCCATCGTATCAGGCCGGCCGGGGTCGCCATCGTGGTGGGGATGGGCCCGAACGAGGAGACCAGCGTGCCGCTCGCGCTCGTCCAGACGCGCGAGATCCTGCTGACCGGCACGTTCCGCTACGCGAATACCTACCCGACGGCTATAGCCCTCGCCGCGTCGGGCAAGGTAGACCTTGACGCGATGGTGACGAGCCACTATGGCCTCCCCGAAACCGAAGAGGCGCTCCAGGCGAGCGGCAAGGACCCGGCGAACGTCAAACCCATGGTGTTGCCGAACGGCACGTAAGGCGTTGCGGGTGCGGGGCGTGTTGGTCATTCTAGCCATTCGGTGATGAACCGGTTGCTGGCGTGGATGTCTACCTGGCGGAGCCGCTCCGTTCCCGTGTTGACGAACTTGTGGGGCACGCCGGCCGGGACCACGACGACCTGGCCGGCCTTTGCCTGTATGGTTTCGTCTCCGGACGTGAACGTGGCGGTGCCCTCCTGGATGACGAAGACTTCCTCGTAGGGATGCCTGTGGAGTTTTGGACCGCCGCCCGGTGGGGCATCCACGACGATTATGGAGACGGCGGCGTTGTGGTTTTGACCCTGGACTTCGTTCGTGTCCTCGCCGTATCCCGGGTCGGCCAGGTCGATGATGCGCGCCCTGTCAGGCTCGCGACCGCTATTTTCTCTAACGCCGGTGTTCACGTCGCCTTTCTCTCTGGCTTCTGCTGGCGCCATTCTACCTTCCGAAAAACTCTATGAGGACTGGTGCGAGGGCTTCCGCCTTCACGACGTGCGTCTGGCCTTCCAGGGTGCTGTGCTTCGCGTTGGGCAGGGCCTCCGCAAGCTCCGTCATGGCGTTACGCATCCAGTCGGGGCTCTTCCCTCCGGCCGACGCGAGCGTGGGCATTGTGGCTGTGGCCCACCGTTCGGCCGGCAGGGTCCGGCCCTTCTGGTAGTCGAACACGATGGCGGCGTCGTACGGGAGCGTGTCGGCTACGGCATTGAGCTTCGACCAGACGCGCGCCGCCGACCAGGATGAGAGAGGGTCCCTCGCCCAGTTCGTCGTAGGCGATGCGGGAACCGTCTCTCGAGATCGCGGTTTTCATAATCATCTTCTCCATCTGGTCGCGTGCTCGCTGCCGTGCCGCCTCGTCGCGGGGACACAGCTCCCCGCGACGTTGGTCGGTGTTCGCCCCTGCACGAACGCGACTCGTGCCTCAGCCGGCGGGCTTGTAGGTCAGGTAGACGACGCCCGTGGAGAAGGTCTTGGAATCCACGAGTTCCAGGGGCGTTTGCTTCTCTCCGTCTTCGAAGAGGCGTTTGCCGCTTCCAACTATCACGGGATGGACCATGAGCTTGAGCTCGTCGAGCACGCTGTACTCGAGCAGGGATCGGACGAGGACGCCGCTGCCGGAGATCACGATGTCTTTGCCTGGCTGCGCCTTGAGCTCGGAGATCGCCTCCGCGACGTTCTCCCCGATCAAGGACGCGTTGTTCCACTCCAGGGGCTCTTCGAGCGTGGTCGAGACAACGTACTTCCTGACGTCGTTCATCGTCGCGGCAACCGGGTTCTCCTCCGGGTCCTGCTGCGGCCAGAAGGCTGCCCACTCCTCGTAGAGGACGCGGCCCATGAGCATGGCGTCCGACGACTCGAATCCCTCCCCGATGGCCTGGCCCATCTCGTCGTTGAAGTAGGGGAAATGCCACTGGTCTGGCGACTCCATCACGCCGTCCAGCGACAAAAACTCCGCGGCCACTACTTTCCTCATCTCGGTCCTCCTTCTTCGGTAGGGTCGTTTTCGGGGGCGAAGTCGGAGATCTCGACCACCTGACGGACCTCTATCTCCACGTCGCCGATCACGTCCGCGAAGCGCGTGGCCCACTCGATGGCCTCTTCTTTGGAGTCCACCTGGAGGACCGCGAAACCCGCGATCAACTCCTTCGCCTCTGCGAACGGGCCGTCCGTAACCGTGCGTTTGCCTCCAGAAAAAGAGAGCCGCGCACCCCTGGAACTCGGGTGGACCCCCTCGGCCGCGAGCAGCACGCCCTCACGCGCCGACTCCTCCATCAGCTTGCCCATCTCCTCCATGAGCTCCGGGCTCGGCGGGACGCCGGCCTCGTTCTCCTCGTTGCTCTTGTGCATCACCAGAAACCGCAATATCGACTCCTTCCGTAGATTGCTCTCTTTCGCCTTACACAAAGTAGTCGTTCGGCAGAGCCCGAAATCGACAAGAGGTCGAAAAACTCCGAAAAATTCTTCGAACCCCGTAGGATCTCCGGTCTCAGCGCGGCAGGTCGGCGAGCCTCCTGGCGAGGAACCGGCGCTCTGGCTCCTGCTCGGCGAGGACAAGCGCCCGCCCGTAGGAAGCGCGGGCCTCCGCCGTGTCTCCCAGCCTGCGGCAAAGATCCGCCCTCACCGCGTGCGCCAGGTGGTAGTCGTCCAGCTCGCCGCGATCCAGTATTCCTTCGACCAGGACGAGACCGGCACCTGGTCCGTCCCGCATCGCCACGGCCACGGCACGATTCAGCTCGACGACGGGGGAAACGACCACCCGCAACAGCAGATCGTAGAGGCCGACGATCTGGGCCCAGTCCGTCGCCGCGACGGACGGCCCCTGCGCGTGCACCGCGGCGATGGCCGCCTGGATGGAGTACGGGCCCAAACGGCCCTGGGAGAGCGCCCGCCTCACCAGCGCCGTCCCTTCGGAGATCCGCCGCACGTTCCACAACGAGCGGTCCTGCTCCTCCAGTGGGATCAGGTCTCCTTCCGGCGTGGTGCGGGCCGCACGGCGCGAGTCCTGCAGCAGCATCAGCGCGAGGAGGCCCATAGCTTCGGGTTCCGGAAGCAGCGCGACCAGGAGGCGTCCGAGCCTTATCGCCTCTCCCGAGAGGTCCGGCCGCGTGAGCGTTTCGCCCGCGGACGCGGAGTACCCTTCGTTAAAGACGAGGTAGATCACCCGCAGCACGCCCTCCAGCCGCCCGGGCAACTCCTCCCGGGGCGGCACCCGGTAGGGGATGCGCTCGTCGCGAATCCTGGCCTTGGCGCGCACAATGCGTTGGGCCAACGTCGGAGCGGGGATGAGGAAGGCCCGCGCCACGTCTTCCGTGGTGAGACCGCAGACCTCGCGCAGCGTGAGGGCCGTCTGGGCCTCCGGGGCGAGGGAGGGATGGCAGCAGGTAAAGATCAGACGCAGCCTGTCGTCCTTCACGACGTCGGGGTCCACGATGGCGGGGTCCATGGCCTCGTGGTCCAACCGCTCGGCGAGCTCCCCCATCGCCGCGTCGAAGCGGGCGCGGCGGCGCAGGGCGTCGATGGCCTTGAAGCGCCCGACCGAGACGAGCCAGGCGCGGGGATTGTCCGGCACCCCGCTCTCGGGCCACTGCTCCAGCGCGGCCGCGAAGGCGCCCTGCAACGCGTCTTCGGCGAGGTCGAAGTCGCCCAACAGGCGGACCAGGGTGGCGAAGACGCGGCGCGAGTCGGAACGATAGATCTCACCCACCCTCTCGCGCGAGATCCCAACCGGGTTTCCCTGGCGGTCGGTACGTACCATGCACCCATGTTAGCGGGCGCCGTCGCCGACACAACGCCGGGTTTTCAGAGCGTTGGTGGATCGGCGTCTAAAACAACGTGTATCCGCCGTCGACGACGAGGATGGAGCCGGTCATGAACCTGGAGGCGTCGCTCGCCAGGTACACGATGCTCGGGCCCAGCTCTTCGGGCGTGGCGTAGCGTTGCATGGGCGCGTCTTCGATCCAGTGCCTTCGAAACCGCGGCTCGTCCACGGGGGCCATCGCCGTCTTGACGTAACCTGGGGCGAGCGCGTTGACCCGCACGTTGTGTGGAGCCCATTCCGCGGCGAGGGACTTTGTGAGCTGGTGGACGGCGGCCTTGGAGGCGTTGTAGGCGGGCTGCCACTGGGGGCGGTT
>JBKPSF010000408.1:0-4004 GCA_046734875.1 Actinomycetota bacterium | reverse complement strand
AAGTCCGGCGAGTAGCTAGGAAGCAGCACGAGGCTGCAACCGCGCCCTTCGATCAGCTCCCTCACCCACGCGCTCTTGTGCACGGAGAGGTTGTCCATGATGACGATCTGCCCCTCCTCCAGGCGCGGGGCCAGGATGTCTTTCATGTACAGCCTGAAGGACTCCGTGTCAGACGATCCCTCGATGCTCATGGACGGCCCCATCCCCTCCTCGCTCATCGAGGCGATCAGCGTCACGTTCTTGCCCCAGTTCTTCGGGACCTTCCCGCGGGCCCTTTCGCCTTTCGGGGCCCTCGCGTAGCGCGGGGCGAGCGATATGTTGGTCGAAGACTCGTCCACGAACACGAGCCTTCCGGGGTCCACGCCGCTCAGGGTTTCGCGCCAAGCCCTTCTGGCCCCCTCGTCTCGCTCGGCGGCCACCAGCGTCCTTTTTTTCTGCTCCACCCCAGCCTCTGGCGGATCGCGCGACTCATGGTCGCCTCCGAGACCGCGACCCCGGTCCTCTCCTCCCACAACTTGCAGTGGTGCCTCAGGGTGGCGGTGTCGTTCTCTCGGAGCTGCTCGTGTAGGGCGTCCCTCTGCTCGGGCGTCGCCGCGATGCGCCGCTTGCGCCCCGTGGAGTGCCTCGGCGAGAGGTCGCTGCCTTCCCTCCTGCCCTTTAACCAGCGTTTGAGGGTGGCAAGGGAGATGCCGAAGGTCTCGACCACCTCTCCCCTGGTGAGCCCCCGGTCGAGGGCGGCCAGCGTCTTGAGTCTGAGGTCCTTCGAGTAAGCGTTCATGGCCCATCTTCGCACGAAGCTCAATCAATACGCAAGCCGCTCTAGTTGCTCACCGTGAACGACCAGGCTTTCTGCTGGGACCCGGTAGTGGTGCTGTTCTGGTCGAGCCGGTTGCCGTCCAGGTCCTTGGCCCCGACGGTCACCGTGGCTTTGTAGGTTGTGCTCGCCCCCAGGGCGGCCTTCGGGGTGAGGGTTGCCTTGCGGGTGGCCGGATTGTAGGTCACGTCGGCCTCGATGTTGGTGGTGGTGCCGCTTTGCTTTAGCTTGAAAGTGGAGGTGTTTATGGTAGAGGTGGCCATGTCCTCGGAGAAGGTTGCCGTGACGGGGGTTGCGGGGTCGACGCTCTTCGCGCCGGATGCGGGCGTGGTGTCCGTGACCGTGGGCGGCCCCGTGGGTGGAGGGGTAGTCCCACCGTCGCAGGTGCCTCTGCCGGAGTCGTGGACCGTACCACCGGGTGTCCCACCGGGTGTCACGAACTCCCAGTCGTAGCTGTTGGAGTGGAGGGTGAGCTTGATCACGCCGTAGTAACTGCTCAGCCGCACCAGGCTGTTCTTCCTGGTTGTCTTGAACGGGTTCAGGCTCTTGCCCCCCGTGCCCACGATGAACTCGCGGATGCCCTGGTCCGACGCCGTCCCGCTCGGGGTTTGTGGCGCGAAGCGCTCGTAATTGTGGGCGTGGCCGTTGAGCACCACCTCGGCATTAGCCGCGTAGAGCGCATCCCAGAAGGGCGCCACCGCGGTGTTGCTGCCAACGCCCGAGGAGGCAAAGCGCGGGTGGTGCCAGTAGGCAAGCGTGCATTGCTTGTTGGTGGTGTTAGCAAGGTCCGCCCGCAGCCACTTCTCCTGCGGCGAGTCCTTCGCGCAGCCACCGCTGACAAACCCGCAGTTGCTGTTCAGGACGACCACGTGCCAGGACCCGAGGTCGTAGGAGTAGTAGCCCTTGCCCGGCGTCAATCCAGGGTTCGGCACCGGAGGCGAGGGTGTCGCACTGAAGTAGTCGAAGTAGCCCGAGGCGTCCGCCGTTTTGTTTTCGTACTCGTGGTTGCCCACGCTGGGCATCGTGCGCGCCTTGAAGCGTCCCCAGGTGGGATCGTAGTAGGAGTTGTATTCGGACAATTCTCCTGTGTCGTAGGCGTTGTCGCCGAGGACAGCGACCTTGCTGTCGCTTGTGGCGGACGACAGAAGGTTAGCCGTCAGGTTGGCCGTCTCCGTGTCGTGGGCATTATCCTTGGAGGCGATGTCCCCTGCCGCGATAAGGACAGGATCGGGTTCCACTCCTGAGGCGCGATCGCCCTCTGCCATCAGCGCGGCTACCGCCAGTGCCAGCGCCAACATCAGCGTCAGCGGTGCTGCCAGCCTTCCGATCGTCATGTTACCTCCTCCTTTTACCCGTCGTGCTCCTACCGCGAAGCCGGCGAGAACCGTGCGTAAGAGTTCTGCACCACCCCGTTGACCTTCTTGAACTGCCCGCCGGTGTGCAGCCTATCACCCTGGACGTGCAGCGCCCAGACCAGGCTGTAGCTGCCGGAGTACTGCGGGCTCCAGACCGGGGCGAGGACGCCGCCCAAGGAGTAGGCGGCTATGCCTTGCCTCCTCAAACAGTCGCCGTAGGGGTTGAGCGTGGGCTTGCCTTGCGCGTTCGTATCTCCGGGGCGCCCTTCCCCGCAACGGTCGCCGGCCTTGTCCCCAACGTAGTAGAAGTGGCCCCCGATCACCAGCCTGCCGTCCATGATCTCGATCGCCTGCGTGGAGCCTGAGGTGTCGCGCACCCAGCCGCGGGCGCCGCCTCTTGCCTTGTCGAACTCAGCCACAAAGTCGCTGCCCCCGGCCCCGAGGTAGAGCTTCCCGTTGCTGACGACCAGCGACTCGCCGAACGCCGCCTTCCCGGCCTCGGTATACCACGAGGTGATGTGCCTGCCGGTGGTGGTGAGCTTGACCATCGCCTTGGCGGGGTTGGCACCCACCTCGTCGCAAATGCACGCCGCCCAGATCGTCTTGCCGTCGAGCTCGAGGTCGCGGTAGGCCGGCTTGCTGTCGTGTACGCGTATGGCGGGGTTTACGGAGGTCTTCGCCCTGGTCCAGAGCTCCTCGCCGGTGGCGGGGTCGAACGCCGAGAGGCTTATCCCCCCGCCGTAGATCTTCCCGATCCCGGGCGCGGCCAAGACAGATTTCAGCGACGGCGCGTCGTACCACTGGACCACCTTCCCGGTAGCGCCGTCTAGCCGGACCAGGTTTTCCTCCTTGCTGGAGGGCCCAGAGAATTTGCCCGCGATCAGCACGTCGCCCTGGTAGACGGCCATGTCGAACACCTCGTCTCCCGAGTCCCCGAGCCCGGGCGCGATGTTCGGACGATACTGTCCCGTCCGCGCGTCCAGGACCGCCAGGTTGTCCACGTTGCCAAGGACCCTGCCTTCGCGGGTCTCGATGTGGGAGAAGCTGCCGCCCAGCCAGAGGTTGTTGCCGACCTGCTCGATCGCCCTGACGCGTCCATCGACCATCGGGGTCCTGTCGGGAACCTCGGAAGGCAACGCGGCCAGGGCGCTCTTTGGTAGCGCCAGCATGATCGCCGTCAACACCAACACCACCATGGCGGCCATGAGCGCCCTCCTCGTGCCGCCCTTACATGCCTCTACTACCAAACCGCTTCCTCCCCCGATCGTCGTACGGCCACCGCTTGCGTTGCGTAATTTCGCGAGATGCAATACCCGAACAGGGGATTCAGCATCCGAGGTAGATATGGGTACCCTCTGGCGCGTCAGTCGCCAAGCGCTGCACTTTTTTGCATGCTACCACATCCGAACACGATGTAGTGCCACCCTTTCGGATGCCAGCCCGGATGGGAAGCACTTCAGATGTTACCAGTATGCTCTTCGGGCCAGCTTCAGGGTCACCCTGGCGCTCTTGGCGAGGAGGTATTTCGAGCGGCGGAGCCACAGGGCTTCGTCGGGCAGGTATCGGCTTCGGATCAGGCCGTCCTCCTCGTCGCTTTTGGCGCGCATACGCCGGTTTTTCTGCTCCGGATAGAAGCGCATCCGGGACCAGGCAAGGGGAACGTGATGAAGGACGGTGTGTTCGGCGAAGCGGGACCACAGGTCGGCGTCCATGCTCAGCTGCATCCCGGGGTCCAGGCCCCCCACCTTCTCGTAGATGCCGCGGCGCCAGAACGTGGACGGCTGCGGGAGGTAGTTGTGGTCGTACATCCAGATAAAGCGGTAGTAGGGGATCTC
>JBKPSF010000407.1:0-1124 GCA_046734875.1 Actinomycetota bacterium | reverse complement strand
CCAAAGCGGTCCCGGGCGCGCACCTTGCCAAACCATGCCTCCAGCTTGGCCAGGTCCTCCTCGTTCTCCTCCAGCTCGGCAAAGGTGAACTTGCCCGCCTCCCGCTCCCTCTCGAGCTCGGCGTGAAAATCGCGGCACCGGTCCAGTATCTCCGAGTACTCGTCATCGCGCGCCGTATTGAACGCCTCAACGAGCGCTTCGTCGTCGCCGACCAGCGGGCCGCGCATCAGGTAGGCGGTACCCTCGTACTCTCTGACCTCCTGGGCGACCCCGCGCATCACCCGCTCGCTCCCCGAATCGCCCGGCAGGGCCGCTACCCCGTTCTGGAGGTAGACTGCCCCCGTTGTCCTTAGCTTCCTCCAGACGCTCGCCCGGTAACGGGTCGGTTCCGAGGGGAGCTTGTAAACCAGGACGAACCACTCGCGCGGATGTTCTTCTTTGTTATTCGTCACGGAGCTATTATAACAGCTGTTAGATCAACTGTATCACAAAGTCTAAGAAATACGGCTGCGAAGTCGATTAGCGCCGCGCTGGCCGCGCTGATGCCCGTGGGCTTCGCGATACCAACGCTCGTGCTCAGCGGCGCAGCAGGCTTGATCGTGGTCGTCCTTGCGGCGTGGGACACCCTAGCCCATGGAGGACACGTGCGCTGGCCACGCCGGTCCACCCCGTGAGTAGGGGGCTGCTACCTGCGATCTAGTACAGGCGGCTATTCACCCAACCTCCTAGAAGAATCTCTATGAAAATGTCAAGCCGCAGATCTGGTCTCGAAGGTGGTGCCGTCACGCAGCATCGCCCACACGACGTTGACCCTCCGACGCGCCAGAGCAATGAGAGCCTGAGTGTGTCTCTTGCCCTCTGCCCTCTTGCGGTCGTAGAAGACCCGTGACTCAGGAGCGCTGCGCAGGCTGGCAAAGGCAGACTGGTAGAAGACCCGCTTGAGGGTTTTGTTGCCACCACGCATCCTTCTGTTGTTACCCACCCTCTTGCCGGAGTCGCGAGCTGCCGGGACAAGACCTGCGTAGGCGGCGAGCCTGTCTGCACTCTCGAAGGAGCGGATGTCGCCCACGGCTACCAAGAACTCGGCCCCGAGGATCGGTCCCATGCCCGGTAGGCTAGTGAGG
>JBKPSF010000406.1:0-10907 GCA_046734875.1 Actinomycetota bacterium | reverse complement strand
GATCGGCGCGAGCCGCTCCTTCGCCCCACGGAGGACCAAAGCCGGACCGAACGCTTCGCCCTCCTCCCGCTCCAGGTGCTGGAAGTGGCTGATCATGAGGATCCCGTTGCGCGCCGCGATGCCGAACACGGTCAAAAACCCGATCAGGGAGCCGAGAGAGAGTATCCCGCCGCCCATCCACACAGCGAGCACCCCGCCTACGAGCGCCATCGGCAGGGTAAGGAAGAGCACCAGCGCCAGGCGCAAACTACCGAAGGAAGCCTGCAGGAGGAACAAGATCGCCAGCGCCGCTGCGATACCGTAGATCAGCAGGTTCTTCTGCGCGGCGGCCAGCTCGTTGGACTCGCCGAGCACCTCCATGTGGTATTCGCGCGGCAGATCGACCCCCGCGATGCGGTCCTCGACGGCGCTCACGGCGGAGCCGAGGTCGCGTCCCTCCACGTTGGCGCCGACGTCGATCCGGCGCGACTGCTGCGTGCGTTCTATGGCGTTCGGGGTCGCCGCTAGGCGAACGTCGGCCACCTGCTCGAGGGTGATTTGCTCTCCCCCTGGCGTGTCGATCGGAAGCTGGCGCAAGCTGCTCACGCTGTTGCGGGTCTCGGGTGTGCTCCAGACGTGCACGTCGTAGGCCTTGCCACCCTTGAAGATGTCGCCGACCTCCTCGCTCGCGACAAGGGTGGAGGCCTGCCGGCGCACGTCGCCGGGCTTGATGCCGTAGTCTTGCGCTGCGGCGAGGTCTACCTCGACCTCCGCGTTTGGCAGCTCCTCCTGAAGGTCGGCGTGCGCGTCGATGAGACCGGGGACGTCCTGCAGCTCCTTCGAGATCTCGTCCGCCTTGGCGTAAAGCACGTCGAGGTCTGGGCCATAGATGCGCACGACGATGGCTTCGCTCGTGCCCGTTAGCACCTCCCTTACCCTCTCCCTCAGGTACGTCTGTACGTCCCTGTAGAGCCCCGGGTAGCTATCGACCGTGTCCTGGACGTTGGCCAGGGTCTTGTCGTAATCCACCTGGGGGTTGGCGCTGATCCAGTTCTCGCCGAAGTCAACGCCGTAGGGCTCGTCGGCCAGGAAGGCCTGCCCTATGTGCGATCCGCAGTTGCGAATGCCTGGGATCTCCCGCAGGTCCTTGCATGCCGAAACCGAGATCCGAAACTCTTCCGCCCTGGACGTGCCTGGCTTCGAAAGCCAGTGCATGAGGAAGTCCCGTTCCTTGAAATCCGGGAGCAGGATCGTCCCTAGCGTCGGCGTCACCGCGATGGCGGCGATCAGGCACACGGCGACGGTGGCCATCGCCGGCCGCGGCGTGCGGATGATGCGCGCCAGGCCCGCGCCGTAGCCGCGCTTGAGCACCCGTAAGAGGGGGGATTCCTGGTGCCTGTGCCCCCTCGACAACAAGAGCAGGCACAGCGCCGGCGTCACGGTAAGCGCCACTACCATCGACGCGAGCACCGCGATCCCGTAGGAGAGCACGAGCGGTTTGAAGAAGGCACCGGAGAGCCCCTCCAGGAAAAAGACCGGCACTATCGCGACCACGTTGATAAGCGTCGCGTAAGTGATCGCGGTCCGCACCTCCACCGATGCCTCGAGCACGATCGCGAAGGTCGACTTGCCGGTGTCCTCGCTCCTGTTCTGGCGCAATCGTCGCACGATGTTCTCGACGTCGATTATCGCGTCGTCGACGACGACCCCGATGGCGACGATGAGCCCAGCCAGGATCATCACGTTGATAACGGTGCCGAACCATTGAAGCACGAGCACGGCCGCGAGCAGAGAGAGCGGGATCGCTACCAGGCTGATAAACGCCGTGCGCCACTCGAAGAGGAAGGCGGCCAGGATCAGGATCACGAGCAGGACGCCGAGGAGCAGCGCCTTGGTGAGGTTGGCGAGCGCCAGCTCGATAAAGGTGGCGGGCCGGAAGATGGTCGTGTCTATCTCCATGCCGGGGAGGCCGGGACGCATGTCGTCTATAGACTCTTCGACGCCCCGCGTTACCTCCAACGTGTTGGCGTTCGGGAACTTCTGGACTATAAGCATCAGGCCGCGGCCGTCGTTGATGACGGCATCACCGATCAGCGGTTGGGAGTCCCACTTCACGGTCGCCACGTCCTCGAGGCGCAAGTTTTTTCCGTTGCTTCCCTCAAGCGACACCTTGGCGAGGTCCTCGGGTCCGAGGATGGGCAGCACGTTTTGCACGTCGAGCCTCTGGCCGCCTTGCTCCACGAAACCGCCGGTTCCGATTACCGCGCCTTCCGAGTAGCGCAACAGCCCCGCGTCCAGGGAGTCGGCCGTCTGGTTCATCACCTGCTCCAGCGAGACGCCGTGCTGGGCGAGCAGGGTTGGGTCTACCTGCACGTGTTGCTGTTTGAGTTGCTCACCGTAGATGGCCACGTTCGCCACGCCGGGAACGCGCAGCAACTCTTGCCTGATCTTCCAGTAGGCGACCACGGACATGTCTCTCATGTTCAACTGGTCCGATGTGATCCCGATCTTCAATATCCGGCTCGTCGACGAGAGCGGGGGCAGCATGACCGGCGGGCTCGCCCAGGTCGGCAGGCTGGGTGTCGCCCCCGTCAAGCGCTCCTGCACCAGCTGCCGCGCCTCGTAGAGGTCGGTATCCCTGGCGAAAACGAGCTGGATCTGCGAGAGGTCGGCGACCGACTTGGAGCGTATCTCCTCGAGCCCGGGGACCCCGTTTAGCTGGTCCTCGAGCGGGATCGTGATCAGCTCCTCTACCTGCTCTGAGGAGTTGCCAACCGCGATGGTCTGGACCTCCACCATCGGGGGGGCGAACTCGGGGAAGACGTCTACATCTGCGTTGCGGGTCTCGCCGATGCCGAAGACCATAAGCGCCGCAGCGGCGAAGATCACCAACCACCGGAACCGCAAGCTCGATCCAACGATCCAACGCATCAGGCATCCCTACCTTTCAATGTGAGACCTCGAACTCGGAGCCGTACACCTGGGCGGCCCCGACCGTCACGACCTCCGTACCGGCTGGGGGGCCGTCGGATAGCACGGCGCTGTCACCGGCCACATGGTCGATTTCGATCTCCCGTCGCACGAAGGTCAGCGGCTCGGGTGAGGTGTAAGCGTACGCCTTGCCATCGGCGTGGTAGACGACGGACTTGTAGGGTATGACCTTTTGCTGGCCGTCCTGACGGATCGGGACCGTCTGGAGGTCGACCCGCCTGGCCCCTTCGGCGTCGAACATTACGCGCTGGACATCCGTTCCTTTGATCGGCTCGAGCTTGGCGGGCTCATGATGGCTTGCCGTCTCGTAGTCGTAGCCCGTGCTTGCCTCGCCGCACGCGGAAAGCGGTACCGCGCCACAGGCGATCAGCACGAAACCCGCGCAGGCGGCACGCAACCGCCGCCTGCGCTCGAGGGCTACACGCAACCCGCTCATTCGCCGCGCCTTTCCCCCGGGGTGCCTTCCTGACGGGCCGCGTTGGCCCGCCGCTCGGGCACCCTGTCGGACCGGCGGAACCGCTCGGCAGCGCCCTCACTGCCGCGATACGCCGGCCCGGTCGTCTCCGCGCCGGGTGCCGGATATGTTTCGGTAGCCGGCGTGGGCTCTGCGCCGGCGCCGAAACGCAAATACAGGGCCGGCAGCACGAAGAGGGCGAGCAACGTGGTGGTTACGAGGCCGCCCAGCAGCACGATCGCCATCGGGTTGACGATCTCGAGGCCGGCGATGTCGCCCATGATCACGAACGGCAATACCACCGCGGCCGTCGCCACAGCGACGGTCAGCGTCGGCGCGAACCTCTCACGTGCCCCGCGCTGGACGAGATCGGCACCAAAAGCCTCCTCGAGCCGGAGTTGCTGGAAGCGATCGATCAGCATCACGCCGTTGCGGGAGGCGAGGCCAAGCAGGCCCAGGAACGCGATCAGCGAGCCGAGCGAGAGCGTGGCTCCGTCGATAAGCGCCGCCAGTACCCCGCCGGCGAGGGCCACCGGCAGGGTGAGGAAGGCCAGCCCCGCCAGGCGCCAGCTCCTGAATGCGGCCTGGAACAACAAGAAGATGGCGATCACGGCGGTAATACCGAAGCCCACAACCCGCGCCAGGTGGATCTCCTGGCCCGTCGTGGTCTGCCCGAGCACCTCGGCGTGGTACTCGAGCGGGAACTCGGCGTTCGCGAGGCGATCTTCGACGTCGGTGGACACGGCGGCGAGGCTGCGGCCGCTGACGTTGGCTTCGACGTCGATGTAGCGCTCGGCCGCGTCACGCTTGATGACGGCCGGCGAAGGCCGGGTGTTCACGTCGGCGACCTGATCCAGCCGCACGTGACCGCCCCCAGGCGTGTCGATCAGCATGCTGCGTACGCTGTCCACGCCCTGACGCACGTCGGGAACGCCCTTCACGACGACCTCGAACACCTTCTGCTCGCCGAAGATGTTGCCGACCGTGATGCCCTGCAACAACATCGCACTCGCCCGGCGCACGTCGCCCGGTTTGATCCCGTAAGGTTCCGCCCTGGCGAGGTCGGTCTCGATCGCGAGGACCGGCTCCTCGGGCACGTGCTCGACGGTCGGGTCGAGGACGCCGTCGACCCCGCCCACGATATCTCGCACGTCGTTGGCCTCGCGGCGAAGGGTGTCGAGGTCCTGGCCGTAGACACGCACCACGAGGGGCTTGTCCGCGCCGGTGAGGACATCGAGGTTATTGCCGGAACTCGGCGCCTCCGCGTCGACTAGCGTCCCGACGGCGCCGATCTGTTGCTGCGAGTAGGTCGCCACGTTGCTCTTGACGGTCTCGTCGAGGCTGCCAACTACGTCATCGATCTCAGCCACAGTCGCGTCGTAGTCGGCGTCGGAGCCGATCTGGACGGAGAGGGTGCTCGAGTTGACGTCGACGATCTGATCCCCGGTCAGGGCGCGCCCGACGTGGCCGCCAACGTCTTCGACCCCTGGAATGGTCCCCAGGTCGCGGCTTACCTGCGCCGTCAGAGCGCTCATCTTCGTCTCCGAGGTGCCGGGCGGGCTCTGGAGACGGACCAGCACGTCCCTGTCCTTGAACGAAGGAACGACCGACGTGCTGAGCAGCGGCAGCGCGGCGAGGCCGATGGCCACGCAGACCACAGCAGCGATGAGCACCGCACGCGGTGCGCTGACGAGCCGCGAAAGGACGCCGTCGTAGCGCGGGTTCAGCAGCCGCAGGATCGGGGACTCGCGGCGTACCACAGATCCCCTGTAGAACACCAACAGGCTCAATGCCGGCGCGACCGTGAGCGCGACGACCATCGACGCGAGCACGGCCAGCACGTAGGAGAGCGCCAGCGGCTCGAAGAACGCGCCGGGCCGCCCCTCCATGACCATGACAGGCACTACCGCAAGCAGCGCGATAAACGCGCCGTACGTGGCGGGCCTCCTCACTTCGGCCAGGGCCCCGAGCACGACGTCCGAGGTCGAGGCGTCGTCGCCGTCCTCGCGATGCTCGCCCAGGCGTCGGGCGACGTTGTGGGCGCTGACTACCGCGTCGTCGATGATGAACGGTATCGCTACGGCGAGCCCGGCGAACGCGATCGGGTTGAACGTCTGACCGCGCAGGTAGAACACGAGCGCCGCCGCCACCAGAGACAGGGGAATCGTCACGAGGCAGATCAACGCCGTGCGCCACGAGAACAGGAAGGCGGCGAGGATGATGGCCAAAAGAACACCGGCGATGATGAACGCGAGCCTCAGATTGTCGATCGCGTCCACGATGTAGGTCGCCGGCTGGAAGACGTTCGTGTCGAACTTCATGCCGGAGAGACCGGGCTGCAGCTTGCCCAGCGCGTCTTCGACCCCGGCGGTAACCTCTGCAGTGTCCGCGCCGGGGAACTTCTCCACCACGAGCAGCAGGCGGTCATCGTTGCCGCCGACGATAGCGTCGCCGATCAGCGGCTGGTGCTCCTCCACCACGTTGGCCACGTCGGCGACGCGCAGCCGGCCTTCGGTGCCCTCGACCGTCACATCGCCCAGGGCTTCCGGTGTCCCGAAGTTCTCGAAGACGTGCCTGACCTGAAGCCTCTGAATGGGCGTCTCGATGAACCCTCCGGTACCGGGCGTGGAGGCCTCGAGGAAGGTCAGCGGCGACACCAGTTGCGCGTTGCCCGTCGTCGAGACGACCTGGTTCAGCGTGACCCCTTGATCCTGAAGCTGCTCCGGGTCGACCTGCACCTGAAGCTGCTGGTCTCGCAGGCCCCAGATAGAAACGTTCGCCACGCCAGCCACGCCCACCAGGCGGGGCCTTATCACCCAGTTGGAGATCACCCCAGCCTCGATTGGCGACAGCTTGTTGGGGTCGATGCCGATCATCATGACCCGGCTCGCCGACGACTGAGGGTTGATCATAGTGGGCGGTCTGGAGTATGCCACCGCAAGCCCGGCCGCCCCCGTCGCCCCCGTGAGGCGCTCCTGCACCAACTGCCTGGCATGGTAGACATCGGTTCCGGGCTCGAACACCAGCACGATATCGGAAAGCCCCGATACCGACTCCGAGCGGATAACGTCGACGCCCTCTATGCCGTTGAGCAGGTCGGCCTCCAGAGGGACGGTGATCATCTCTTCGACCTCGTTGGCGGAGAGCCCCAATGCCTCGGTCTGGACCTCCACGTAGGGCGGCGTGAACTCGGGGAGCACGTCCACTGGCGCGTTCCGGAGCTGTACTATCCCCACCGCCATCACGCCCACCGCGATGGCGATGAGTAACATCCAGAACCGCAAGCTCATACCGATGATCGAACGAATCACTGCTGGTGACCTCCCCGCGTAGGTGTTGTCGAGCCGGCACCCGATACCGAAGAAATGCCCTGCCGAGGGTGGTTCGAGATGAAGAGCGAGTGAGCGTGTTCGGAACGCTTTCCATCTCTGGATTGCTCGGCCAGCTTTTCGGGTGCGGCTGCTGCTGCAGCGCATCCTGCTGCGCTACGAGTAAGTAAGGCTGTCTACGGGGTTAGCCGGGCCGCTCTAAGGCCGAGGAGTAAATGGAGGAAAGCTTCGCCGGCCCGTCGCATGAGGCCAATAGGAGCCGACGACCGCACAGCAGCAGGACCCAAAAACCGACCATCGCGAACACTTCCAACGGGTCACCACTGCCGTCTTCTTCACTGTCTCCATCGTTGCTTAGCGGGAGTCTAACCGACTCCGGATCTACCGGAGTCGCGGGCATCGATGTCGCGCTCGGTGGACCGCTCCCCACGCTCCGAGCTATGGCCCGGGCCGCCTTGTCAGGCAGGGCGTGCGATGATCCGGTGTGCGCCTGCCAGGTGGCGAAGGCGGACGCGCCTAAGAGCACGACCAGCACCACCAACAGGGGCGCAGCCATCCGCAGGGCGTACCCCGGAGGCAACATCCTAGGCGGCGATCCCCATCGCCGTCGGCACAGCGGTTGTCCTTCTCACGCGACCATTCCTTTCCCTGTGGACGTAGCGCGTGTGTGGAGGCGCATCATACCAGGTAGGGATGAAGAAGTACACCTTCCAAATCTAGGACCGGATCCGCCCGAGGGGGAACCAGCCCGCAGCGGGGCGCCGCGTTGCGGCGGCAAGGCGAATGGACCCCGCCCGACTACAAGAGGTCGAAGCCTCCGAGACCTCGACGAGCGTCTCGAAGTTTTTCGGTCGGGAATGCATATCAAGACCTTTGAGAAAATCTCGGGAACTTTGAAGGTCGCTTAATCAATTCGGAGATGCGCTATTGCATAGAGACAATTCAGATACTAATATTAAACTCATGTGAAACCGAGACAATACCGAGGCTACTTGACAGTACGCTTCGGCGGAGCGTACTACTGAGGGGGTAGAGAATGCTTGAACATGAAGCTCAGGCCGGACCGTCCCGAAACCGAGGGTTGGCACTCAGTGATCTTCTGGCCGGCTAGCTGCGCCCGGGTCTGCCTTCAGGGCTTTGCTGAAGGCTATGCGGGCGCGTTCCGGAGCATCTCGGCCTGCGAGCCGACCGATGAAAGAGGTAATTGGTAGCGATGAGCAACAAACCCCTAAAGCTCTTGTTCGCCATCGCCGAAGCCTACCCTTTCATCAAGGTCGGTGGACTCGCGGATGTGGGTGCTTCTCTGCCGAAAGCGCTGGCACGGCTTGGCCACGACGTAAGACTGGTGCTGCCGGCTTACTCGTGCGTGGGAGCGGGGAGGCCAACCGCATCGCTGGAGATTCCCATGGGGCTGGAGACGGAGCTGGCCCACGTTGACCATCACGGCGTGCACGGGGGTGTGAGCGTCTACGCGGTGGGTAACGAGACCTACTTCGACCGGGAGGCGGCGTACGGCGGCTACGAGGATGACGACGTCGCCCCCTTCGTGTTGTTCTCCAAGGCTATTGCGGCCTTTGCCGCTCGCTCTGGGTGGAAGCCCGACGTCATCCACTGCAACGATTGGCATCTGGGGTTGGTCCCGCAGTACGTTCGTAGTGGTCCGGATCGGGCGGCGTTGGGTCGTACGAGGACGGTGCTCACCATCCACAACCTCGCCTATCAGGGGCACTTCGGACCGGAGACGGAGGCGCTCGCCGGGCTGGAAGACGGCGAGGGCAGCATGCTGGCGCGGGGGATAGCCTTCGCCGATGCCGTGAACACCGTCAGCCGGAGCTACATGAAAGAGATCCTCACCGTCGAGCACGGGATGGGCATGGACGGCTTGCTGCGCTCCAGGACGGGCGACTTCTACGGCATCCTCAACGGCGTGGATTACGAGGAGTTCGCCCCCACGACAGACCCCTACATCGCCGCGCATTACGACGGGTCGTTCGTCGATGGCAAGCAGAGGAACAAGGCCGTTCTCCAAGAGTTGAGCGGGCTTGAGCCCAACCCGGACGCGCCCCTGCTCGGCATGGTGGCCCGCCTCGTCGATCAGAAAGGCGTGGACCTTCTGTGCGGGAGCGTGGACGAGATGATCGCCCTGGGCGCTCAGGTCGTGATCATGGGCCGGGGTGATAAGCATTACGAGCGGGCGCTGGAGGAAGCGGCGTCCCGCCACGCCGGCGCCGTCACCTACCACGCCACCAGCGAGGAAGCGCTGGCGAGGCAGGTGTACGCCGGGTCGGACTGCTTCCTCGCCCCTTCCACCTTCGAGCCTTGCGGCCTTGGACCCATGATCGCGCTGCGCTACGGCTCCATCCCCATCGTCCGTCGCACCGGCGGCCTGGCCGAGACCATCCGGGACCAAACCCAGCACCCGGAATCCGGGCTGGGCTTCACCTTCGGCCGCCGCTCCCCGCGGTCACTGGTGAAAGCGGTGCGCACAGCCCTGGAGGTATATAGCCGCAAGAGCGAGTGGCAGGCCCTGCAAGCGCGGGCCATGGGCGCCAACTTCTCGTGGGAGAACGCCGCCCGGGAGTACGAGCGTCTCTACGCGCGGGTCCACTCCGGAGGCCGGAGGCCCGCCCTCGCCAGAACCAAAAGGGCGCCGCTCACCCAGGTGGGAGGACGGGGGAGGATGCGGTCCAAACGGGCCGTGCCGCTGGCCCTCGTGCACCACGCCAACCAGTACCTCATCACCGACGGCTACGACAACCGGGAGGGGATCTCGGAGATAGTGGAGGGCTACGCGGCGGCTCTCAGTCTGCACGAGAAGTACGGCATCACCGCGAACCTTCACCTGAGCGGCACCCTGATCGAGACCCTCGCCTGGCACTACCCGTGGTTCCTGGAACTGGTGAGGGACCTGCGGGAGAAGGGCCTCATCTCCCTGATAGGCGGAACGTACTCCGAGAACGTGATGCCCTTGTTCGAGCCTTCGTTCAACTCGCGGCAGCTCGACGAGTTCCTCTGGCTCTATCGCCGCCACCTGCGCCGCCCGCCGGAAGAGGTCGAGGTCTGCTGGGTGCCGGAACGGGTCTGGAACACCGAGAAGCTGGCCCCCACCCTGACCAGCAGCGAACTGGCAAACGGTGGCTACCGCTTCGTCCTGCTGGACGACCGGCTGCTCTACCCCACCAATGGCTCCTATGCGGGTAGCCTGCGCGCACGATTCGACTCGATCGGACCGTTTGACTCGAACGCCAGCCGGTCCCATTCCTACGATAAGCCCGCTATGACCGAAACATACAGAACCTACCGCATCGCCGAGGCGGACGGCCTGGTGATGGTGCCCATCTCGGCCAACCTGCGCTACTGGGTACCGCCCCGTTTCCCCGAGCATTGGCGGCGCCTGGGGAAGACGGTCGAATCGCTCAGCCAGAATGGCGGGGACGATACGCTCCTCGTCTACGCCGACGACCTAGAGATGACAGCGGGCGTCGGCGGTTGGGATGCCAGCGCCCTCGGACGCTACGACGCTTTTCTGCGCTGGGTAGCGTCCCGAGATGACGTGGCTCCCGTCTTGATGTCCGAGTGGCTGGCCGGACACCGGCCGCAAGAAGAGCGGAGGCTGGAGCCCGGTACCTTCTTCGAGGTGGCGCAGCAATGGGAGGCGGGTGAAGACTACCGCGGATGGTGGGAGAGCGCCGCGTGGTCGCCCTACAGGGAGCGATTGGCCCACGCCCAGAAAGCACTGCGCCTGGCGCAGCGGGAGGGCGTAGACCGGCAGCTGCTGGATCTCGCCTGGAAACACCTCCTCGCCTGCGCCTACGAAACCGCCTGGTACGACTCCAGCGAGGACGGCTCCGTCGCGGCTCCCTGGGCCAAGGCTGTGGCTAGCCACGCCCGCGCGTGCCTAGTAATGGTAGAAGCCGCCCGGTGGTTCGCCAGGACGGAGCGGCCTCCTTCCGCGGAAGTCAAGGATATCGACGAAGACGGCGAGGACGAGGTGATCCTGAAAGGCGAGCACCTCTACGCCGTGATAGCGCCCGAGCACGGCGGAAGGCTCATCTACCTCTTCACCCTAACGCCGGAAGGCGGCGCCCTAGTCGTCGGCAACCCCACCGACGACTGGAACTTCCAAGAGGAGCTCAACCGCTACATGGACCATC
>JBKPSF010000405.1:0-16657 GCA_046734875.1 Actinomycetota bacterium | reverse complement strand
GATTGCAAGCCCTCAATGCTCATCCGTACCACAGAGGGGTGACTGAAAGGACCATATGAAGAAGGGTGACCAAAAGGCCCACAAGAAATGTCCACTAGGACCATGTGCGGAACCGAGCAAACCTCTCAAAATTAGATGGTCGCGACGAAGGGGCGGGCTCCTTGCCTGACGAGGTAGGGTGCTAACCCCAAGAAGGGATCAGGGAATCTGCTCCCTTCGCTCTCAAGGCGAAGGCGGGTGCCATGTACTACATCCGGGTTAGCCCCTTCGGGGTCGAGTCAGGTCAGCACATGATCATTTCGATCCAGATCCGCAAGTAGGAGGTGAACTGACGGACTGGTCTACCAGACCAACAATCGGGGCCGGGGCATAACAGCCCCGGCCCCTCTACTCGCAATCTGGTCTTGGCGATCTTGTGCTTTTGGCTTGTGGTGTCCTTCATCTTCGCCGGGACTACAGCTGACTTCCTCGAGCATGTCACGCTCATCTACCGAGGCATCGAGGTGTTAGGGGGCTAAGTTCACCTCCTCAGCGTTCAGGAGAATATCGGCCTCACCGTCAAGGTGTGGCCATACGGCAGATAGACACGCTCGCCCGTTGCCAACAATACTGTACTCGTCAGGCTCGTAGTCAGGGGTAAGTACGTGTGGGCGGGGTCGTGTTGGTAGTGGTGTCTTACAGGGGCGATGCCAACAATGGGGCAGTGTCATCTGAGTGCAAAGCCGCCAACGAGGCGAGCGTCGTGACCGAGCCGACCACGACGAGTACCACAGAGCAGAACGTGACGGTGGCTGGCTGGGATGGCAAGCATGCAAAGCATGCGAAAGCGACGAAATCTCAAGACACTGATTTGGGCAGGCTTCTAACGGGGGTGTAGGGGCACTTATACATAAACCTCTTTGCGAGCCGGGGTCCTTTCTTGCTAAGGACCCGGCCTTCCGCTTCTTGCGGGCTGCAGTGTAGGTCAAATGGTGGGGAAGTGGCATTGCGGTGGGTATTCTCAAGCCCGAAACGGCCTCGACGCGCGATCAGGCAGGGTAGGCATGGTCTTTTTCGCCCCGGTCGATGGTAGGACGGGTGCCGTCGAAAATCTGAAATGCCGAGGTCGTCCCGGGAGAAGTGGCTGCCTCAAGGTCACAAATGTTGCATGAAACGTGCCGACAACGTAGAGTGATGAGATGGGCGGGACACTTGACGGGCGGGGAGGACCACTTATGAAATACGTACTGATGGTGTTAGCAGCCATCACCTTACTATTGGTATTCGCGTTTCCTGCCTGGGGTCAGGAAACCACCGGGAGTCCGGCAGCGTCGCCCGAGGCGACGACTGCGGCGCCGGTCAGTGATGGTGCCTGCCAGAATCCTCGAGAGGTGATCACCGTCGGGCCCACGACCGAAAACACCAGGACCCCCTTCACGACCACCGGTGATGTCTTCCGCGTATCTTATGATGTGGCCTTCCAAGATCCCGGGCCATTCGATAACGCAACCATAGACATCGAGGATCGTTTCGGGCTGGTTGACTACGCAATCGTCGATAAGGACGAAAGGAACAGTTTCATCGTGACCGATGGCGCCGGCTCGTATGATCTCGTAGTGAACATCAAGCCTTCCAACGGGGCGACTTACACGGTGACCATCGAGGACTGTGGCGCAGCAGCAAACGGAAACGGAAATAACAACGGCACCGCTGCCGGCGACCAATACAACGCCGGCGATGATAACAACCCCGACAAGGTGATCCCTGACACGACTTCCAAGAGGCCGCTACCCAACACTGGCGGCGTACCGCTGCCCGCCCTCGCGTTTGGTGCTCTCGCCCTCCTAGGCGTCGGTTTCTCGGTCCTTGGAACTTCGATTCGTCGAGACCCGTAGCGCGGTGCGCGCTTGAGGTTTCCTGCGGGCAACCGGGGGTTCGGCAACGATCCACTCCTCAGGGTGGGCACGATCGCGATGGCCTTAGCGATCGTGCTCGCCCTCGTCGCGGTGGTGATCACCATGCTGCTCCGTGACGTCCCCGAGCGGGCCGTCGCCTCGGAAACGAAGACGAGCGCGAAGTCTTCTGCTGGATCACTTATCCGTGGCGCAAGTTCTGTCGAGCCGTGGCGGGAACGGGAGAGGAGTGTACCCGCCCCCGAGTCCTCGAAGGAGGAAGCGAACCTCGGATCGTCGGGAGGCGAACCCAAGCTCGCTCCTGACCCTCAGGACGAGGTAGGATCGCAGCCGCAGCCCGAATCGAATACAGGACGAACAACCCTACCCGTCGGCGAGTCCGGCTGGCAGAGGCCCACGCCCCACGAGATAGAGGCCGCCAACCGGCCACGCCACTACCCCATGCCTGCCGGCGCGATAATGAGCCTCACCATAGAGGCGATAGGCATCTACGGCGCTCCCGTGTACGATTCTGCCGGCCAGATAGCGCTTGCGAAGGGGGTCGCCCACCTGCCCGACACCTCCCTGCCGTGGTCTAAGACCCCCCAGAGGAACGTCTATTTGGCGGGGCACCGCATGGGCTTCAGGGGAACGTGGAGCCGCATGCTCTTCTACGACCTGGACGAGCTTCGGGAGGGCGACAGGGTGGTTCTCAGGGACCGCCGGGGACGAACCTACGCGTATCGGGTGAGCGAAACCTTCCTCGTCGATGCGACCGATCAATGGGTTACGGGGCAGGTACGAGGGAGGGACATGCTGACGCTGCAGACCTGCACCCCGATCCCCACCTTCGAAAAGCGTCTCATCGTGCGTGCACAGAGGGTTTAGTTACGGCCTCGTACGGCTCTGTGCCGAGCGATCCGGGAGGTATGAGGCGGGTGGGTCACGGAAACCTATACTTGCTGGGCCATTTTTCGTGTCGAGGATACACTACTGACCATGCCAGAGCCGGTAAGAATCCCCAAGAACGTGCTAGACGAACTGGAGTCCGTGCGCCGCTACACCCGCGTGGAAGTCCTGGACATACCGACCTTGCGCTACGTGGCCATGGAGACGCACAAGCCGGCGCTGGTAACATGGATAGACGGGCACGAAGGCGACTACGCCAGGGGCCTACTAGACGGCTTCCGGGAAGAGTAGAACCCTTCGCGGATGACCCATCAGCACTTGAGCAAGAGCAAAATGCTGAAGAGCTGAAATGCTGAAGTGCTGACAAGCTTTATCGCAGGAAGAGCCAGATGGCTGCGGCGACCCCGTAGGCCACTATCCCGCCTCGCAGCACCCGGTCGCTCACCCGCTTGGCGAGGCGCGCTCCGAGTAGGCCTCCCGCGAGCGATGCTGGTCCGACGATGGCCACGGCGCCCCACGCCACGTGCGTCAGCAAGGCGAAAGCGAGCGCGGCCGTGCTCCCGATCACGAGCTGGAGCAACGCCTTGAGCGCGTTGAGGCGCTGCAGCGTGTCGTCGAATAAGGTGCCGAGGAGGGCGAGAACGGCTACGCCCAGGGCGGCGCCGAAGTAGCCGCCGTAGACGGCGGCCAGCGTCTGGCCGACCAGCGCGCCGGCGCCGGGGCGTCCGCCCTCCCTGGTGTGATCCCCGATCCTGCGTCCGATCGCGGGCTGGGCCGCCAGAAGCGCGCAGGCGGCGAGGACGAGGTACGGCACGACGCCATCGAAAGCGGCCGTCGAGCTGAGAAGGATCAGCCCGACTCCCACCATGCTGCCGAACGCGCTGAGTGCCGCGAGCGGCACGATCCGCCTGCGCTGGCCCCGGAGCTCCCTACGGTAGCCCCAGGCGCCCGTGGCGTAGCCGGGGGAGACGGCGACGTTGTTGGTGACGTTGGCGACCAGCGGCGGATACCCGACCGCGATCAGGACTGGAAACGTGACGAGCGAGCCACCCCCGGCAACGGCGTTGATGGCCCCGGCCGCGAAGCCCGCGAGCGCGAGCAGCACCCCTCCGCTTACATCGATCATGGGCGGGTGCCGCTCATCGGGGCGGGAAAAAGCATGAGGCGTATATTATCCTGCCTGGCTCATCTGGTGTTGTGGGTTCCTGCTCTGTCCTTGTAGCCGATGTGGATATGATCCTTGTGCAGCCTGAGCTGATCCGGCACCAGGCAACACGGCGAGCACCGTATCCCGAGAAACAAATTCCGGCCGTACGAGGAAAGCTCGCACATGCCGCTGCTCGTTCGTGGCCCCGGTGTTGAGAAGGGTTCTAGCGTCGACGGGCTGGTGACCTTCCCCGACTTCATGCCGACGTTCCTTGATCTTGGCGGCGTCGCGCAGCCTACCTATATAGACGGACGCTCTCTCGAGCCCTTGTTGCACGGAAAGGCGTCCAGCTGGCGTACTGCTATCCTGCTCGAAGGACGCGAACTGGGGTCCCCGGAGCAAGACTACTTCGCCATCCGGACGGCCGATGGGGTCAAGTACATCGAGTACGGGGGCGGGTTCAAGGAATACTACGACTTGAGCACCGACCCCTTCGAGGAGAACAGCACCCCGGGCAGCGCTCCGGCCAGCCTCGTGGATAGGCTTCATAGGCTCGAGACGTGCGCCAAGGCCACGTGCCGCTCGATCGAGGATGAGGGTGGGGGGACGCCGCCTCCCTCCGAAGACACCACGCCGCCCGAGACGGCCATCATGAGCGGGCCTAGCGGTACCATTCCCGGTACCACGGCTCAGTTCGGTTTCTCCTCTAGTGAGACTAACAGTCTTTTCGAGTGCAAGCTCGAGCCAGTAGAGGCTGCTTTCTCTTCTTGCGGCTCGCCCACGAGCTACAGCGGATTGTCCAACGGTAGCTACACGTTCAGCGTGCAGGCTACCGACGCTGCTGGCAACACGGATCTCTCACCTGCTACGAGATCCTTTACGGTCTCTACGACGCAGGGTGGTGACACTACTCCTCCCACGGTCAAGAGCACCGTGCCCGCAGCCGGCGCCACGGGGGCTGACCGCACAGCAAACGTCACGGCCACCTTCTCGGAGGACATGCTGGCCCCCTCCATAACCGGCCAGACGTTCAAGCTCTTCAAGAAAGGCTCTACCACCAAGATCGGCGCCAAGGTCGGCTACGGCGCGAGCACGGCTACGCTCGACCCGACCAACTCCCTGCAGGCGGGCGTCACCTACAAGGCGGTGGTGAGCACAGGGGCGAAAGATGCGGCGGGCAACCCCCTCGCGCAGCAGTACAGGTGGTTTTTCACGGTGCGCTAGTAGGGCGCAGAATCGAGCGGCATCCGTAGCGGAGGGCCGCGGCGACTACGCCGCGGCCCTAGAGAACGCCCTTCGATTCGGGGTTACCCCGCGGCATGCGTTGAAACGCGCAGGCTGATATGCTGCCACGCGATGAGCTTATCCCCGTGGGGTAGAGGTCGAGGACCTCGCAACTACTAGGGGAATGGGAGGCCGGTGATCCAAGCGTTTTCCGATTTTGGGCGGCTGTTTTGTCTTGGAGGTGCTCGTCGTGTTCGGTCGGGGCACGTTCTAGAACGAGGTCCGACCTGATGGCGGGCGAACCGTTGAGGCCTGAGGACCTGGGCTTCGGCAGGCTCTTCGAGAGGATCAGGGACGCGGTGATCGTGGCGGACGCGAGAACCCAGCGCATAGTTCTCTGGAACCCGGCGGCCGCGAAGATGTTCGGCCACTCGACCGAAGAGGCCCTGAAACTGCGCGTCGAAGCGCTGGTTCCCGAATCCCTCAAAGCAGCCCACCAGACAGGCATTACCCGTTACGCCCAGACCGGACACGGTCCCTACATCGACTCTGACGCACTACTCGACCTTCCCGCGATCAGGAAGGATGGGGAGGGGATCAGGGTCGAGATGTCCCTGAGTCCCGTGCGTCAGGTGGACGGGATGGGCGGCGGTGAAGCCCGGTTCGTGCTCGCCATAATCCGCGACGTCACCGCGCGCAAGCGGGCCGAAGAAGCGATCCGGCAGCTCAACAAGGACCTCGAAAACAGGGTCGAGGAGCGCACCTCGCGGTTGGAAAGCATCATCGCCGAGCTGGAGAGCAACCAGCAAGAGCTGCGCCGGAGCGAGGAGATCTTCCGGCTGCTGGTGGAGGGCGTCAGGGAATACGCGATCTTTATGCTCAGCCCGGACGCACACATCGTGAGCTGGAACGAAGGGGCCGAGCGCATACAGGGCTACGAGGCTTCCGAAGTCGTCGGCGAGCACTTCTCTGTCTTCTACGACGAGGAGGATGTCGAACGTAAGGTCCCTGAGGAGGAGCTACGCATCGCGGCCACCGAGGGACGCTTCGAGGAGGAGTGCTCGCGGATCCGCAAGGACGGCACGCGCTTTCTGGCGGACGTCGTGATCACGGCCCTCAGGGACGAGGCTGGTAACCTCAGGGGCTTCTCCCAGGTTACGCGCGATATCACCGCGCGCAAGGAGGCCGAGGGGGCCTTGCGCGCTTCGCTCAGGAGGATGGCCGATCTGAAGGCCGCCCTGGACGAGTCGGCTATCGTCGCGACCACAGACGGTAACGGCAAGATCACCTACGTCAACGACAAGTTCTGCGAGATCTCCAAGTACTACATGGAGGAGCTGGTGGGCCAGGACCACAGCATCCTCAACTCCGGCTACCACACCGACGAGTACTTCGAGGACCTGTGGAACACCATCACCCGTGGCGACATCTGGCGGGGTGAGATCAGAAACCAGGCAAGAGACGGCAGCCACTACTGGACCGACATGACCATCGTGCCCTTCTTCGACGAAGCAGGAGCGCCGGACCAGTACTTCGCAATCTGCAACGACATCACCAGGTACAAAGACGCAACGTGAGCAAGCGAGGCGGGGTCCGTCCGTGGCAAGACCGTTTTCCGTAGGCTTTCTGAGTCCGGGCGGCCACTCCTTACCGCTTCGAAGTTAGGGAGGCATAGCATGACAAAGAAGGGCCCCGCCGCAGCATCCGGCCGCTCGCGTCTCCTTAGCCTCCTTCTCCTGTTGGGGATCCTGCTTCTGGCCGCCAACCTGCGTCCCTCGCTCACGAGCGTGGCGCCTTTGATCGGCGAGATACGCGTGGACACCGGCATCTCCCGCGGGGTGGCTGGCCTGCTCACGACGCTGCCGCTGTTGGCCTTCTCCCTGCTCTCGCCGGTGGCTCCGCTGGTTGCCCGCAGGTTCGGCATGGAGCGCGTGCTGCTGGCGAGCCTGCTCGTCCTGACGGCCGGCATCATACTGCGCTGGGCTGATGCCGTTGCCGCCCTGTTCCTGGGTACGGCCATCCTTGGTGCGGCGATCGCGGTGGCCAACGTGCTCCTGCCAGGCCTCATCAAGCGGGAGTTTCCCGAGCGCGCCGGGCTGATGACGAGCGTGTATACCACCTCCCTTGGCGTGAGCGCCGCGCTCGCCGCCGGCGTGAGCGTTCCCCTCGCGCAGCTGGACGGCATCGGTTGGCGCGGGGCGTTGGCGCTGTGGGCCGTGCCCGCCTTCCTCGCCGCCGTCGCCTGGCTCCCCCAGCTCGGCCGTAGCGATCGTCCCGAGGATGCCGGGGACCCAGGGTTCCCCGCGACCCGGGATCTGCTGCGCTCGCCGCTGGCGTGGCAGGTGACGCTTTTCATGGGGTTGCAGTCGCTGGGCTACTACGTGACGCTGACGTGGCTACCCGAGATCCTGCAAGACGACGGGATGAACGCCTCGGGGGCCGGATGGATGCTCGGGCTCTCTCAGACCGTCGCGATCCTGGCTATGTTCCTCGCGCCGGTGATGGCCGAGAGAAGACCCTCCCAACGGGGCGTCGTGGCCGTGGCAGCAGGCTTGTCCGGCGCCGGCGCCCTTGGCCTGCTGATCGCCGGCTCCACCGCGGCAACGCTGTGGGTCGTGCTCCTTGGACTTGGCCAGGGGGCGTCTTTCAGCCTGGCGCTCACCTTCTTCGCGCTGCGCGCCCCAGACTCCAAGCACGCCGCCGCGCTCTCTGGCATGGCCCAGTCGGTCGGTTATCTACTGGCCGCGGGTGGACCCTTCCTCTTCGGCGTCCTGCGCGACGCGACGGGCTCGTGGACGGCGCCGCTGGCATTGCTGCTGGCAGTTACGGCGTGCCTGCTGATCTCGGGCCTTGGTGCTGCCCGCGACGCCCACGTCGGTGCATCTAACAGATAGTCGAAGGGGGCGTGGGATTCCACCTTCCCAGGAGCAGTGGAAACCGTGGCTGTCGATCTACCACGACGGAATTCTCGAAAGAGCCGTCGTGAGGTTGGCCAGGGTATCGCGACGGCCGTTGAGAAGGTAGCCTGAAGGGGAAAGGAGGGAGAGCGTGAGAGAGCAAGGCCCCGGCAGAGACGTTGACGCCGGCCGCGAGACACAGCCACCGTACCTGTATCCTGACTACGTTGCGACGCGCCTGAGGGCGCCGAAGAGGCCCCTGATCATACTCCCCAAAACCCTCTCCGACACCACGGGGCCGGCCTACGGGCGTGGCCCGATAGGGGAGCTGGACAACGACCTGACCCGCCAGCACGATGGCCAGCCACTGGGGGAGCGCATCATCGTTACAGGCCGCGTGCTCGACGGCGACGGCCGGCCGGTCAAAAATAGCCTGATCGAGATCTGGCAGGCCAACGCCGCGGGACGCTATACCCACAAGCTGGACCAGCACCCCGCCCCGCTCGACCCGAACTTCTCCGGCGCGGGACGCTGCCTCACCGACGACGATGGTCGCTACCGCTTCGTCACGATCAAACCAGGCGCCTACCCGTGGAAGAACCACCCCAACGCGTGGCGCCCGGCCCACATACACCTCTCCCTATTCGGGGAGGCGTTCAGGAGCCGCCTCATCACCCAGATGTACTTCCCCGGCGACCCGCTCTTCGAGCACGACCCCATCTTCCGGTCGGTCCGCGACCCGAGGGCCCGGCAACGCATGATCTCCACCTTCGACCTCGAAACGACGCAACCCGAGTGGGCCCTTGGCTACCGCTTCGACATCGTGCTCGAAGGAAGAGACGCGACCCCCTTGGAGAACCACAGGTGACCCCCGAACCCACGCCCTCCCAGACCATAGGGCCATTCTTCCACGACGCGCTTGTTACCGAAGACCGCTCCGAACTGGTCGCACCGGACCATCCGGGGGCCGTGAGGATCGAGGGTACGATCTACGACGGCGCGGGAGAGCCCGTGCCCGACGCGATGGTCGAGATCTGGCAGGCCAACCAGGCAGGCTGCTACAACGGCCCCGAAGCCTTCACCGGCTTCGGACGCTCGGGGACCGACGCGGACGGCAAATTTTCCTTCGTAACGGTCAAGCCCGGCCCGGTGCCCGCTCCTGACGGAAGCCTCCAGGCCCCGCACCTCATGGTCGCTGTCTTCGCCCGTGGCCTCTTGAAACGCCTCGTCACCCGCATCTACTTCCCCGACGAAGAGAGGATCAACGCCGCCGACCCCGTGCTCTCGGCCATCGAGGACCCGGAGTTTCGGGCAACGCTCGTGGCCAACGACGAGGGGGACGCGCTGCGCTTCGACATTCACCTCCAGGGCGAGAACCAGACCGCCTTCTTCGAGTTCCAGAGATGAACGGGGAGCTCTTCGGCCCGATCTTCGTTCCCGACGAGTTTCGGGAGGCCGTCTCGGGAAGATCCTGGCTCCGGGCGATGCTCGACGCGGAAGCCGCACTGGCAATTGCGGAGGCGCGGGTAGATCTCATCCCCCGCGAAGCAGCCGCGACCATCGCCTCGTGCTGCGACGCGTCCCGCTTCGTCCCCGAGGAGCTGGGGCGCGAGGGGCGTGCGGCGGGCAACCCCGTGCCGCCACTAATCAAAGCGTTGACCGCGGCGGTCTCCGAAGTCTCCGAAGAGGCCGCCCGCCACGTCCACAAGGGGGCGACGAGCCAGGACATCGTCGACACCGCCGCCATGCTCGTCGCCCGCCACGCGCTAGACCGCATCCTAACCGAGCTGGAAGGCATTACCCACGCTTGCGCCCGTCTCGCCGGAGAGCACCGCGAAACCATCATGGTCGGGCGCACCCTGCTCCAGCAGGCATTGCCCACTACCTTTGGCCTGAAGGCGGCCGGGTGGCTCGTCTCGGTACTCGAGGGAAGACGAAAGCTGTTGGAGGTACGAGACCGTGGGCTCGCGGCCCAGCTCGGCGGGGCTGCAGGCACGCTCGCCTCCCTCGGCGAATCCGGTGCTTCTGTGCTCGGGGAGTTTGCGCGGGAACTCGGCCTCGCGGAACCCGTCTTGCCGTGGCACGCCGACCGGATCAGGATCGCACAGATCGGGGGTGGCCTCTCGCTAGTCGCTGGTATTCTGGGGAAGATTGCCCTGGACGTGATCCTGATGTCACAGACGGAGGTGGGGGAGGTCACCGAGCCCGTGGGTGAGGGACGCGGCGGCTCCTCGACGCTACCCCACAAGCGAAACCCCATCCTCTCCGTGACCGCCGCCGCGAACGTCCGCCGCGTTCGGGCGCTCGCGCAGACGCTCTATGGGTCTATGGTGGGCGAGCACGAGCGTGCCGCAGGCGCCTGGCACGCCGAATGGGATACGCTCTCCGACGCCCTCGCACTCACAGGGGGCGCAGCGGCCGCCGTTCGCGAGATAACGGAGGGGCTGGAGGTCTATCCAGAAAGGATGCGCCATAATCTCGAGGAGACGGGAGGGATGCTCATGGCCGAGAACGTAGTGACGGTCGTCGCCGATCGCCTCGGGCGGCTGCAGGCCCACGAACTAATCGGGGAAGCTGCTCGGCGGGCCGCCGATAATGGCAAGCCATTCCGTGAGGAGCTCCTGGCGGAGCCGGTTCTACGCGAACGGCTCTCGGCCGATGAGATCGACTCCGCGCTTGACCCGGCAGGCTACCTGGGTTCGACCGGAGAGTTCATTGACCGGGCGATCGCCCTCTACCGGAAGGAGGGGGCATGAGCGCTGAAGACGCTACCTATGAGCGAGGTATGGAGGTCCGTCGGGAGGTGTTGGGCGACGAGTATGTCGACGCCTCGGTGGAGCGCACGACGCCGTTCGCCGCGGACTTCCAGGACCTCATAACGCGCTACGCGTGGGGTGAGATCTGGACTCGACCAGGGCTCGACCGCAAGACCCGCAGCTGCATAACCCTCACCGCGCTCCTGGCGCGGGGACACCTCGAAGAGCTGGCACTGCACGTCAGGGCCGCCCTGCGCAACGGCCTCACCGAAGGAGAGATCAAAGAGGTGTTTCTGCAAGGTGCAATCTACTGCGGCGTGCCCGCCGCCAACGCCGCCTTCGCCGTGGCCCAGCGCGTCCTCGACGAAGATGGCCGTTAGCTTCCCGCCCAGGCGGAGCGCAACCACCACACTACGCGAGGAGGAACGCCCATGCGCACACAGGTAGGCGTCGTCGGGGGTGGTCCGGCGGGCACGCTGCTCTCGCACCTCCTGCACCTGCGGGGCATAGAGTCGGTGGTGCTCGAGCTCAGGAGCCGCGAGGAGGTCGAGACAACCGTCAGGGCGGGTGTGCTCGAGCACGAGACCGTCGAGCTCCTGCGCGAGACGGGCGTGGGGGAGAGGATGACCCGTGAGGGGGCTGTCCACCACGGCGTGAACCTGCAGTTCGGGGGCCACAGGCGCCGCATCGACTTCGCCGACCTCACGGGCAAATCCATAACCGTTTACGGCCAGCAGGAGGTAGTAAAGGACCTTTACGCCTCCCGCCTGCGGGCGGGAGGCGAGATCCTCTTCGAGGCAGCGGCGATCGGCCTGGAAGACCTCGACACCAAACAGCCGAAGATCCACTTCCGCCGCGGCGCGAGGCTCGACCCCACATCCGGGGGCGTCCGCTTCGACAGGGACACCGAGGAGGAAGAACTATCTTGCGACTTCGTGGTAGGAGCCGACGGCTTCTTCGGGCCCTCCCGCGACGCCATCCCCGCAAACACCCGTAAGGAGCACGCCCGCACGTACCCGTTCGGGTGGTTCGGCATCCTGGTGGAAGGGCCGCCTTCGACCGAGGAGCTCATCTACGCCCTGCACGACCGCGGTTTCGCCCTCGTAAGCACCCGCTCTCCAGAGATACAGCGCCTCTACTTCCAGTGCGACCCCGAGGACACCGTGGACAACTGGCCTGACGAAAAGATCTGGGACGAGCTCCAGGCCCGCCTCGCCACGGGCGACTGGACGCTAGAGAAGGGCAACATCTTCCAGAAGAACATCGTGCAGATGCGCTCCTTTCTCTGCGAGCCCATGCAACACGGACGCCTCTTCCTCGCCGGAGACGCCGCCCACATCGTCCCCCCGACAGGAGCAAAAGGGATGAACCTCGCCGTCGCCGACGTCCGCGTCCTCGCCCGCGGCCTAACCGAATTCTACTCCTCAGGAAGCACGGAAATACTCGACGCCTACTCGAAGACGTGTCTACGGCGCGTTTGGAAAGCGAGCCGGTTCTCGTGGTGGATGACCTCGATGCTCCACCGCTTCCACGACGAAGACGACTTCCGCTACGGCCTGCAACTCGCCGAGCTCGACTACGTAACGTCCTCGCGGGCCGCCTCCACATCCCTGGCCGAAAACTACGTAGGACTCCCCATGGACCCCCTACCCAGAGCCTGACAAGAACGAGCGATGTTTCAGCACTTCAGCAGGAAGAAAAAAGCTCCGCCCTCGCTCGGAAAATCGAGCACGCCATTTCGAAGGCGCCCGTCTTCCGCGGCAAACCATCGATGCGGAATACCGAAGCTGACTGGCTGAAATGCTAAGTCGGGACCTTGTCGAACGTGTCGGGGTGCGGGCCGGTGCGGCCGTTTTCGCCCTTGTCGAGGGCGGAGATCTCATCCATATCGGAAGAGTCCAGCTCGAAGTCGAAGAGGTCGAAGTTCTCCTCGATGCGCGCCGGCGTCACGGACTTGGGAAACACAATGTCGCCGCGTTGGATATGCCAGCGTAGCACGACCTGGGCTGGCGTCTTGCCCACCTTGTCGGCTATGCCGGTTATGGTGGGGTCCTCGAGTACTCCGCCCTGCGCTATGGGCGACCAGGCCTCGGTGGCTATACCGTGCTCCTGGCCGTACTCGCGGAGGGTGTCGTTGGCGAAGTAGGGGTGGACCTCGATCTGGTTTACCGCTGGAACCGTGTCGGTCTCCTCCGCCAGCCGCTCCAGGTGGTCTACCTGGAAGTTGGAGACGCCGATGGAGCGGGCGCGGCCGTCATCGTGAAACTCCTCCATCGTCTTCCAGGTGGAGACAAAGTCGCCGTCGTAAAGCGTCGGCAGGGGCCAGTGGATGAGGAACAGGTCCACGTAGTCGAAGCCGAGCTCGGAGAGCGTCTCGTCGAAGGCCTTGCGCGCCTCGTCCGGCTCGTGGAACGAGTTGTTGAGCTTGCTGGTGACGAAGACGTCGCCGCGGTCGAGGCCTGCGGCCCGTAGGCCCTCGCCGACCTCCCGCTCGTTGCCGTACATCTCCGCCGTGTCGATGTGCCTGTAGCCGACCCTCAAGGCCTCGGCCACGGCCTCCGCAGTATCACCAGGTTCGATCTGGAACACCCCGAAGCCAAGCTGCGGGATGGTGTTTTTGTCGTTGAGTGTAACGTCGGGTACCGCGCTCAAAGCCGTACAACTCCTATCTGTTAGCGTTCAACCTCCCGAAACGGGAGCCACACGAGAATACCCTGATGTTCCCTCCCCCAAACAGCGAGGTTCCCGTTAGAAAAGGCCAGCCCCGTTTGATAAACTCTGCCCTGCGCGGGGGCGTAGTTCAGTTGGTTAGAACGCCGGCCTGTCACGCCGGAGGCCGCGGGTTCGAGTCCCGTCGCTCCCGCCATTGCCTCGCTCGAAGCTACACTGGATAACGGATAGCTCGCAATCGGGTTAGCCCTCGGGATTCGCACCCAGTCTCTACTCGACGCCTATGCTCTCTGCGACCTTCCTGCCGAGGTCTTCGTCTACGTTGGTCCAGTACTCGACAATACGAGACTTCATCTCGTCTGTAACGCTCTCGTCTCCGGCATGGCCGATGATGTTGCTGACGAGCCGTGCCCTTGCGTCGTCGTCGAGAACTTCGCGCACCAGCGTCCTGGCCTGACCGAAGTCATCGTCGTCCTCGCGCAGCGTATAGGCAGATCGCACCATCTCGACGTCGGCTGCCCACACTGCGTGATCCGGATACCGATCTGGGTCCGCCTGTGGGCCGCCGTACGTGTTCGGAGCGTACACAGGGTCTGAGACGTTCTGTACCCGCATCGCCCCGTCCTTGGAATAGCTGTGGACAGGAATCCTCGGCTGGTTCACCGGAATCTGCTGGTAGTTGACGCCGAGCCTGGCGCGGTGCGCGTCGGCGTAGGAGAACCCGCGGGCCAGCAGCATCTTGTCGGGGCTGAGACCCGTGCCGGGCACGAGGTTGTTCGGCTGGAAGGCCGCCTGCTCCATCTCGGTGTGGTAATCGGTAACGTTCCGGTTCAGCGTCATCTTGCCGACGTCGATCAGCGGGTAGTCACTGTGCGGCCACACCTTGGTTAGGTCGAACGGGTTGAACCGGTACGTCTTCGCTTCCTCGAACGGCATGATCTGCATCTTGAGCGTCCAGCTCGGGAAATCACCATTCTCGATGCTGTCGTACAGGTCACGCTGGTGGTAATCGCCGTTGGTTCCGGCGAGCTCGTCGGCCTCTTCCTGGGTGAGGAAGTCGATGCCCTGGTCGGTCTTGAAGTGGTACTTCACCCAGAACCGCTCGCCATTGGCACTGACCCACATGTAAGTGTGACTGGAGTAGCCGTTCATGTGCCGCCAGGTCTTCGGGATACCCCGGTCGCCCATCAGCCACGTGACCTGGTGCGCCGACTCGGGCGACAGCGTCCAGAAGTCCCACTGCATGTTGTGATCTCTCAGGTTGTTGCTTGCGCGTCGCTTCTGCGAGCGAATGAAGTGCTGGAACTTCATCGGATCTCGAATGAAAAAGACCGGCGTGTTGTTGCCAACGATGTCGAGGTTGCCCTCGGTCGTGTAGAACTTCACAGCGAACCCGCGTGGGTCGCGCCACGTGTCGGGGCTGCCACGCTCTCCAGCCACACTCGAGAAGCGAATCAGCAGGTCGGTCTTGGTTCCAGGCTGGAAAACCGCAGCCTTGGTGTACGCGCTGACGTCGTTGGTAACCTCGAACACGCCGAAAGCACCGCCGCCCTTGGCGTGCGGTTGGCGTTCCGGGATGCGCTCGCGGTTGAACTGGGCCATCTGCTCGATCAGGTAGTGGTCCTGGAGCAGGATCGGACCGTCCGGACCAACGGTTAGCGAGTGCTCGTCGCTCGCAACCGGGATCCCGGCATCGGTCGTCGTCTCAGGACGGTTCTTATTGCTGTCTTGGCTCCGTCCATTGCCTCGCTCTGTCATGAACTCGACACCTCCGCGTCTATCCATTGGCCTTCTCCCAGAACGGGGTCAGTATACTCCTAATCGTGTTTTGTCTCACGCATTGCGATCGCTTTCTGCATCGAAAACCCTCCTTCCACTCCTTGACACCAATATATACTAAAGAACAGATAAGAGTAAGAGGAGGCAGAGGATGTCCGAGCCCATAGCGGTAACGGGGGACACGTTCGAAGAAGAGGTTTTGAAATCTGAGGTACCTGTCCTGGTAGATTTCTGGGCGGCGTGGTGTGGTCCCTGCCGGCAGGTAGCGCCGGTGATGGATCAGATCGCCGCCGAGTACGAAGGCGCGATCAAGGTTACGAAAGTCGACGTTGACGCCGAGCAGGCGCTGGCCGGAGCGTTCGGGGTCTCAAGCATCCCCACCATCGCTTTCTTCGAGCCAGGCGAGCAGCCTAAGGCCGTCATCGGCGCGCTCCCCAAGGAGATGCTCGAGTCAGCCTTCGAGCTCGACCGTTTCGCCGAAGCCGGGTAGACCTCCAGAGACACCACTCCGCCCGGCAACGACCCTTGGCCGGGCGCTTGATTGCGGCTTCCCCGTGCCGTAGAATCGTTCCCGGTCGCCTTCCGGCGGGATAGCTCAGTTGGTAGAGCACATGACTGAAAATCATGGTGTCCCCGGTTCGAATCCGGGTCCCGCCACTCCTAAAAGTCCTGCAAATACCAAAGAAATGAAAGGCCTCCGGCAGCACCGCCGGAGGCCTTTGCAACAGCGCGTCAACAGCCGGTTAGGAGAAAGCTTCTTCTAGCGCGGTCGTGGCTGTGTCCTGCATGCCCTCGGTGGCGTGGGTGTAGATGGCGAGGGTCATCCTGATATCGGAGTGGCCCAGCATCTTCTGCGCGGTCGAGGGGTGGACGCCCTTGTCGGCGAGCGTTGTGGCGAACGTGTGCCTAAGCGAGTGGATCGTGAAGCCCTCGTTCGCGAGACCGGCTTTCTCCAAGAGCGGCTGGAACTCGCGGCGGTAGAGGTTCCCGGCGTTCATCGGTTTGCCCAGGGTGTTGGGGAATACGAGGTCGTGGTCCCGCCAGCGCGTACCGGCTTGTAGGCGCTCGGCGTTCTGGTGCGCCTTGTGCGCCTGGAGGGCATCTAGTGCTTGACGGGTGAGTTTGAGGGTACGCTTGGCGGCCCGGTTCTTTGGCGTCTTGAACGTGCCATCCACGTCTAGAGAGCGCCGGACCGTCAGCGTGCCCGCCTCCAGGTCGGCGTCTGTCCATTTCAGTCCCAGCAACTCGCCGCGTCTCAGACCCGTGTGGACGGCCACCACGTAGAGTGCCTCGAAGCGGCTCTCAGAGGCCGCATCAAGCAACGCCTTAACCTGACAAGGGTCGAGCGCTTTAGACTCTTTGGCGGCGCCCGTAGGCGTCTTTATCGGCTTGACGCCGTCGGTG
>JBKPSF010000404.1:0-3667 GCA_046734875.1 Actinomycetota bacterium | reverse complement strand
ACTGCCCAGAGCGCGCCCTGTGCGAACCCGTCCAAGAACCCGGCCGGGATGAGTAGCGCCGGGGCGATCAGGAAGCCCGGCGTGAGCCGGAGCATGGCTTGGCGCGCCTCCGGCGTGTTGCCGAGGGCCAGCACGAACAAGGCCACATGCAATATCCGCACGACTAAGTAGGCCAAACCGAAGAGCACCCCGTACTCCCCGAAGGCGTCGGGGACGGCCAGCGAGGCCACGAGCATGGCCGCCATCGCGACGAGGATCACCACACGCACGGGGATCACCTCCTCGGCCGGCACGGCGTTGGTAAGCCACACGTACCCGGCCCACGCCCACCACAACACCACGAGCAGCGCCGCACCCTGGATCATCCCAACCCACGTGAGGTGGTCGGCGAGAAAGCCAGTCACCTGGGTGAGGGCGAAGACGAAGACTAGGTCGAAGAACAGTTCGAGCGGGGTGACGTTCCGTTCTGGAAGGTCACCGCCCTCCGTGGCCGCAGGTGCCGAGTCCGCCTTGCTCATCCGATGCCCCCATCGCCTTCTGTCTTATGCGCTCTGGTATTCTGACATCGGCGGCGCGCCTCTTGTACCGTCCAAACGTCCAGGGTTTTGCAAGATGTTTTTTATGATTTGACGCGTGGGCAACCGAGAACTTCCGACTTGTTTAACTCTGCTCAGGAGCTCGGTGGTCTCTAAAGCCGCTAAGCTTCTAGGGTACCGGTTACACAGGGATCGCTCGCGAACTTCCTGTCGCCCACGGTATGGGCTGGCTTGTTCTCGGCTTGCCTCCCGCCGTAGAGAATGCGGCGTGCGAAGTGACTCAAAAGAGGTATGTGCACATCACGAAGTAGTAGGAATGTCCTTCGCTCGCGTCGATGGCACACAGTCCGACTCAAACGGAGGTGCGCATGAAGGTCCTCATCGGGGTCGATCCCCACAAGGCGTCGGTCGCAGTTGCTGCGGTGGACGAGGCCACAGGCGAGCTGCTCGAGCGTGCTTGCTTCCCGCAGGACCTAGAGAAGGCCTGAGTGCCCTCGAGCGCTGGGCTAAGCGTTTCCCCGAGCGTCGCCCTAAGCGATGGAGAACGCCCGTGGTCTGGGTAGGCACCTGGCGATGAGGCTGGCAGGCTCAGGCGAGTCGGTGGTGGACGTCCCTCCCAAGCTCTCGGCAAGGGTGCGTGTTCTCTCGACCGGCAACGCTCGCAAGAACGACGGGCTCGATGCCCTAGCCACCGCGCTTGCCGCCTCGCGCAACGAAAGGCTTGCGCAGGTAGCTCCCGAGGCCGACTCGGAAGTGCTGCGCCTGCTCTCCGAGAGTAGAGAGGACCTCGTGGCCGAGCGCACCCGGGCGCTGAGAACCGCCTGCATGGGCTCCTGCGGGATCTCCTCCCCGGCGGGGTGGCCGGAAAGCTCTCGGCCGATCGGGCGGCGCGCATCCTGCGCGGCATACGGGCCCGGGGCGCTGCCTCGGACCGCCTGCGCGCCTGCGCTTGGCTTCCGAGATCTTGCGCGAGGTAAGGACGCTGGAGATAGGAAGATCGCCGAGCTCAACGGGCGCATCGAGGCCGAGGTGGAAGCCTCGGGCACCACCCTCACCTAAAGATCTTCGGCGTAGGTCCCATCCTGGCCGCGACGATCTTAGGCACGGTCGGTGACGTGGGACGCTTTCCGACCAAGGCCCACTACTTCGCCTCCTACTCCGGCACGGCACCGGTGGAGGCCTCAAGTGGGAAGGTGGTGCGCCACAGGCTCTCTATGGCAGGCAACCGACACCTCAACTACGCCCTGCACATGGCGTAGCCACGTCTCAGGCCAGGTCGGACGCTCCTGGTGGGACCTATTACCGCAAGAAGATAGACGAGGGCAAGTCCAGCAAGGAGGCGCTGAGGTGTCTCAAGAGGCGCGTCTGCGACGCCGTCTACAAGAGCCTCCTTGCGGATACGCAGGCGCCCTCGCGCAGCGCTGCTTGACAAAGAGGAGCCTGCCCATAGAGCCCACGGCTACGCTTCATCAGATTCTCGGAAGAACCGTGCAAGCGGGTCAAACCCAAACCCAAACCCATAGATACAAAGCACGTTCTTTTGCCTTTTCCGAAGAACTTTTCGGCTTGAGCCGATCTTTGATAGCTTCACCAAACAACGACTGAAGGGCCTTTACGAGAAATTGTAGTCCTAGTGCGTCTACAGGCGTACCAGTCATACCATAGTCTCCTTTAGCCTTGCTGAGGCAAAACTACTTTAGCGAGCTCCTCTGACTCAAGCAACCTATCTCTGCACGTTGTAACAAGAACGATCCAGCCTGTTGCAGAATGGAAGAATGGACTTCGGCTGACCTCGAAGCCCCAAACGGTGTCGTCCGGAACTGCGGGAGCCGATGTAAGCGGCCGGCAGGCGCAGGGCCGCCACCTGTGCCGGTTTCCTCGGCTTCCGGACTCCGAAGAAGAGCAACCTCTTTATGTTCTGGCCGGCAGCCACCAGCAGCGCCTCGGCGTTCACCTTGCGCAAGGTCCTCAAGCGGAACCTCCGCATCCCGTGCCAGTCTTTCGCTTCTGCGAACAGGGGCTCGACCCACACCTTCCGTTTCCGCAGGGCCTTCTCGTAGGGCGCCCTACCGCGGTAAGACCTCACCAGGTCGACGTGGCGTTCTCCGGGCTGGCGACGCAATTGGCGGCCGTTCTTGTTGGTGGTGCATCGGGGCTTGAGAGGGCAGGAGGCGCACTCCGAGGCTCTCGCCCGGTAGTACGTTTCCCTGTCGCTGCGGTCCTGTCCTTCCTTCTTTCCCAGGGGCCTAAGCAGCTTGCCGGCCGGGCAAGAGTAGACGTCCGCCTCCGGATCGTAGCGGAACTCGCCTTTGGCGAAGTAGCCCGGCCTGGAGCCGCTCTCGTGCAGCGCCACGTAAGCCCTGACGCCCGCCTCTTCCAGGGCCGCCACGTTCTCCAGGGTGCCGTACTTACCGTCGGCGGTGACGTGGTGCGGCCTCAGCTTCCAGCGGAAGCAGGTGCGCCACAGGAGATCGAGCATGGGCCGGTTCTCGGTGACCTCGGAGGGCGCAACGAGCACGTTTAGGACGATTCTGGCCTTGCCGCCATCCACGACGTAGTGGGCTTGGTAACCGAGTCTCCTTCCGGAGGCGCCCCACGTCATGGGCGTGGCGTCCGGATCGGTTCTGCTCGCTCTCCTGTCCGAGGTCCTCGTCCGCCAAGGTCCCTGGAAGGAGCGATCCTGGGCGCCGTCGCGGGAGATCCAGTCCTCCTCTGCCGCGTTCCGCTCACGCAGGGCGGGGTCTGCGGCCGTCGGCAAGCAGGCCTCCGGATGGGCGCCCGGGTCGTGACCCGCTTGTCCCTCGTCGAAGAGTTCTCCCAGGTGCGCTTCCACGGCCCACCTCGGGGCCAGCGAGTCCACGGCCGCGTTGCCCTCGACTTTGGTCGAGTCGAAGAACAGCTCGTCCCCCCGCACCAACCCCGCCTCCACGCATTCTTCCACGATCCGCTCGAAGAAGAGACGGAAGACGCCGAGTTCGAAGCGCTCGCGGGTGCGGGTGAGGTTGGAGTGGTCGGGCAGAGGCTCGTGGAGGTCGTAGCCGAGGTAGCACCTAACCGAGAGCCGGTCGGCGGCCACGCACATCCTGTCTCTTATACACATCTCCGAGCCCACGAGACTTCAAGTATGATCT
>JBKPSF010000403.1:0-4301 GCA_046734875.1 Actinomycetota bacterium | reverse complement strand
CATGTGCACGGTGACGGTGCTGGTGTCGCCGGCGAAAGCGTATCCCCAGACCGTCTCCATCAGCTCGTCTCGTGTGTACACCCGCCTGGGGTGAGACGCCATGTGGTGCAGCAAATCGAACTCTCGAGCCGTGAGCGTCACCGGGGTGTCTCGGATGGTAACTTCACGCGTGTTCGGGTCTATGCGCAGATCTTCGAAGTCCATCGACTTGTCGGCGCTAGCTCCGGTTTGGGCTTCGTTGACCCGCCGCAGCACAGCCTCGACGCGAGCCGCCAATTCGCGTGGGGAGAATGGCTTGACCACGTAATCGTCGGCGCCGATGCCAAGGCCAACGATCCGGTCTTCCTCTTCGCCCCTGGCTGTCAGCATTACTACTGGCACCCTCTCGTCGGCCTGGATGCGCCGGCACACCTCCAGGCCGCTCACCTTCGGCAGCATGAGGTCGAGCACCACAAGATCGGGCTGGCTTTGTCGGTAGAGTCTAAGAGCCTCCTCGCCATCGGCGGCCGAGATCACCGAGTGGCCGTCGCGCCTCAGGTAGAGACTCACTACTTCCCGGATGTTGGGCTCATCGTCGACGACCAGGATCTTCGCCACCGGAGTCTCCGTCTCTTGATCTCCCTCGATTATAGCGCGGGGCATGTTGATCCTACCGCAAAGGTGCCGTAGCGAAGTTGACCGAGAAACGTTTGCACCAGATGGAGATCGAGCGATGCTTCTCGGGATCGAATCGTGCCGGTAGCCCGTAGGTCTGGTTGCCCTGGTTGCCTTTGAGCGGCCCAAGGCTCAGGAAGCCCGCCTCCTCGACCGTCTCGCTATCTTTGGCGTCCTGGGCACCGACGGCGTAGACGTAGAGGGTGGGACCGTTGAAGATGTCGAGGTTTTCCAGACGGAGTACATGCGAGCCGTCTTCCGAGCGGTAGACGATAGCATCGCCCTTTCCCGGGTGCGCGACGGGGTGGAACTCCCCGGAAGAGATCGCAACAAGATTGCTGTTAGCCGCAGAATCGGCCCGGCGCGATCCTTGCTCTGCAGTAGCGGGAGCAGGAGCTTCGAAGTCTTCGTTGACTTCGGTGTTATAGAACAGAGTTTGTATACCAAAGACAGCGAACGCCATAAAGATTCCCAGCGCTACAAGAAAAACGGCAATCGCCCAAAAGGCGGGATAGCGCCAAAAGCTCTTGGTCATCTTGGCTCCCTCGCTCCGCTGCCGTGGTGCCGTCGATACTAGCCGACGATGCTTACGGCAAAGTTGCTGGTTCCTTACGAAAGTCTTAAACGCGGTTCCACAATGGAACGGCCTCTAGTTTATGTAACGTTAATGATTACGTAAGCATGGCGTTAGATTCGGGCGGCACAATAGCACCGAGGAAAGCGAAAGGAGGCCGCCATAACCAAACAGTCGATCGCCATCAGGCTCGGTTCTGAAGCCGGGATGACCGCGAAGGGGCACGGAATGGATCTCATCGACCGCGAAGAGTTGAAGGAGAAGCTCGATCTGGGGCACGACTTCAGGCTCGTCATGACCTTGGGCGAGTGGGCGTACTGCTCCATGCACATCCCCAACTCGCTGCGCATCAGCACGGCCAGAGCGGCTCTCGAAACGCTCGACCCCCACGATGAGATAATCCTCTACGATTCCGGTCCTCAGTGCCCCGCGAGCAGAATGGTCTGCCGGATCCTGAAGGCCCACGGCTACGAGCACGTGAGGCTCTACGCCGGTGGCCTCGAGGAGTGGGAAAGCGCGTGCTATGAACTGGAGGGCCAGCAGGTATCCGCCTCTTCAGTAGCGTGAATTCACACCCAAACATGCTGGGAATACCCGAGCGGCATCATGACGACGCGAAGGAAACCCCCACACGGAAAGGAGAAGATAGGGTTATGTCTGCGCAAGAGAACAAGGACAAGATGCGCCGCTTCTTGGAGGAAGCCTTCGGCCAAGGCAAGGCCGAGGTTGTCGACGAGTTGCTCCACTCCGACTTCGTCTGCTGGGACCCTAACAGCGAGACCGGAGAGATCCGCGGAGCACAGACCATAAAGGACGAGATAGAGTACTTCCGTAACGCCGTTCCCGACCTCACCTATACAGTCGAGGATCAGATAGCCGAAGGGGACAAGGTGGTGACCCGCTATACTGCCAGCGGCACCCACCAGGGCGAGTTCTTCGGCGTCGCCCCAACGGACAATTCCATCGAGATGACGGGGATTACCATCGACCGTTTCGAGGAGGGCAGGTTGGTCGAAGAGTGGCCCGAGTATGATCTGCTTGGCGCGATGCGCCAGGTGGGCGCTATCCCAGACCCAGAGCGGGCCCTGAGCTCATAGAGCCGATCTTACAAACTGGCGTGCGGTCATGGTGCTGTCATGGGCCGGGGCTTCTCACCCCGGCCCATCTGGCACAATGCGCTTGTTGCGCCAAGCCCCAACAACGGGAGGGGACGACGTGTCGGAAGAAAACAAGGCTCTGGCTCGCCGTTTCCTAGAGGCTAAGCAAAAGGACATTTGACGACTCTCGAGGAGCTTTTGGCTCCTACCTTCGTGGTCCGCAGCATCCTGCCACTCTGTGGATTGGGCGACCTCTCGTCTCTAAAGGGCTTCTTCGGATACCTGCTGGAGCGTGGAGCTCATGAACAGACGTGATTTGGCACGCGAACCTCGCAGAAAAACCCTTCCACGCACTCCGCTGAATAAGCCATGGTAGAGGTGTTTCCTTCGATAGTCATCGCTGGTCCATCGCCGCTGACATGCCTCGACCGTCAGCGACGCCCCAGACGCCGATCAGACTTCGACGCAGGCGGCTACTCTTTGGCCGCCACCATGATATGAAACCGGGAGAACCCGGTCTCTTCAGCGACCCGAAAACCTGCCTCACGGCAGAGTGAGTGCAGCTCGGTTCTGGTATTGACCACGTTGCCCCAGGTGACCTCGTACCATTGCGCCAGTGCCGCGAAGCGTGTTGGCATCGTGCGCAGCGCCTCGTCGGTCTCCGGATACGCCTCATCGAAGATGAGGAAGCGGCCTCCTGGCTTCAGTGCCCGTGCCACCGCGGCGAACGCTGCCGATTTCAAGGCGGGATCGATCTCGTGAACGACGAGGAAGCTGGTCGCCACGTCGTACTCCCCGTCCTCGCCCAGCTGATCCACGCTCTGTTCGCGGGCCTCGCAGCGGCCCTGGAGTCCCCGCTCGGCGATATGCCGACGCGCCAGTTCGACGGAGTAGGGCTCCACGTCGATCCCCACGCAGTAGGTCTCTGGGAAGCGCTCCGCGATCTGTACGACCGCCCAACCGCCGCCGCAACCCACGTCCAGCACCCGGCCGCCGTCCTCAAGCACGGCGTCCAGACCGGGTAGCTGGGGCAGCACGAAGTCGAGGAAGATGAGCGGGAGCGTCTTGAGCGCCTCGGCGACCTCCCGCATGAAGGTTTCGTCGTGTTCTTGGTAGGGTTTGGTCGTACCGTCGCGGAAGTGGCGCGCGTACTCGCGGTAGTCTTCGCCGACCACCATGTGCACCTTGGGCGCACTGGCAAGGTAGAAGCTCGACTCCGGGTCGCCCAGGATCTGATCGAAGTGCGGTGCCATGCGCCACCCGGCGCCCTCGCGCTCGAGCAGGCCGAAGGCCAACGCGGTGCGGCACAGCACGTCGGTGTAGAAGGGTTGCGTGCCCAACCTCCCCGCAAGCGCCTCGGAGGTGAGGCCCGGGCTTTGCGTCAGCGCCTCCCACACCCCCAACTCCCGCGCGATCTCGAGAAGGTTGGTCGCGTGATATCCGGCTACCAGGTCGTAGAGCTTGCTCACCTGGTCGGCCAACGAGGGAGCGGTTGCCGAGGTATCTTCCGCCATCACGGTATCCTTCCAGCCCTACCAGCACATCTTGCCGACGCACCATCGAGCCCGACGAACGTTTCCCACTTGCACGACATCGGATCGCTTCTCCTTCCTCTCCACTCGAGCAACAAGCGCACCATAACCGGTGAACTAGGGTCAGCGCTTCCCCCAATTGCGTGATCTTTGAGACATTTTGGCGAACTACTTCCGAAGTCGTTTCATATGGCGAACTTCCCCTCAACGGCTTTCTAAGAAGATGAGATGAGAAGGCCGACCCCCCATACGCAGTACCCTTTTAGGGTCTGCAAATGTTCGACGGGCTCTTAGTAGACCCAATATGGAAGGAGGATCGGCCCACAATGAATGGTAGCAAAGAGCACCCACAGACGACAGCCGGATTGGATCTCGGCGACAAGTACTCCTACCTGTGCCTCATCAATACCGAAAGCGGCGAGGTTATCGAGGAGGGTAGGCTGC
>JBKPSF010000402.1:0-4213 GCA_046734875.1 Actinomycetota bacterium | reverse complement strand
CTCGAAGGCCGCTGCGCTGCGATCGAACGTGGCATCGTCGAAGTCCCACTTCGGCGAGGCGATAGTCCAGATGAGCCTGGCGAAATCGCGGCGGTATTCGTCGTAGCCGGCCCTGCCGCGTTCGGTGGCAAAGTAATACTGATACCACCATTGGAGCTCGGCCATCGGCGGCAGCGGCATCTTGTTGGCCCCCTGGCTGCCGATCAGGTAACCGCTCACGGAGACGAGCGCCTTGCAGCGTTCGGGCCAGAGCGCCGCGATGACGTCGGCCGTCCGCGCCCCCCAATCGTAACCGCTCAGGATCGCCTGCTCGATCCCCAGGGCGTCCATCAAAGCGATCGCATCTACGGCGAGAACCGACTGCTGGCCGTTTCGGAACGATTCGCCCGAGAGAAACCGCGTCGTCCCATAGCCACGCAGGTGTGGAACGATCACCCTGTAGCCGGCCTGTGCCAGCAGAGGCGCTACGTCGACGTAGCTGTGGATGTCGTAGGGCCAGCCGTGCAGAAGGACGACCGCGGGTCCATCGCTGGGGCCATCTTCGGCGTATCCGATGTTCAGGACGCCGGCCTCGATCTGTTTCATTCCTTCCATTTGTTCTCGCTTCCTGCCCGCACGACGCGAATAGCCACGCCGCCCTCTGCCACGACGGGCACTATCCCGTCTCCGTTACCGGCTCGCGGATTCCTGGCTGGTCGCTCTGTCGCCTGGCCTGCTCGTTTCCTTCGGTCGCGGCCCGAGCAGGCTGGCCTGGCCAACGTCCTCGATGGTGAGCATGCCAACGAGCTCCCCATTCTCCGTGACCGGTAGCGCCCTGAGGCCGCTCTGCCGCAGGATGGGAAGAGCTTCCTCGAAGAGGTCGGCCTGGGGAGAGATCGTGGGTACGTTCGTCTTCATCAGGTCGCGGACGCTCTTATACCTCTCGGGCGAGTGGGCCGCCCTCATGATCTCGTCGCGCGTGATCATGCCGAGTAGCCTGCCGCCCTCGTCCACGACGGGAAAGTCCTCCTGGTAGCCGTGGATCACCGAGTCGAGGACCTGCCCGAAGGTGTGGTAGGGCGTAACGGTTTCGGTCCGGGGCTTGGTGCCCATTACGTCGGAGACTGACAGGCCGCTCGTCAGCTCCTTCTGTCTGACCATCTGAGCCTCTCCGTTCGCGCCGAAGAAGATGAAGACCCCGATGAGGGCGAGAATGAAGTTGCCGCCGAGCAGTCCTATCAAGAAGAAGGCGAAGGCGAAGAGCTGTCCCACCATCGAAGCGATCTCCGTCGCGCGAAGTGCTCCCAGGCGGGTTGCAAGCAGGCCCCGCAACACGCGTCCGCCGTCCAGAGGAAAGGCGGGGATCAGGTTGAAGACCGCAAGAACGACGTTCAGGTAGCCCAGATAGAAGAAGAACTGTCCCACCGACCCGATGCCCATAAACAGGTCGGTCGGCATGCGGGGTTCGGCTCCGAGCAGTAAACCCACGCCGAAGAAGATCGGGGCTAGCACCACGTTCACCACCGGACCGGCGAGGGTTATCTTGACCTCATCGGAGGGCTTCTCGGGAATGGTTTCCAGGTTGGAGACCCCACCTATGGGAAGAAGCGTTATGCTGCGAACCTCGAGGCCGAGGCGCTGGGCCACGAGGGAGTGGCCGAACTCGTGCAAGAGCACGCAGACGAAAAGCGCCACTATCGCGGCTACCGGCGTGAGCGCCCCGGCCAGGGTACCCGAAGTCCGGTAGCCTAAGAAGGCGAAGAAGGCCAGGAGCAAGAGGAAGGTCCAGTGCACCCTCACGTCTATGCCCGAGAATCGTCCTATCTTGAAAGAACCGCCCATGTAAGGTCTCTCCAGTTTGTCGCAGGGATTGGATAGGCTCTGCCGTCGATCAGCCGAACGTGAAGCAATAAGCCTCCGCTCCCGAATCGAGAAACTCGATCTCGAACAGGCGATCGGCGATGGGCTCCTGTTGCCGGATCAGCTGGTAGAGCCGCTTTTCACTGAGCGTGCCGTTGCCTTGCTCGTCGACTTCGGTCCCGCGGGAGGCGCCCGGCGCCTCTCCGTCGATGAGCACGCGAAACGGCACCGATGGGCCCCGCTCGACGGGTCCCATTACGAGGTTCACGTCGCGCGCCTGGAACCGGATCGCGATCCGTCCCAGCGCCTCCTCGAGCACCGCCGCGTGCCCGGCAAGCGTCCAGAGGCCCGAAGGGGCCCACTCGTTCAGGCCCAGCCGAGATGGCTCGGGATAGTCGTGAGGCACGTCGAATCGCTCACCGTCCGGAGAGGCGAAGCCGGAAGAGCGCCCGTAGCTCACGTACGTCTCGGGCGTCCTCAGGTTGCTCCAATCCGCCGGTACCTCGGTGCCCTTGGGCTCCACGGACACGAGCGACGGATCGAAGCCATCCTCGCCCGCCTCGCGCAGCAGCTGCTGAATGACCATCTCAGACATGGCGTACTCGCCCTCGCCGAAGTGGTGGTAGCGGATCCGTCCCTGCCCATCCGCGATGTAAAGCGCCGGCCAGTAGTGATTGGCGAAGGCACCCCATACGGCGTAGTTGCTATCGAGCGCGATCGGGTAATCCACCCTCATTTCCCTGGCGGCCGCTGTCACGTTCTCGACGTTTCGCTCGAAGCCGAACTCGGGTGTATGAACCCCGATCACTCTCAGGCCCTGGTCCCGGTATTTGGCGGCCCACTCGCGCACGTAGGGCAGCGTTCTGAGCCAGTTGACGCAGGTGTAGGTCCAGAACTGCACCGCGACTACGCGTCCGCGGAGCCCCTCGGGGGTGAGCGGCTCGGAGCCCAGCCATCCGGTCGCGCCATCGAAAGGCGGCAGCCGTCCCTCGCTCGGCAAGATTTCCGTTCCGGCCTCCCGATGGGGGCCAAAGATGCTCGGGAAGAGGCTCATGGCGAGCCACCCCCGTCCTCACGGTACGGGTCCATGGAGGTCTCGGGTTGGGTCATGTGTCTCCTTTCGTGTCCACCGGGCGCTCACTCGACCACCACGAGGAACGGCTTCCCCTTTTCGACGACGTACGTCGCGAGCTCGGCAGCGTTGCCGCTGCCGACGTTGCTCACCGCGTGAACGGTTTCGGCCGGAACCATCAACGCCTCGCCGGCGCTGTATGTCTTCGCCGGCTGGCCATCGATGGCGTACTCCAGCGTCCCTTCCAGGACGTAGATGATCTCCTCACCCGGATGCTTGTGCCGAATTGCCGGCGCCTCCGGGCCGAGCTCGACGCGGTTCTGGATGACCATGCGTCCGGGGATGCCGAGATCGTGCTGCTGGAGATCGGTGCGCTCGATCCCCGGGGCCTGTTGCTCGGTGCTGCTCATGTCGACCTCCTTGGTCTCGTGGCTGCCCTACACCGGTCGTGGACGGCGCACGGATCGTGCGCGTAGCCTACGCGGTAGCCGATTAGCGCAGTGACCGGAACGCCGCGCGGACCTCTTCCGAGAAGAGTTGTGGCTCTTCCCAGGCGGCGAAGTGGCCGCCCGCCTCGGCCTCGTTGAAGTAGGCGAGGTTGGGGTAGACCGTCTCGGCCCAGCTTCGCGGCGCCCGGAAGATCTCGCCGGGAAAGACGGTGAAGCCGACCGGGAGCGAGGCCTCCGGAGGAGCCTGGCCGGCCGCACGGGCAGCGGCCTGCGCCCGTCCGCGCTCCCAGTACGCCCGCGCTGCCGACGCCCCGGTGCCGGTCAGCCAGTACAGCGTGACGTTGTCGACAATGTTCTCCCGGGTGAGACGGCCCGCGGGCTGTCCGTCGAGGAACGCGCGGGAGATCTTGTAGTAGCTGTCCGTGTCGTGGTCTAACATCCAGGCCGCAAGGGCGACGGGTGAGTCCAGCAGGGAGTAGCCGATCGTCTGCGGCCGCGTGGCCTGCTCCAGGAAGTAGCCGCTGCCGCTCGTCCTGAACGTGGCGAGCGCGCCCAGCGCCGCGCGTTCCTTCTCGGATTCCGCAGGCAGTTGGTCGGCGGCGGCCAGCGCCGCCGCGAGCAAGTTCAGGTGGATGCCGAGCAGCCCCTCGAGTGCCTGCCGTCCCATCGCGTCGGTGACGGCGGCGCCGACATCGCCGCCCTGGGCAACGTAGCGCGCGTAGCCTAGGCGGTCCATCAGCTCCGCCCACGCGCTTGCGATGCGTCCGGGGTCCCAGCCGAGCTCGGTCGGCTCTCCCGAGAAGCCGTATCCCGGCAGAGACGGCAGCACCAGGTGGAAGGCGTCCTCGGCCTG
>JBKPSF010000401.1:0-20529 GCA_046734875.1 Actinomycetota bacterium | reverse complement strand
GCTCTGCTTCGGGGCGGTCCTGGCCGTAAACGGGTCCCAAAGTGTGAATGACGTAGCGGTTCGGGAGCCCGTGCGCGCCGGTAATGACGGCCTCGCCCGGCTCTATGGGGCCGAGCGGCCTGGCCTCTTCGGCGAGCCCGGGTCCGGCGGCGCGGTGGATGGCGCCTGCTACCCCGCCCCCCTGCTCGAGCCTCGCGTTCGCCGCGTTGACCACTGCCTCCACGTCCTCCTGGGAGGTTATGTCTCCTTGAATACACTCGACCGTTACGGCATCGAACTCTCTTCTCATGCGCTCTCCTGGGAGTAGGTTTGCTCTCCGCACAGCCAGACGGACTGCACGGTGAGGTCGGGAGCCAGAATGGTCACGTCGGCGTCGTAGCCGGGGACGAGGCGGCCCTTGCGGCTGCCTTCGCCGATCAGCCTCGCTGGAGAGGTCGAGGCCATGCGCGCCGCCTCGGGGATCGTGCAGCCGGTGAAGGCCAGGATGTTCTTGAAGGCCTCCCGCATGGTGAGGACACTGCCGGCGATGGCCCCGCTGCCCAGCTTCGGAACGCCGCCTTCCACATAGACAGTGCGGGTAGCCAGGCGGTATTCGCCCTTCACCATCCCTGTGGCGGCTATCGCGTCGGTGACGAGGCAGAGGCGGTCGGGTCCTAGCATGCGGAAGGCGAGCCCGACCATCTCCGGGTGGACGTGGAGGCCGTCGGAGATCAGGCCGCACACGGCCCTCGGGTGGGCGAAGGCGGCCCCCGGCAGCCCGGGCTCCCTGTGGTGCAGCGCGCTCATCGCGTTGAAGAGGTGCGTGACGCCGGCGACCCGCCCGTCCAGAGCGCCGTAGGCCGGCTCGAAGGCCACGTCGGAGTGGCCGGCCGAGACCACGACCCCGCGGTCAGCAGCGAGGGCGATGAGCTCGCCCGCGCCGTCCAGCTCGGGCGCGAGCGTGACCACGCGCACAGGACCGAGGTCCAGAAGACGACAGAGCAGCTCCGCGTCCGGCCTCAAGACATGGGCGGCCGCGTGCGCGCCCCGCTTCTCCAGGTTAATGAACGGCCCTTCGAGGTGGACGCCCAGAACCTCGGCACCGGAAGTCGGATTGCTGGTTGCGGCATCGATCGCCGGCAGGGCCTCCTCGTAGATGCCTTCCGGCGAGGAGATCACCGTCGGCAGGTAGGACGTTGTCCCGGTCGAGAGAAGGGCCCTGGAGAGCTCAGGCAGGCGGGAGCTCTCGGAGGCAACGTCGACGCCGAGGGCTCCGTTCACCTGCAGGTCCACGAAGCCGGGTAGGATCAGGGCCTCCTCGTAGTCGTGTACTTCGTGCGCGTCGGCGAGGAGCGAGTCGTCAGGGCTCACGTCCGCGACGGAGCCGTCCCCGAGCAGGACCGTGCCCCCGGACCAGACCTCGTAGTCCGTGACGACCCTGCCCCTCAGCGCGACTAGCCTCATGTGCCGTACTCCCGGCGGTCTATCCCCCTCATACCTCACATCTTCCGCCCACGCGGCCGGCGAATCAAGGTCGCCCTACCCTTTAGTCCTGCTGTCCTTTCGGCCGAAGGCTCTGGTGTGTGCCGCCTCTTCGCGTTCTCCCGAGGCGTTACGCGCGGGGTGTGTATGATGGTGTGGGAGAGCAAGGTTTCGAGGAGAAATACCAGACGTGATGCGGGGCGTGCTCGAGACGATTACGGTGTTGTTCCTGTTGTCGTCGTTCGCCGCCTGTTCCGGGGAGCCCCCGGGTCGGTCGGATCGGGGACAGAGCCAGCCCGAACCCCGGAGATCCTCCGCGCCCGTCACCACGCCGGAGGGGAGTGCTGCGCAGATCTCACCCTCCGCAGGGCGGACCGTGGACGAGAGCACCGTGGGGGGTGCGATCCTGCGCCGGGACGAGGGCGTGCTGAGGATCGAACGCGCCGAGCTGCTGCGCTCCAGGGAGGAAGACGAGATCCTCGTGAGGGCCACGGTCAAGGGACCTGCGGAGGCTAGAGACTGTTACCTGATGAAGGGATCTACCTGGTTCGCCCTGAGGGACGCGATCGAGAGCGAGAACGTCTCCGATGTCCCACAGGTGCTGATGGCTACCTGGGCGGACCCAGCATCGACCACCAGGTTCTCCGGCGGCGACACGTTGGCCGTCTCGTTCAAAGACGCCAGCCGAAAAGACGATGGCCCCAACCCCAGAGACACTCCCTTCTTCGCCATATGCTACAAGTTCGCCACCACAAGGAACGGTGGCGCAACGTGGTACGACGTGGCCCACGTGGAAGGCAGCCCGAAGGAACGGTAGAGCGGTCGGCTTCTAGCGGTCGGCTTCTAGCGATCAGCTTTCAGCCTCCTTCTTCGGCGGTTTTTCTCCGCGGCTGTTCACCAGGGCCACGCCGAGCAGGGCGACGGCTCCGCCGAACACCGACAGGAGGGTGGGGACCTCGCCCAGCCAGAGGTAGGCGATGACGATGGCCACGGGCGGGAAGGCGTATTCGAGGGTGACGGCCCTGGAGGCGGGCAGCCGGGAGAAGACGTAGGCGGCGGTCGTGTACGCGACCACGGTGGGAAAAACGCCGAGGTAGACGGCCGAGGCAGTGGCCCCCACGGGCGCGGAGCGGATCTCGTCCAGGAGTGCCGGGAAGAAGGGCGTGAGCAGCGCCGCTCCCGCCCAGACGGCGTAGGCGGTGAAGGCGACCGATCCGTACTTTTCCAGGTAAGGCTTCTGAAAAGAGAAGTAGACGCTTCCCGAGATAGCGGCCAGGAGGACGAGCAGCGCTCCCGAGTTCACGCCGAATCCTTCTTCGCCACCGACCGTGATCATGGCCACCCCGAAGAATCCGACGGCTATGCCGGACCAACCCCTGACCCCGAGGCGCTCGCCGAGAAAGCCCACGGCCAGGAGCGCGGTGAAGAGCGGGATGGAGGCGATGATGAGGCTCGCCACCCCGGCGCTGGCGGTGAGCTGCCCGTAGTTGAGCGCCACGTTGTAGAGCGCGAAGGCGAGCAAGCCCGCGAGCACCGCCGCGGGCAAATCTCTGGCCTCCGGCAACCGCACACCGGTGAACGCCGCAAAGACGGCGAACGTCACCGAGGCCACGAGCATGCGCAACAGGGCCAGGGGACCTGGCGAGTAGGACGCCAGGGCATCGCCTATGGCAGCGTAAGCCGAAGCGCCGAACACGACGGCCGCAATGACGGCGATCGACAGCCTGAGGTCGGGCACGTTCCTCACGCGTCCATGGTAGCCGAACGAGAAGCCGTCCGCGTCTGGACCGCCACCGGCCGGAGCACGGCCCTAAAGGTCTGTCGGACAGGGGACGATAACCGGCGTGTAAGGAACAGGCCGGCATCGTTGGATACCGGCGAGGGCGACAGGTAAAGGATAGACGCATGGACAATTGATCTCTCCAGGGAGTAGCGAACGCAGGTTCTCGCGTTCGCCTCCAGAAGGCAAGCCGGTTTGTAAGCAATAAGAGAAAGTGAGGCAATCGAGCATGACCCCGCAAGCTGATGCGCACGCGACCGTTGAGGATCGAGGAGAAGTCCGGGGGGTGAGCGAGAAGGTAGAGGAACTGGAGGAGCTCTACGCTGCCCCCGCGGCGACCTTCGACGAGGTCGAAGAGACCGAAGACGAGATAGTCTGGTTTGTGGTGCTCATTGTCTTCCTGCTCACCCTGGCCGCCACCTTGGCCGCGGGAGCCGCAGTCTACTGCTGGATTAAGGGCGGCCACCTCTACACCTGGTACAGGATAAGCGCCCTCAAGGTCAAGATAGGTTGCAAGTTCTAGAGCCTCTAAACCACGAGGGCCCCGGACGCTACCAGGAGCATCGTCCGGGGCCCTCCCGGGAAGGAGCGGTACGCGGGTGGTAGAGGCGGTAATCTCGGTCGCCGATCTGCACAAGAGCTACAAGAGGGTAAGGGCCGTGGACGGAGTCTGCCTCGCGGTGCGTGGCGGAGAGGCGTACGGGCTGCTCGGCCCGAACGGCTCGGGCAAGAGCACGACCCTGCACGCCCTGGTTGGCATCGTTCGGCCGACCGGCGGCACGGCGACCATCTGCGGGTTCGACTCGCGTTCGCTCGAAGCCAGGAGGCTCCTCGGCTTCGTACCCGACGACCTCGGGATGCCAGAAACCCTTTCGGGCTGGGAGTTTTTGGACTTCGTCCGCAGCCTTTACGGGGTGAGGGACAGGTCGAGGGCTGAGATCCTGACCAGGGTACTCGGTCTGGAGGGTGCCCTCGGCAGGTTGATCGAGGAGTACTCCCACGGCATGAAGAAAAAGCTTCGCGTTGTGGCGGCTCTCGTGCACGAGCCGCGGGCCCTCGTGCTCGACGAGCCGTTCGGGGGCCTCGACCCCGAGGCCGTCATCAATCTGAAGCGTTTGATCTCCCTCGAGAAAAACAAGGGAACCGCCGTGTTCGTGGCGACCCACGACCTGCTCGCTGCGCAGCACTACTGCGACAGGATCGGCATCCTGTCCGATGGGGCGCTCGTAGCCGAGGGGACGGTGGATCAGCTCTTCGAGCGATTCGGTTCGGACTCCCTCGAGGAGGTCTTCCTCAAGGCCTCCAGGCTGCTGGACAGGAGCAGGGAAGTTGAAACATACCTTCAGCATCTCTAGCGTTATCGTGCGTTCCTGGCGAAACCAGCTGGCCAAGCTGGTCGGTGGCAACCCCGTGGTGCGCATCCTCTGCGGAATCTTCGCGGTTGGCCTTCTCGTCCTCTGGTGTCTGACGGTACGGGAGTTCGTCCTGCCGCTGTTCGGCGGCTTCTCCGTCGACACGAACACGTTCGTTGCCATCAACGGCCTGTTGTTGACGAACATCTCCCTCGTGGCGTCGTTGTTTTTGGGCATCTTCTTGATGCTGTCTCCCCCGAGGACCGCGCTGGACAACCTGCTGGCCGTCACGCCGACCAGCCTGGGTCAGAGGACGATCGGGTACCTGCTGCCGCTGGTCTGCGTGGCGATGACGGTGATGGTCGTGCTATACGCGCCGGTGGTCTTCTCGCTCGTCTACGGCAGCGCCGCGTTGTCGGCGACCGGGGCGCTCCTGGTGGCGTACCTTTACGCCGGCCACGGCCTGTACGCGGTCCTGCTCGATCTGAACCTGTACCTGCTCGTGTCCGCCGTGGTACGGAGGGTGTTCGCCGGTGGACACACGCTCTCGCAGTTGGTCTCGGTACTGGTTACGGTGACGACCGCGCTCGCGACCACGGTGATGAGCGTGCGGGCGACCGACCCGCTCGAAGGGACATTTCCTTTGCACTACTTGAACGCCTACGCCCTTTTTATAGAGGAGTTGGCCTCGAAGTCGGAAGGAGGAGGCCTGGTCTTCTACTTTACGGTTCTGGCGATTCCCGCCATCGCGGCCTCGCTTCTGTGGCTGCTTTTGTGCCTGGTCTCCCGCCTCACGCTCTCGACCGAGAGGCCGCACAAACGCGCGTGGCTGAGGCGGCTGCCTTTCGGCCGGTTCGGCCTGGCGGCATTCTTCTCTCAAGAACTAAAGCAGGCGGTTCGCCACACGGAGAACCAGCTATTCGCCGGGTTCTTCCTCCTGCTGTCGGTGTTCGCGCTCGCTGCGGCCATCCTCGGCGGGTCCGAGATCGGCGCGCACGTGGTGGGCCTCCCCCTCATCGTCTGGGTATTGAGCGCGCTGTTCTCCCACAACTCGTACGGACGCACGCTGACGCATCACTGGCTCACATTGGTCTCTCCCCGGCGGAGGTTCACGTGGCTCGCGGCCAAGGTGTTGGCCAACCTGGTGTACTCCGGGGGGCTTGCGGCGCTGTTGTTTTTCGTGCTCTCGTTCGCGGGTGGCGGAACGTCGTTACCGGTATACGCCGCCACCCTGCCCTACGGGGTGATTCTAACCCTGGCCTTGACCCTGCTCGGCACGATCCTCCCTTACTCCGAGGAGTATCCGTTCTCTTCAGCGTTCTCCGCGCTGTTCGGGGTGTTCGCCGGGGTCCCGCTGTCGTACGTACTACAGAAGTCCACCACCATCATCCCGCAGGAGCGCATGAGCATCGCGCTGAGCGCCGCGATCGGCATCCTGGCCCTGAGCATCTACGCCGCCGACTCGTGGAGGGACATGCGTGATAGTGGAACGTAGCAAGCCGCGACTGTTGCCGAGCGTGCACCACGACGGGGACCGCATTATCGACAGAGCCATGGGACGGAGCATCGACCTGAACGAAACGGCACAGCACATCGTGTGCGGGATCGACGGCACGAGGTCCGTAAGGGAGATAGCCTCGGGGTTGGTCGAGCGATTCGGGGTCGAGGAGCGAAGAGCCCTCGAAGATACGACAGGGCTGATCGAAGTGCTTTACCGCGGCGGTCTCGTCCGCGCTCGGCCCCCTTACGGCTACCGGCTGGCGTACCTGGTTGCCACCCTGAGCACGCTCCACGCACCCGTGTTGAGCGGCGGCGCCTTTGCGAGAAAGCGGGTCGACGTGCGCGGCGAGGGCTTCCTGGCGATCCTCGTGCAGGTGGCCCTTCACGTGTCCGCAAGGTACTGGTGGCTGATCGCCTACCTGCTCCTTATCGGTGGCGTCCCACTTTTGTTACTCGGTGGCGGCGCGAGGCAGACGCTCCTCGCGCCGCTGATCCTGTGCTCTGTCCTGCTCCTGGGCGTGAGCCTGCACGAGAGCGCGCACCTCTACGTGTTGCGCAGGCGCGCGTCCAATAGGTGGTTGGGCTACCTCAGCTTCACCTCTATCAAGGTGGGCATCAAGAGGCCGCGGATAGACCGGAAGGGGCTGGATCACGAGGTGGCCGTCAGTGGACCGCTTTGCCCCGTTATTTGCGGGGTCGTCCTGAGCACGCTCAACGCGATCCATCCTTCCTTCCTCGTTGCGGCCAGCGGCCTGCTCTTGACGGTTCACGCGCTAAGCCTGCTCCCCCCATCCTCGGACGGGAAGAAACTATTTTCCTACGCGCAAAGACACAGGGAGGTGTACCGTGAACATTAGGTTGGTGGCGAGATCCTTCGCGATCGCCACGGTGTTCTCGATCGTGCTGCTGGTGACGGGATCGGTCGGGATAACCGTCTACGCCCTGGCCCTGGAGACCGACGTCTCTTTGGGTCCGGTCTACGCCGTCACTTTCGACGACAGCGGTGGTTTCTACGTGACCGCGGGCCCTGGCCTCTTCCTCTCGTTCGTGGTCGTGCTGGCCTTGCTGACGCTGCTGATCAGCGTCGGCCAGACCCGTGTCGAGGCGCGAGACCGCTGACGAGCGCCCGAAACTTTCCGAGGGCCACGTCGAGGGTCATCATGACGGCGAACCCGACCATCAGGGCGAGGACCGCGATGTCCGGGCTGTCACGTTTGGCCTTAAGTACCACAATCCGCCCGGGCTCACGCACCGAAGAAGGTCTGATAGAGAAGAAATACGTTCAGAGACACGATTAGCGCGACGACGACCGAGGCGACGGCGGTGGTGAACCGGTGGTTTACGAGCGTTCCCATCAGGTTTCTGTTGCGGCAGAAGATGAGCAGCGGGATGAGCGCGAACGGGATGCCGAACGAGAGAACCACCTGGCTCATGACCAGCGAACGGCTGGGGTTGAGACCGACGGCGAGGATGATCAGTGCCGGTGCCATGGTTATGAGGCGGCGCAAGAACAACGGTATCTGCCGGTTGATGAACCCCTGCATAACGACCTGCCCGCTCAAAGTTCCGACTGAAGAGCTGGACAGACCCGAGGCGAGCAACGCAACCCCGAACAGGATGGCCGGGGTGGTGCCTTCGAGGATGCGCAGTTGCTCGAAAGCTTTATCGATGTCGCCGACGCCCGTGAGTCCGGCCGAGTGGAAGAGGGCCGCGGCCATGATGAGCATGCTCGCGTTGATGGTTCCGGCGATGGCCATGGCGATGACCACATCGACCAGCTCGAAGCGGAAGATCTTCCGCTTCTCCTCCTCGGTCCTGCCCACGATCCTACGCTGCGTGAGCGCCGAGTGTAGATAAATAACGTGCGGCATGACGGTCGCGCCGAGTATGCCGGCCGCCAACAGCACGCTCTCCGTCCCTGCAAACCCGGGCGTGAAGAGCCCGGCGAGCACCCTGTCGGCCTGGGGTTCGGCGTAGAACATCTGGAAGGCGAACGCCACCACAATGACCCCGACCATGGCCGTGATCACCGCCTCCAAGGGCCTGAAGCCCCGCCGTTGCAACTCCAGTATGCCGAATGCCCCGACAGCCGTGAGCAAGCCGGCCGGAAACAGAGGTATCCCGAAAAGCAAATTGAGCGCCAGGGCAGCTCCAATAAACTCTGCCAGGTCAGTGGCCATCGCGATGACCTCGGCCTGCACCCACAGCAAGAAAGTCACGGGCCTGGGAAAACGCGCCCGGCAAACCTCTGGCAGGTTCCTGCCCGTCGCGATCCCCAGCTTGGCCGACATGGATTGGATGAGCATGGCCATCAAATTGGAGACCAGAATTACCCACAACAACAGATACCCGAACTGCGCCCCACCAGCTATGTTGGTAGCAAAGTTCCCGGGATCTACATACGCAACCGCCGCGATAAACGCAGGCCCGAGAAACGGCAATATCCTCCGAATCCCCCTCCGGTGTCCCTTAAGGGACTCGTGCGCAGCCCGCGCCGTCGCACTCTCCCCCGGCAGTACGCCCTCGACGCCCTTGATCACCTCTTCTGTTCGTCTACTCATCTCTAACCTCTATCGTCTAAAATTAATCCTAGGCTAATCTTATCTTGAATACCGGTGAATAGTCAAGGCAGTCCGCTCTTGCCAAAAGATTTACATAGTCTAATATTGACTCTGAGATGAACGACCCTGTGGAATTCCGTTCCCCCTCGTCGTCGGTGGGGGATTATTTGAAGGCCATTTGGGAGCTTGCGGTGGATTCGGGGGACGCTGCTTCGACCAAGGGGGTGGCGGAGCGGCTCTCCGTCTCGGCGGCTTCGGTTTCGAATATGTTCGCGCGGCTGCAGGAGATGGATTTGGTCGAGCACGAGCGTTACAGGGGGGCCACGCTCACCGAGCGGGGTAGGAGTGAGGCATTACGGCTGGTGCGGCGGCACAGGCTTATCGAGACCTTTCTGCTGGAGCATCTCGGGTACAACTGGCAGGAGGTTCATGCGGAGGCGGAGCGGCTCGAGCACGCCGTGTCCGACGCGTTCACGGACCGCCTCGCCGATTTGCTGGGGCACCCCGACCACGACCCGCACGGGGACCCCATCCCCTCGGCCGAAGGCATCCTGGAGGCCGACGACTCCTTCCCCTTGAACCAGGCCGTCGCGGGCAAGAGGTTGCGCATCTCCAAGGTCAGGGACGAGGATGCAGCGATGCTCGACTACTTCGGAGACCGCAACCTCGTCCCGGGAAGGCTGCTTACGGTCAGGGAGGTAAGGACCCTCGACGGCGTCGTAGTGGTCGAGGACGAGGAGGCCGAGGTCTACGCCCTCGGGGAACCCCTGGCCCGTTCCATGTTCGTAAGGGACGAGTCATCCGCAAACGAACAGGAAGGAGCGCCTTGAGCGAGAACGGCAGCGAACGAGGGGGAGCCATCAGGACGGCGGAGATAGCCGAGGACTTGGGCTACCCGCGTTACAGGATCGAACCTGGCGAGAGGGTCTCCCTGGCGGAAATAGACCCCGACCAGACCGAGCACTACCGCAGGAAAAAGGACGTGGCCAAGGAGCTCGAGAAGCAGCGCAGGCGCATACAGGGGCTCCAGGCGCGGCTCTACGCGGAGAACGAGCGGGGGTTGCTCATCGTGTTGCAGGCCATGGACACGGGGGGCAAGGACGGCACCATCAAGCACGTCTTCAGCGGGGTCAACCCGCAAGGGTGCAGGGTCTCCTCCTTCAAGAAGCCGAGCGCCGAGGAATCCAACCACGACTTTCTTTGGAGGTACCACAAGAGCGCGCCGGCGAGGGGTAGGATCGGCATCTTCAACCGCTCCCACTACGAGGACGTGCTCGTAGTGCGGGTAAAAAGCCTCGTGCCAGAAGAAGTCTGGCGAGGGCGCTACAGCCAGATCAACGACTTCGAGCGCAACCTGTCGAACGACGGCATATCCGTCCTCAAGTTCTTCCTGCACATCTCCAAAGACGAACAGAAAAGGCGCCTACTGTCACGCCTGGACAACCCGGACAAGCGCTGGAAATTCTCCTCGGCCGACATCAAGGAACGTGCCTTCTGGGACGACTACCAGGCCGCCTTCGACGACGCCCTGACCAACTGCTCCACCGACCACGCCCCCTGGTACGTGGTGCCGGCCAACAAAAAATGGTACCGAAACCTCGTCATCGCCCGCACCATCGCCGACACCCTCGCGGCCATAGACCCGCAGTTCCCTCCGGCCGAGGAAGGGTTGGAGAACGTCGAAGTTCCGGATTAGCGCGGTTTGTAGGGGCGGTTCGCGAACCGCCCTAAACGCCCCGGGCGGTTACGATGTCGTTGCGGGCGACCCAGAGGTCGAGGTCCTGCTTCTGTATCGCGGCGGCCATCATGCCGGGGAAGAGGTCGGGGGTGCAGGCGAAGGTCGGGACGCCTAATGAGGCCATGGCGGCGGCCTGGTTGCGGTCGTAGCTCGGGGCCCCGTCGTCGCTCAGGGAGAGGAGGCAGACCATGGTGACGCCGCTGTCTACTATGCTGGCCGTCCTCTCCAGCATGGACTCGGAGAGGGCGCCCTCGTAGCAATCGGTGACGAGCACAAGGACGGTCTCGGCGGGGCGGGTGATGACGCTCTGGCAGTACGACAATGCTCTAGGCGTATCGTTGCCGCCGCCGAGCTGCGCACCGAACAGGAGGTCCACGGGGTCCTCGAGGTCCTCTGTGAGGTCGGCGACGGCGGTGTCGTAGACGACCATCCTGGTGTTGACGGCCCTGATGGAGGCGAGGACGGCACCGAAGATCCCCGAGTACACCACGCTCGTCGCCATCGAACCGCTCTGGTCCACGCAAAGGACGATGTCGCGCAGCTTGGTCGTTCTCCTCTTGCGCGCGTGGCCGAGAAGCTTCTCCGGGATGACCGTCCCGCGTTCGGGAAGGTAGTTCTTCAGGTTGGCGCGGATGGTGCGGTCCCAATCTATGTCCGCCGGGCGCGGGCGGCTCGTGCGGGCGGCGCGATTCAGGGCGCCGCGCACGGCCTGCTCCGTCTCCAGGGCCAGACGGCGCTCCAGTTCCTCGACTACCTTCCTCACGACCCGGCGGGCGGAGTCCTTGGTCTTCTCCGGGATCACGCGCCCCAGAGAGATGAGCGTGGCGACCAGGTCCACGTCCGGCTCGACGGCCTCGAGCATCTCCGGTTCGAGGAGCATGCGCTGAAGGCCGAGCCGGTCTAGGGCGTCCTTCTGCATGACGCGCACGACTGATGAAGGAAAATACCTTCGGATGTCGCCGAGCCAGCGGGCAACGTTGGGCATAGACTTCCCATGTCCGACGTCTTTGCTGTCCTTTTCGCCGTCGTAGATGGCTACGAGCACGCCGTCCATGCCCCGGTCCTCACCCGAAAGTCCCGTCCCGATGGTCTCCTCCGCGTCGCCACCGAGGACCAGCCGCCAGCGGCGAAGGCGCTCCTTCTCATCCATCGTGCTTCACCCCCAGTATCTGTGCCAGCACGGGCAGCGTCCGGGAAGCCCGCCGGTGATCCAGGTTCGCGAGCCCGTTTGCGGCGGGCTTCGCGCTAGCGTCTCCCGCACCGAGGTTCCTGATCCTCTCTCCCATCGCGCGTCTCTCTGCGGGCTCGAAATCCGAAAAGGCACGGCGGACGAGGGGGAGGAGGCTGGTGAAGGTCTCGGGGTCGAGGCCCGTCAACCAGCCGTCGAGGGCCCTCCAGAGCCCGGTCCTCTGCAACAGGACCAGCCCGCTCCCCCGTAAGACGCCCTCGGTCCAGGCTGCGGCCTCGGGCGCGGAGACGGCGGGCGAGAGCGCGAGCCCGGCGAGACGGTGCAGTTCGTCCTCGTCCAGAGATCCAGCGTCCAGGAGCAGCCTGCAGCACCAGCCGCGCACGAGGGCGTTGACGCTTTCTCTTTCCGAAAGGTCACGCAGCACGACACTCCACCTCTCGCGCATCCCGGGCCTGTCCAGCAGGCCTACGCACTCCTCGACGCCGCCGATGCTCCTGGCCATCTCCGTGGCCGCGTCATCGTTGAGGGAGGCGCAGGCACCGGGGAGGGTGACGAGCGCGCGCTCGAAGAGGGTTTCTATGACGGGAAGTACGCTGGCCGCTCCTGTGCCGCGCACGTCGCCGTAGCGGGCGACGCGGGCGAGCGGGGGGAGGGCGTCCATGAGGTGTCCGGCGTCGGCGGAGACCGCGCCGTCGCGCACCCGGTCGAGCAGGTTTTGTACGGCATCCTGCGAAAGCCGGGCGAGGATGGCGGCGTCGAGGAGGGCCGTGAGGCGGGGCAGGTCGGCGGTCGCGGCGAGGTCGCTGACGCGCGAGGCGGAGGCCGACTCCACAGTGTTGCCCCAGACGTTGGCTTCGATCAGGGCCACCGAAAGCTCGGGCCGCCACCGCAAAGTCCACACCTCGTGGAAAGTCCCACTCTTCCCTGTGACGGCCCGCTGCTCGCCCCAATCTATGCCCAGCAACCGCAACCGGTGGAGCAACTCACTACGGGCGCGTCCGTTCTCCTCGCGCAGGTCGAGGTCGAGGTTGCGCTCTTCCGCAGACGGCTTCAGGCGCACGCTCTTTTGCAGGCGCTCCAGGTCGCGCTGTAGGGGGACGGTGGGGGTTTCGGCGGGGACTTCGCCAAGCCTCTCGCCTATCTCCAACTTCTCACGGATGAGGGACAGCTTCTCCGTCTCTCCAGCGCACAACGTCGCCAGGGCGGCCTCGCGCAGCTCGTCGATGCCGGGGGCAGGCAGGTCCCTGAGGGCGGCCAGGGTATCCGCGAGCCGGGCGGCCTCCACGACGTTGGCCGGGGAGGCGTCGAGGTCTTCGGAGCGCAACAGGCGGGCGACGTGGGAGAGCCAGCGCGTGGCTACGTCGCCACCTGGAGAGCTCCAGAGGTGCTCGTAGTAGCCGGGGGAGGCTATGCCTGCGCCGTAGCCGGAGCGGTACGAGAGGCGGCCGTTGGTCCAGGGGATCCAGGTGGCGGAGGTCTTTCGCCGTTTCAAACCTTTGAGTAGCGCGTCATCGGGCTTCGCGCCGTGCGCTTCGATGTCTAGCGCGGGGGCGTGCCAGGCCCCGCAGACGACGGCGATGTTCTCGTGGCCTTCGCGGCTGGCCTTGCGGATCTCACGCCGCATGTACGCCTCGCGGCGGGCTTCGCGCGGCGGGGGCTCGTAGTCTTCCCGCAGGGCCGACATCGCTTCGATGATGGCGTCGAAGAGGTCGGTGGCGTCGCGGCGTTGCTCGACCTGGCGCTCCCACCACAGCTCGCGGTCCTCATAACCTGCGGCCCTTGCGAGCAGCCCGATCGGATCTTCCCTGATCTCGGACCTCTCGTCCTGGTCGAAGTCCAGGGACCGCGGGAGATCCACAAACCGCGCCGTTACGCTGCTTTGCAATGCGTAGCGGAGCGCCTGCCATTCCGGCGAGAACCCGGCGAAGGGGTAGAAGACGGCGTCCTGCGGCGCGTCGGGCGGGTAGACGAGCAGGGCGACGGGCGGTCTCGTCTGGGACCTGGCCAGCAGCGGCAGCACCTCGGCGGCGTCAGGCGGGCCCTCGACGAGGACGGCGTCGGGGCGCATCTCTTCGAGGGCGGCGAGGAGGCTCCTCGCGCCGCCCGGCCCGTGGTGGCGGATGCCGAAGACGCGGACGGTCACGGCTCAGACGACCTCGCGGCACTCGCGGTAGAGGTCCTTCCAGCCCTTGCGCTCGCGGACCACCGTCTGCAGGTACTCCAGCCAGGCCACGCGGTCCTGCACGGGGTCCTTGACGATAGCGCCCGTGAGGCTGGCTGCCACGTCAGCCGCCTTCATGGCGCCGTCGCCGTAGAAGGCGGCGCTGGCCAGGCCGCCGGTGAGGACGCTTATGGCCTCGGCGGTAGAGAGTGTGGCCGTTGGCGACTTCAGCTTGGTCCTGCCGTCTTCGGTGACGCCGTCGCGCAGCTCACGGAAGACGGTAACGACCCGGCGGATCTCCTCCATCGCCGGCCTCTCCACGGGAAGTTCCAGGGCGCGGCCCAACGTCGCCACGCGCCGCTCCACGATCTGCACCTCCTCATCCAGCGTCTCGGGCACGGGCAAAACGACGGTGTTGAAACGCCGCGTGAGCGCGCTCGAGAGCTCGTTCACGCCCTTGTCGCGGTTGTTGGCCGTGGCTATGACGTTGAAACCTTTCCTGGCCTGGACCTCGGTGTTCAGCTCCGGAACAGGCAGCGTCTTCTCGGAGAGTACTGTGATGAGGGTGTCCTGGACCTCGGGCGCGATGCGGGTCAGCTCCTCGATGCGGCAGAGCTTGCCGGTGCGCATGGCGCCCATCATGGGGCTCTCGACCAGCGCGGCCTCAGAGGGTCCTTCCGTGAGTAGACGCGCGTAGTTCCAGCCGTAGCGGATGGCCGCCTCGTCCGTCCCGGCGGTACCCTGGATCAGGAGCGTCGAATCCCCCGAGACAGCGGCCGAGAGGTGCTCGCTCACCCACGACTTGGCCGTCCCCGGAATACCGTACAGGAGCAAAGCTCTATCCGTCGCGAGCGTGGCAATGGCCATCTCCATCAAGCGCCCGTTTCCGACGTACTTGGGCGATACGGTAAACCCGTTGGACAGGGTTCCGCCCATGAGGTACGTCTTGACGGCCCACGGCGAGAGCTCCCAGTTCGGCGGCCTCTGGCGGTCGTCGGCCCTGGTAAGCTCTTCCAGCTCTTCGGCGTTCTCCTGCTCTGCGTGTTGGCGCAGCACGGCGTTCAGTTCATCGCTCACAGCGGTATCTCCTTTACGATCTTGCGTCGCAACTCCAGCGTCTCTTCGAACTTCTCCAGTTCCCGGAGCCAGTGGCGTTTGACGTAATCTTCTGGTCGGTCCGCCGGTGTGTCTGGCGAGTCAACCGTTGCTCCATCCAGGCACGATAGCGACAGCCTTTCGGAGGCTACCCGCAACGTGTTGGGCCAGTGGGCGGTGGTGGTCACACGACTACCCGAGAAGACGTTTCGCGCGTGTTTACGCAGCGCTTCAGAGTAGACGCTGCTCAACGCTTCGTTCCAGGGACCGGGCAGGGCAAGGAAGGTATGAGCCAGCAGCTCAGGCAAATCGCCGCCGTCGAGCAGCCGCGAGACTACCTCGGCGAAGGCGTTTTGATCCACGCAGCCGATCAATGTCGAGAGGGTCACATCCCACGCCGCCTGTTGCCCGGCGTCTTCGCCTCCCAGGCGGTAGCATCGCTCCCAAAGTGGGAGCGCCCAGGACCGATTCCCACGCGAGGCGGCCGCCCTAGACCAGCCGATGAGGACGGCGACCTCCCAATCACTATCCTCGATAGCGGCGATGATAGCGGCGGGCTCCAAACCGAAACGCTCCTCCCAATGCTCCGGCGGTATCGTTTCCACTGCGCGCACGATGGACCGCGCCTTCTCCCCCACGCGCCATAACGTTGGACCGTCTCCCGGAAGGTCCCGCTTCCATGAGGCGTCGAAGTCCCCCGGCGGCTCTGCCACGAGCCTTCCCTGGCCCCGGCCCAGCAAGCCCGCGGCCTTACCCCGCAGCCCTCCGGCCGCCGGCTCATATCGGACCAGGACCGCGTCCGCCCGCGTCAGCATTCGTTCCGCGTGCGCGCTGCCGGGGAGCCTGGCAAGCAACGCGGCGGCGGCTTCGCGCACCCTCACGCTCCGGTCGTCGAGGGCTCGTTCCAGAAACGGCTCGTCGTGGAGGGACATACCATCGCCCAGAGCCTCGACGAAAGCGGCCCGCGCCTCGGCCTTCTCGGACTTCCAGGCATCTTCCACCAGGAGGCGGCCACGATTCGCATCCCGGCCGCGGACACGCCGGAGCGCGTCCAGACGCTCCGGGAGGGCGCCCTCCTCCCAGACCGTCTCGTCGCTCTCCGCGCCGTGTTCTCCGGCCTCCGTACCACCCCACTCGGGATTCAGGGTCGCGAGCCAGCGTCCCCGCTTCCCCAACACGGCGGCGACCGTGGAGCGCAACTCCTTTTGCTCCACGTTCAATACGTCGGGGAGCAGCGCGGGCGGCAGGCGCAGACCGGCGAGCCGGAGACGATCCAGGGCTTCGCGTAGGATGGGGTCCCGTCGTCCGGTGAGGAGCGAACGTATGACTTCCGCCGCGTTCGCAGAGCAGGGCGGCAGCGTCTCCTCCGGCGCTGGCACGGGTGACTCTGCCCCTGTCTCCGGCCTGCGTCCCGCTGCCCTGTAGACGGCACGCGCCCCGGCCCGCAGGAGGAGGTTGCGTTCCGGGCTCGTACCCGCCACGCCCGCAAAGAGGTAGTCCGTCGGTAGACCGCCCTCAGGCTGCGTCTCCCGCGAGGTTCCCGCCACGGCGGCGCGGGTGAGCTCGTCCATTACCCGCCTCCCTCGAGAATGTGGTACGACCCACCGGCGACGACGCCGAGGGGAAGTAGCCCTTCTCCATCCCACTCTGCGGCGAGGTCCACGGGCCGGCCGCCGGAGAGGGCCAGGAGGATCCAGTGCTCGCCTCCCGTGAGCGGAAGGGCCTCGCCTTCGCGGTCGCGCACCATCCAACGTCCGTCGGCCACGAGGGGCACGACCTCGTCAAGGGCCGCCGGCAGGCGCTCCAGCCAGGGCTGGCAGGCCGTCGATTCGGAGGTGTGATCCAGGAACGCGCCAAGGGTCTCGTACCCCAGTAGCCGTTGCACACGGCTTATCTGGCCGGATCTCGCCTTCACGACAGCGCGCTGCGGGAAGGCTCCAGGATAGAACGCAAGCTCGACGCTCTGCCTGGTGCCGGAGACGAAGCCTTCGGAGAACGAGGCCCCCGCCGCCGCGAACTGCAGGATCATGGCGTAACGGCGCGTATCTTCTCCCAGCAGCCAGGTACGGCGGGCTATAAGGCGTCCTTCTACCCCGGTGCTCTGGCCTAGGACGGTCCACACGTCCTCGACCGTCTCGCCCCGCTCCAGGACTTCCTCCTGCGTGAGCGCAATACCTACCTCGGTCCTGACGCTCTCGGCGAGGGGTTCGTCGAGGGCATCGAGGCGGCGAAAAGCTTCGGAGAGGAGCGCGAGCCGTCCGAGCCCGTCGAGGAGCCTCTCGGGCCAGTCGGGGGAGGAGTTGGGGAGCGCCGAGAGCCGCCGCAGGCGCGAGGCGACGCCCGGCGCCTGGGCGTCCACAAGGCGCTTCGCCTGACCGTCCCAGATGGACGGCGGCTTCGTCCCCGCCGCCGCGAGGCCAACCCGCACCAGGTCTTCCATCCACAGGTCCAGTGCATCCAGCCCCGAGGCCACGCGCGATAGCCGCTTTTTCTGGCGCTTCTCCCCGGTTTTCGAGTCCGGCCGTGCTGCCACGCCTCCTTCTCTAGCGCCTCGCTTCGGAGTGTTCGCCCTCGCGGCGCGGCGGGCGAGCCAGTCCGCGACCCAATCTGGGGGGGACGCTTCGGGAAGGGGAGATTCGAGGGAGAGGAAGAGGAGTCCGATGCCGTGTTTGCAGGGATGCTTGCGGCTCGGGCAGGAGCACTTTACCGCGAGATCCGAGAGGTCCACCCGCACCTGGTAGACGGCGCTTCCACTGCACTTGCCCCAGAGGGCCAGGTCGGAACGGCCTGGGTTTTCCCAGGATTTCGGCGCGCCCAGTTTCCTGCCGGCGGCGGCGACCTTCGCATCCGGCGCAAGAGCCGCGACGCCCTCGGGGGTCAGGTCCGTACTCACACTACTCGCGGGGTCGGGGCAAAGTGTCGCCGGAAGCCGGAGGTAGAAAGCCTGCTCATATGATTGATTCTAGCGGTACGATCTCTCCGAAAACACCGTTGAAAATGCCGGTTCTAACGTGTAAACGGGGCTAACGCCCGCCCTGCTTCCCACGCCTCAGGCCTTCCCAGGAACCGTCGGCGAACCAGCCGCCGTCCTCCTACTCGTTGACCGGGGTTTTCGGCGTTTCGCCGCGCAGCACGGCGGCCAGGTTCTCTGCCGCGAGGGCCGCCATCTTGTCCCGCGTCTCGACGGAGGCGCTGCCGATGTGCGGGGCGAGGACGACGTTCTCCAGTTCCAGCAGCTTCGGATGGACCTCTGGCTCGTCCTCGTACACGTCGAGCCCAGCGGCGAAGATGCGCCGTTCGGCTAGGGCGGCGGCGAGGGCCGCTTCGTGCACCACGGGTCCACGCGAGGTGTTGACGAGGACGGCCTCGGGCTTCATGTTGTCGAGCTCTTCGGTGCCGATAAGGTGCGTTGTCTCTGGGGTTAACGGGGTGTGGACGGAGACGAAGTCTGCCGTCTGCAGCAGCTCATCGAGATCCAGGTACCGCGCCTCCAGCTCTCGCTCCGCCTCCTCTTTACGGGAACGATTGTGGTAGAGGACCTCCATCCCGAAGCCCCTGGCGCGGCGGGCGACGGCCTGCCCGATGCGGCCAAACCCGACGATGCCGAGCCTCTTGCCCCATACGTCGCGGCCGATGAGCTGCTTGGGACCCCACCACTCCCACCTTCCGGCGCGCAGCAGGCGCTCTCCTTCTCCGAGGCGGCGCGCCGCGGCGAGCAGCAGCATGAAAGCGACGTCGGCCGTGGTCTCGTCCAGAACCCCCGGCGTGTTGGTAACGACGACCCCCCTCTCGCCCGCGGCCTTCACGTCCACGTTGTCGTAACCGACGGCCATGTTGGCGATGATCTTCAAGCCCTCCCCCGCGGCGTCCATGACCTCGCCGTCCATGTTCTCCGTGGCGGTCGAGAGGACGCCTGAGGCACCGTGGACGGCTTCCAGCAGTTCTTCACGCTCCGGCGGGCGTTCGTGCAGAACGGTGACGTCGAAGGGTTCGAGGACCTGGAGGCCCGCGTCGGGGATCTCGCGCGTAACCAGCACCTTCTCGGGCATCAGCCCCACACCTCGTCAAGCCTACCCGTGTAGAAGCGCAACGCCTTTTCGTAGGATCTTATCCCGGGGTCTGAGGTGGTCTCCACGAGGTGCTTGAGCAGCAGGTCCACCGCCTGCCTGTGCTCCCCGACGTTGTACAGGGCCAGCGCCAGGAAGGTCTGCATGGCCCTGTCCGAGGGGAACTCGGAGACACCCTGTCCCAACACCTCTACGGCTTCGGGGTACTCGCCCAGGGCCCGGTACGTGCTGCCCAGGCCCAGGAGCGCGCCGCGCCTCTCCTCTTCTGGCAAGTCGCCGGCGACGGCCTTTACGTAGAAAGGTACCGCCTCCCGCTCGCGGCCCTGGACGTCGTAGAGCCACGCCATCTGGTGGTTGGCCTCGGCGTCGTCGGGCGTCTCCGAGAGAACGCGCGAGAGCAGGGACTCCGCCTCCCCGTAGTCCCCGACCTCGCGCAGCCTGATCGCCGACTCCAGCTCCGAACGTCGCAAGTCGCCCTCTATTCCTCGCCGAGCAGTTGGCGTAGGACCGTCTGCAGGATCCCGCCGTTCCTCAGGTACTCGACCTCGACCGGTGAGTCTACACGGGCATTCGCCCTGAACTCCTTCTCCTCGCCATCGTCGGAGGTGGCCTTCACAGTTAGCTCCTTACCGGGTTCGAGGTCGGCTAGGCCGGAGATGTCAAAGGACTCGTGACCCGTAAGGCCGAGGGATTCGGCGCTCTCGCCTTCCGCGTACTGCAGGGGCAATACGCCCATCCCGATCAGGTTCGAGCGGTGGATGCGCTCGAAGCTCTCGGCGATGACGGCCCTGATGCCGAGCAGGAACGAACCCTTGGCCGCCCAGTCGCGGGAGGAGCCAGAGCCGTACTCTTTGCCAGCCAGGACCAACAGCGGCACGTTCTCCTCCGCATACTGGAGACTCGCCTCGTAGATCGTGGTCTCTTCCCCGTCGGGGAGCTGGACCGTGTAGCCGCCCTCTTTATCTACGAGCTGGTTGCGGAGGCGGATGTTGCCGAAGGTGCCGCGCACCATGACCTCGTGATTGCCGCGCCGCGAGCCGTAGGAGTTGAACTCGCGCGGATCGACGCCCCTGGAGATCAGGTACTGTCCGGCTGGCATCTTCGAAGGAATGGCGCCCGCCGGCGAGATGTGGTCGGTCGTAACGGAGTCGCCGACCTTCACCAGGACGCGCGCCCCTTCGATGTCCTCCAGGTCCTCAGGCTCGGGGCCCATGTCCTTGAAGAAGGATGGCTCCTGGATGTAGGTAGAGTCGGGGTCCCATTCGTAGAGGTCGCCCGATGGCACCTCCACGTCGTTCCACTGCTCGTTGCCCGTGTACACGTCGGCGTACTGCTCCTTGTAGATCTCCGGGTCCAGGGCGTTGTCTATCTCCCTGGCAACCTCCTCCTGCGAGGGCCAGATGTCCTTGAGGTAGACGGGATCCCCGGAGCTATCTTCGCCTATGGGATCCCTGGAAAGGTCAATGTCCACGGTGCCGGCGAGCGCGTAGGCGACGACGAGCGGCGGGGAGGCCAGGTAGTTCGCGCGGACGTCGGGGTTGATGCGGCCCTCGAAGTTCCTGTTGCCCGAGAGGACGGCGGCGACGACCAGGTCGTTCTCCTCGACGGCGGCGGAGATCTCCTCC
>JBKPSF010000400.1:0-7688 GCA_046734875.1 Actinomycetota bacterium | reverse complement strand
GACGACCACCTGCATGCCGCGTGTGTGGCCCGGCGCCGGGACGAGTCGGAGCCCGGGAAGCAGCTCGAGCTCGCCGTCGACCGGCACGTACCGCACGCCGGGCGCCTCGACCCACTCGCGAATGGTGTAGTCGTCCTCGCTTAGCGCGTCGTCGAGTTCCCGACGCTGGACGTAGATCGGCCTGCCTGAGAAGAGGTGGTTGCCGCCGCAGTGGTCGAAGTGCAGATGCGTGTTGACGACGATGTCGATGCCTGAGAGATCGAAGTCCTGCTTGCCTAGTGGCCGGAGGTGGGGATCGAGGTCGGCCACCGCCGGGTGCAGCTCCGTTATGCCGGTGTCGACCAGCACGCGCGCATCGGGATGGTCGATGACGTGCACGTAGAGCGGCATCCGCTCGTCCTCGGCGAGCAGGTCGGCCACGAAGACTGGCGTGATGGTGACCCTTGAGGCGGGGGCGTTCATTGTGTACCGACCGCCGCGGTGGTTGAGATTGTGAGTCATGATAACCTCCTTTAGTGGTTAGGGGCTGACGCGCGGCCGGCCGCACTGCCTCGCGCGCTGGCCGAGCGGCTCCTTCGGTCGTTGGCTGGTAGGACAGTGGGCCGGGTGAGGGGCTCCCGTTTGTCGGTCCAGCCGCCACTATGAGAGTTAACCGCTATCTCTAATAATGATGGAAGAGGCGCGATCTCTAAACACCTTCTTTCGCCCAATTACCGACAAAAGGGACTAGGCGAAGTGGCTTCCCACAGAGCACCATGTCATTATCCCCACACGTATTGCCGACCACGACTGCACCGTTCCTGCTAGCTCGCCCGGTCCGCGAGGAACTCCTCCCAGGTTCGGCGTCCCACGGCGTGCTCGGGAGCCAGGTTGGCACCGACCCGGAATGCGCGGGCGGCCTTGCCTGGCAGCCAGACCGGCACGATCGGCCGACGCCGCCGCTTAGTGGCCCGAAGGTAGCTGCGCAGCAACTCGGCTGCGCCGTACGCCCGTGGCCCACCCATATCGGGCACGAGGCCGGACGACTCGCTGAGCGCGAACTCAACGAGCCGGGCCGCCACCTCATCGGCCTCGACAGGTTGGAAACGGAAGCCCGCCGGAACCGGTACCACCGGCAACTTCGCCATCTGCTGCGCCACCATCAGGATCAGGTCGTGAAACTGCGTGGCGCGCAGCGTCGTGAACGGCAGTCCGGACTCTTCGACCACCTTCTCCGCAGCCCGCTTGGACGCGAAGTAGCCGAACATTGCCCGGTCGAGCGCACTGACGACCGGAACTCGTTCAGCACCAACGACCGAGATGTACACCAGGTGCGGCGCACCCCCCGGCGACGCCCCCCGCACCAGGTTCCGGGCCTTGTCCTCGTCGCCCTTGGTGTTGCCTGCGCAGTGCACGATGGTCTCGATCCCGTCCAGCGCGGCCTCGATCCCTTCGCCGGTTGCCAGATCACCAGTAACGAACTCGATGCCTTCCCTGGACTTGTGACTGCGCCGGCTGAGCACCCGCACGTTCCGGTCGGCGTCCTGCAGGCGCCGGACGACGAGTCGTCCGAGCGTACCGGTGCCGCCCGTGACCAGGATGGGTGATGTCTTGGCTCCTCCTACCATGATTGCTCTCCTTCAGGAGTCTTGAGGTGTAGTTGCTGAAATGGGGACGATGAACATAGGGCTTTCGATCTTGACCTCCTTGTCACACAGACCGGGTTTAGTTCGTCACTACTACAATGACGTAAGGCGATGGGAGAATGTGACCGATGGAAGAACACGACTTTCTGGCTGAGCAGTTCGAGGAGAACCGCACCCACCTGAGAGCCGTGGCCTACCGGATGCTCGGCTCGATCAGCGAGGCGGACGACGCCCTCCAGGAAGCCTGGCTTCGCCTTAGCCGCTCCGACACCAGCGGCGTCGAGAACCTCAAGGGGTGGCTGACGACGGTCGTTGCGCGAGTGTGCCTGGACATATTACGCTCGCGCCGCTCAAGACGCGAAGGGCCCCTGGGCGTGCACGTGCCCGAGCCGATCGTGAGCCGCGCGGACGGCTTAGATCCCGAGCGCGAAGCAGTGCTGGCCGACTCGGTCGGTCTGGCGCTCCTGGTAGTACTCGAGACGCTCTCTCCCGCCGAGCGGCTGGCGTTCGTGCTGCACGACATGTTCGGTGTGCCCTTCGAGGAGATCGGCCCTATCGTGGGACGCTCTGAGGTCGCGGCACGACAACTCGCGAGCCGCGCACGCCGCCGGGTGCAGGGAGCGACTCCGGCTCCAGACGCCGATCTCAGGCGCCAGCGAGCAGTCGTCGACGCCTTCCTCGCTGCCGCGCGCGACGGTGACTTCGACGCGCTCGTCGCCGTGCTCGACCCGGACATGGTGTTACGGTCCGATGGCGGTGTCTTGCGTGCGGGCTTATCGAGGGAGGTCCGCGGCGCGGCGGCCGTGGCCGGGCAGGCGCTCACTTTCTCGAGGTTTGTCCGGTACGCACGCACACGACCGGCGCTGGTGAATGGAGCCGCGGGAGTCGTCTCATGGTCCCCGGAGGGTCAGGTGTTTTCGGTCATGGGCTTCACGGTCAGGCACAGGAAGATCGTCGAGATCGACATACTTGCCGACCCCGAGCGCCTGCGACATCTCGACCTTGCACTCCTCGACGGCTGACGCTCGGTACCTCGCTGCCAGCCGTCAACGATGATTCAAGGGCCCGTTGGCGAGCCACTTTAAGAAGGGAGCGCGGCACGACGAACGGAGCCGAATCCGTGAAGTGGGGAGGTTCTTAGGGGCGCACACGGTTCATTCACCGAAGTGCGTAGGAGGTAGATTCTGCGAACTTCGCAACAGGTAGCGCATTTACCCGCTCCAGGAGTACCCTGGGTGACAACAGCGAGCGTATACCCCTGCTTAGGGCACCCCGAGCGGGAGACGGCGAGGAGGTGCAGGAGTGGGACGCGCCCTTGTAGAGGATCATCGGCTCCGACTCGAGGACGGGCGGGACATCGGATACTCCATTTGGGGTGATCCCGCGGGGAGGCCCGTGCTCTTCGGCCACGGCACGCCGGGATCGCGCAGAGATCGCTACTACCCGGGCCTCGACGATCAAGAGTGGCTTCTCAGGCGGCGCGTACGTTTCATCGGCGTCGATAGGCCCGGCTATGGATACTCGGACCCCTGGCCGGAGGCCAGCCTGCTCGACTGCGCCGGGAACCTCGTGCGGGTCGCCGATCACCTCGGCCTGGAGCGCTTCTGGGCGCTCGGCACCTCTGGTGGTGGGCCATACGTCCTCGCCCTCGGCGCGATGGAGCCCGAGCGAGTGAGGGGAGTTGCCATCGTCAGCGGCGTTGGGCCGGTCGACGACCCTCCCGACGCCCTCGAGGGGATGTCCGAAGGCAACGTCGCCGAGTTCACGATGGCCATGGAATCACCACAGGAGCTTGCGGCCGCCCTTGGCGATGCGGCTCGGACGCTTCGTGATGATCCCGAAGGCGCCATCGCGGAGCTCCTGGAGGAGCTTCCCGAAGTCGATCGCCTGATGTTCGAGCGGCCGGATTTTTGGGCGATCCTCATCGAGTCGCTCACGGAGTCCGTGCGTCAAGGCGCCACGGGCTGGATCGACGACGACTTGCGGCTGGTGCGACCCTGGCCGTTCCGTCTCGACGAGATCGTGGTCGAGGTACGCCTCGACCACGGAGGAGAGGACGTACTCGTACCTCCCAAGCACGCGGAGTTGCTCGCCGAGGGAATAAGAGGAAGCCGGTTGCACATGTACCCGGGCGAGGGACATCTCTCCGTGGGCAGGCACATCGGTGAAGTCGTGGAGACCCTGCTTGCCAGTTAACCAGAACGCTACGATCCACACCGACAGCCCCGCCAGACCCTTTATTCCGCGGAGTGCGCATAAAAGAATCATTCTCGGAAGTTCGGGGTAGCAAGCGCACAGCCTGGAGACCGCCGGCGCCCAAAGAGTCCGCCCTTGTCGGCCTCGAACCGCTTCGGAGTATGGTGTATCGCATCATTCGTTACACTGATTTGTTGCAAGCTGTTGCGAGTCGCAACGCCTTAACTGCGCGAGAATTTCCGCCGCGTGCGCTTCGCGGCGGATGGGACCGCTAGAGTGCGCCGGTATCCTTGCGTTGCCGACCGGACGCCGGGTCGGAGCTCGAGGCGCGGATCCGGACCCTGCACCTTTGCAGGCGGGACGGTGAAAGGTGTTCCGGCGAGGGCCTTCGGGCTAGGGGACGATGACGATCCTGCGGCCCCGCTGGTCCCGCCGCCAGGCGACCTCCACGTCGGCGAGCGGTACTCGCTCCGTGTCCGCCCGGAGATCCCCCCGGGACGCGAGGCCGAAGAGCTTGGGGAACAGCGCTGTGATGTCCTCCATCGAAACGCTGCCCCCGCCGCTGCCCATGATCTCCAGCCCAGAACTGCGCAGGGCCGCCGCGGGCAGCCGAATGGTGGGCCCCGCCATCTCCCCGATCTGCACCATGCGGATCCTGGACGCCTCGGCCCTGGGCTCGTGGTCCGTGAGGGCGCCAACCAACACCTCCGCGGGGCGGCCCCACAGGTAGTCGAGGACCACGTCGAACCCCTCGCCGGCGGCCTCGCGGAAGGCCCCCGCAAGCTCCTCGTCCGGTTGCTCGAGGCACACCGTTGCGTCGGCGCCAAGGTCGTCCAAGGTTCCCAACACCCGCTCGTTACGTCCCGCCCCGACCACGCGCCCGGCGCCGAGGTGCTTGGCCACCTGCACGGCGAGCTTCCCGGCCGCCCCTGTCGCCCCGAGCACCAGGACCGTCTCGCCCACCTCCAGCCGCGCGCGCCACTCCAGCGCCGCCCACGCCGACAGCGCGGGGTTCGGCAGCGCCGCGGCCGTGGCATCGTCCACCCCATCTGGTACCGGGTAGCTGTGCTCCGGGGACACCGCGGCGCGCTCGGCCATCATCCCGTAAGGCGGAGGAGTACCGGCGATCACCCGCGTACCGTCCTCGAGAACCGCCACCCCGGAGAGGCCGCAGACGGCCGGCAGTCGTTCGTGGCGGTAATAGTGGCTACCGTCGGCCAGCATCCTGTCTATGTTGTTCAGCGCGGCGGCCTTGACCCGCGCCATCGTCTGGCCTTCTTCTACAGCTGGCTCCGGGAAATCCTCGAAGCGGGGCGCCTCACCCAGCTCGTGCAACACGGCCGCCTTCATCTGTGGCCTCCTCTCCCGAACATCCTCAGGTCAACCGAATCGGGACCGGTTGACTGCTAGCCGGTCGGCTAGTAAGTTACAGGAGCAGGATAATATGTAACTAGCCGGTCGTCAAGTAAGTTTAGAAAGGAGCGGGAGTGGCCGACAGCCGACGCGGCGACACGAGGGAGCGGATCCAGCGGGTCGCGCTTGAGCTATTCGTCGAGCGGGGCTACGAGAAGACCTCATTGCGGGAGATCGCCGAGAGGCTCGGGGTCACCAAGGCTGCCCTCTACTACCACTTCAGAACCAAGGAGGACATACTCGGCTCTATCTTCGAGGACGTGATCTCTTCGGTGGACGAGCTGGTGGCGTGGGGGCGCGAACAGCCTCGCACGGTGGAGAGCAGGCGAGAGTTCCTGCGCCGCTACGCTTCGCTGGTTCACGGTCGGTGGAGCCTCCTTTTGCGCTTCTCGCGGGAGAACGGGCCTGTATTGCGCGAGCTGCCGATAGGCAAGCGGGTGGGAAGCAGGATCCGTGCCCTCTTCGATCTGGTGCGCGATCCTGAGGCGGACGTCGAAGGTCAACTACGGGCGGCGCTCGCCTTCGACGCGCTGCACCAAGCGAACGCCCCTATACCGGGCATCGAGGCGACTGAAGAGGAACTGAGGGAGGCGGCCCTTGAGATCGCCCTCGATTTGGCTTCCTCTCAGCACCGAGATGAGTGACGCCCGTAACGGGTTAGACCACAACTGTTCGCGGAGCACCGAGAGTGCCTCGCATCAGCGGTCTAAGCCCCGGAGGAGGATGGGGGCCAAAAGGGTCCTTCGAGGCCTGAGAGAAGTCGCGAGCGCACCCACGCGGAGGACTGTACGAGAAGGGGCGCTCGCCTACGGTATAGCCTACACTCCGCGCGAACCTGGTAGGTTAAAAGGGCGAAAACTCCCGGTTAAGAGTTCGTGTCATTCACCTGACGGTCACCGGCCTGTCGCGTCAAGTACCCGCGCATCGGGGTAGCGATCGGCTTTGAAGCGAGAGACCTCCCTCTCGGACTCGCCCTTGTTGGGGTGTCCTCTCTCGGAGCGCTCTAGCGTCTCTCCCGCGGCGGAGCTGAGCCTCCAGCGGTAGCCGCCGCCGTCCTTCATGTCGCGGAAGATGACGAACTTCGGGCCGCTTGCTGGCATAAAGATCCCTTCCTAAAGGAGTAGCTCTCACGTTCTCCAACCATCACCTTACCCGCTCCGGCGGGGCTCAAAAAGCGGACGGCCTACACCGGGTAGGCTTGTCCCCCTTCTCCTCAGATGGACGGAGAGGATCGTCGTAGCCGACGACCACCCCCTCTTCCGCTCCGCGCTGCACAGCCTGCTTGAGGGGAGCGAGGGGGTAGAGGTCGTGGCCGAGGCCACGGACGGCCGAGAGGCCCTGGAGCTCTCCCGCCGCCTCAAGCCTGACCTGGTCTTCATGGACGTGATCATGCCCGAGATGGACGGCATCGAGGCAACTCGTGCCATAATGGCGGAGTTTGCCCGCACAATCGTGCTGGTGATAACCGCCTCTGAGGACTCCGAGCACCTCTGAAGCGCGCTCAGGCCCGGGGCTCTCAGCGGCGGTCGCAAGGGCCAATACGGTGCATTATCAGCATCTCAGCTCAAAATCGTTGCGGATAACGCGGCTCATTCGCACCCCGAGGGGCTTCGGGCGGCGAGAACCGCTTATTGGGTGTGATCGTTTAGGTAAAACTTGGGGGCCTGGCCCTACGATTTTCGGGCCAGGCCGGCGAGGAGTGCAGCCGCCCAGATTCTCGCAGTAAGATCCTGCGCGGATCCTACTCTCACTCCTGAACGGAACAAACGATGCCCCGGCGCGTCAATCGTAGTGCCTGGCCTCGGGCCAGAACTCGCGGATCGGGGCCTTCGGTTCGGTGGCGACATAGACCGGCAGGTTGTCTTCGAACTCCATGCAGTATCGGCAGCGGATGGTTGCGGCCCGCTCCACCCTCGCGTAGCCCCGCTCCAGATCGCCGCGTCCGACCCCGACCGTTATCACGGTATTTCCGTCGCAACTCCCGGGTCCCCACAGCCAGTAGGAGTTGTGCCCGCTTCGTCGATACGGTGGTACTTACCCTCAAAGCTGACGACCTCTCGGCTCCACAACAAACGCATCACCTCAATCTGCTCCTCGATCCGAGCACCGCGTGTGCTGAAGTCTTCGCCGAGCGCCTCGTACTCCACAGCGTTCCAGCCTATGCCCACCCCAAGGCGAAGCCGTCCCTTGCTAAGGACGTCGACTTCGGCCGCTTGTTTGGCGAGGAGCGCGCTCTGCCGCTGGGGCAAGACGATGACACCACTGACGAGTTCAAGACGCTGCGTGATGGCGGCCATGAAGGAAAATAGGGTCAGTGGCTCATGGAACATGGTCTTGTGGGTATATCCTCGCCAGCCTTCTCGGTTGGAGGGGTCAGCACCGAGCACATGATCGTAGGCCAGGAGGTGCTCGTAGCCGAGGTCCTCTGCGGCTTGAGCGTAGTCTCTGATGGCT
>JBKPSF010000399.1:0-5283 GCA_046734875.1 Actinomycetota bacterium | reverse complement strand
CCTGGAATCACTGCGCGGCAGGCCTCGCCGGCCGCTCTTTGCGTAGGCTTCCCGGTAGGGAAGCTCCTATTTTCGTGGAGGTAGAGAGATGAACGTTAGCACCGAGTTTACGACGATCGAGCCCCATGGCGGCGAACTGGTAGACCGCATGGCCCCCGAGGAGGAGCGCGACGAACTGCTCCGGCGGGCCGAGGGCTTCACGAAAGTTATCCTCGGCCCCAGGGCGCTCTCCGACCTGGAGATGATCTCCACGGGCGTCTTCTCGCCCCTGACGGGCTTTATGGTCAGCGAGGATTACGAGAGCGTCGTGGAGACGATGCGCCTGAAGAACGGCCTGGTCTGGAGCCTTCCGATAACGCTCCCCGTGAGCGAGGAAGAGGCAAACGACATCAGGGTGGGGGAAGAGGTGGCCCTGGCCGACGGGACGGGTCGCATCCTTGCGACCATGATCGTGGAGGACCTCTACTCCTACGACAAGGAGCACGAGGCCCTGCAGGTCTTCGGCACCACCAACGACGAGCATCCCGGCGTCGCCGCCGTCTACCGCCAAAAGGACGTGCTCCTCGGCGGCGAGTTCACGCTTCTGGTGGAAGATCCGAACCCGAAGCCTTTCCCCGAGTACCACTACGGACCGCGCGAGCTGCGCAAGGTGTTCGCGGAGAAGGGCTGGAAGCGCGTCGTCGGCTTCCAAACCCGCAACCCCGTGCACCGCTCGCACGAGTACATCCAGAAGAGCGCCCTGGAGATAGTGGACGGCCTGCTCCTGAACCCGCTCGTCGGCGAGACCCGTTCCGCTGACATCCCCGCCGACGTGAGGATGAAATCTTACGAGACGATCCTGGACCGCTACTACCCGAAGGACCGCACGCTGCTCGCGGTCTTCCCCGCCGCCATGCGCTACGGCGGACCCCGTGAGGCTATCTTCCACGCCATCTGCCGCAAGAACTACGGCTGCACGCACTTTATCGTCGGCCGCGACCACGCCGGTCCAGGTAAGGACTCGCAAGGCAACCCCTTCTACGGCGACTACGAAGCCCAGCACATCTTCGACGAGTTCGACGAAGATGAGATCGGGCTCACCCCCCTGTTCTTCGAACACGCCTTCTTCTGCCTGGAGTGCCAGGGCATGGGAACGACGAAGACCTGCCCCCACGACAGCGAGCACCACGTCTTTATCAGCGGCACCAAGGTGCGCGAGATGCTCTCCAAGGGCGAGTACCCGCCCCCCGAGTTCTCCCGCCCCGAGGTTATTGAGGTGCTGATGAAAGGTCAACGTACGTAGCAAGTTTGTTAAAATAAGTTAAACTAGTAACAGTACGTAACAGATAGGCAAGGAGAACAAACAATGGAGAATGGGACGAGGAACGGGCGCGGCTTCACGCTGTGGTTCACGGGGCTATCCGGGGCTGGCAAGACGACCATTGCGGAGATCGTGGAGCACGAGATCAGGAACCGCACCCGCAAGATAGAGGTTCTGGACGGGGACATCGTGAGGACCAACCTCTCCAAGGGCCTTGGTTTTTCCAGGGAGGACAGGGACACCAACGTCTTGAGGATCGGGTTTGTTGCCGATCTGTTGACGCGCAACGGGGTTGGTGTGATCGTCAGCGCCATCTCGCCGTTCAAGGAGGTGCGCGACCAGGTAAGGCGCAACGTGGGCGAGGACTTTGTCGAGATCTTCGTCGATGCGCCGCTCGAGGTCTGTGCCGAGCGCGACGTCAAGGGCCTCTACAAGAAGGCGTTTGCGGGGGAGATCCCGCAGTTCACCGGCGTCTCCGACCCTTACGAGGCGCCCAGCACCCCCGAGTTGCACATCAAGACCGACGAGGAAGAGCCGCGGGAGAGCGCGGCGAGGGTCATCGGCTACCTCGAAGAGCTCGGCTACCTCAGGCCTGTCGGGGCGCTCGACCGGGTGTAGGAACTCCGAGGCGTGATAGATCCCGGCCCCGCGCTGTTCGGCCTGCTGGTCGGTTTCCTGGTCGGCCTGACCGGCGTCGGGGGTGGATCTCTCATGACGCCTTTCCTGGTGGCGGTCGTGGGGGTTCCTGCCCCCACCGCCGTCGGGACCGACCTCACCTTCGCCACCCTCACCAAGCTCACCGGCTCTTTCCAGCACTTCAGGCAGCGCACGGTCAACCTGGAGCTGGTCGTATTTCTCGGGATGGGCAGCATACCCGCCGGGCTCCTGGGGGTAGGTACTCTGGAGTGGATCAAGGGCACCTTCGACCCGGCGAGGGTCGAGTCCATCATGATAACGATCATAGCCATCACCCTGGTCGTGGTCGGGGCTTCCCTGATCTTCCGCGAGTACCTTATGCCGGAAAGGAGGAAGAACCCGAAGCCCGGGGCGTGGAATGGCAAGGGCCCGATGAGCGCGAAGCGCCGGGTGCTCACCGTCTTGCTCGGGGCTTTCGGCGGCTACCTGGTCGGGCTGACCTCCATCGGCTCGGGAAGCGTGATGGCCGTCCTGTTACTCCTCTTCTACCCAATAGCTCCGGCCGTCATCGTGGGCACGGACATCACCCACGCCATGGTCCTCTCCTTCGTCGTCGGCATTGCCCACATGACGCAGGGCAACGTGGACTTCGGCCTGGCTGGCACCCTGCTCCTCGGCGGCATCCCCGGCGTCCTGGTCGGTAGCCGGCTCGCGCCCTACATCCCGGCCAAACCCCTCAAGACGATATTAGCGATCATGTTGATCTTCGTGGGCGTGCGCCTGTTGCTGACGTAACGCGCCAGGGCGGTTCGCGAACCGCCCCTACAGGGGTGTGGTGATTTCGTAACGTCGCCGGATGGCATCCCGAACGGTTATTCTCGCCGTCCCCACCATCATTCCCGCGAAAGCGGGAATCCACGTCCAACAGCGTCGTTTTCGCAAACGATGTGGCGTCGTGGCGGCACGATTCACGCTCGCGATTCGCGTTTACGGCGTTTCCTTGGAGAGCGCTAGCGCGCAGTTGACGAGGGCCAGGTGGGTGAAGGCCTGGGGGAAGTTGCCGACCTGTCGCCGGGCGCGCGTGTCGTATTCTTCGCTGAGCAGGCCCACGTCGTTGCGCAGGGCGAGGAGACGTTCGAAGAGTTGTTCGGCCTCGGTTTTCCTGCCTATGCCGTGGAGGGCGTTGACCAGCCAGAAGCTGCAGATCAGAAACGAGCCCTCGCGTCCCGAGAGGCCGTCGTCGGATTCGTCGGTCTTGTAGCGCAGGACCAGGCCGTCTTCGGTCAGCTCGTCTCGGATCGTCTCGACGGTGCTGATCACACGCTCGTCGTCGTAGGGTAGGAACCCGACGCGAGGGATGAGCAGCGCGCAGGCGTCGAGCACGTCGGAGCCGTACGCCTGGGTAAATGCTTTTCGCTCTGTGTTGTAGCCCTTCTCTATTACGTCGGCTTGGATCTCCTCGCGCACGGCGCGCCAGTGATCCACGGGGCCTTCGAGCCCGAAGCGTTCGACGCCAGCGACCAGCGCATCGAAACCCGACCAGCACATGACCTTGGAGTAGACGAAGTGCTGCTTCTCGCCACGTGACTCCCAGATGCCGTTGTCCGGCTGCTTCCACCGCTCTTCGAGGCGCCCCGCGAGCCACCGCTGCAGCTCCCAGCCCCTCTCCGAGGGCATGATCCCCGCGGCACGTCCGACGTGGGCCGCCCCGAGCACCTCGCCAGGCACGTCGAGCTGGACCTGGCCCGCGGCGTCGTTGCCGATGCGAACAGGCGATGAGCCTTCGTACCCTGGGAGCCAGGGAAGCTCGTACTCTGGCAGACGGCGGGTGCCATCGATGCCGTACATGATCTGGGCGTCCGCCGGGTCGCCGGCTACGGCCCTGAGCACCCACTGCTGCCAGGATTGGGCCTCCTCCAGCAATCCAACCCTGAGCAGCGCGCCGAGGGTGAACGTGGTGTCGCGCAACCAGCAATAACGGTAGTCCCAGTTCCTCGAGCCACCCAGGGTCTCGGGAAGCGAGGTAGTGGCCGCCGCGACGATGCCGCCGCTCGGCTCGTAGGTAAGCCCTTTCAGGGTCGCGAGCGAACGGTGCACGGCCTCCTGCCAGCGGCCGTCGTAGACGATGTCGGACGCCCAGTCGTGCCAGAAACGCTCCGTGTCGGCCACCGCTTGCAGTCCGTCTATGGCCACGGGCCTTTCGCCGTAGGAGGGCGCCCAGGTGAGCACGAACGGGACGCGCTCCCCCTCGGAGACCGTGAACCGGGAGACGACCTCGCCGTCCCTCTCCTCGTGGGAAGCTGAGGCGCGCAGCCAGAGAGCGTCCGGCCCCGCCACCGCGTGCACCTCGCGGCCTTCTACGGTGACCCACGGGGCGGCGTGTCCGTAGTCGAAGCGAATCCTCAGTTCGCTCGTGACCTCTACCCTGCCTTCTACGCCCTCGACCACCCGCACCAGGTCGGGCGCGACGCCGCGGGGCGGCATGCAATCTACCACCCGCACCGTGCCTTCCGGGGTCTCCCACTCGGTCTCCAGAACGAGCGCGTGCCCTACGTAGCGGCGTCGCGCGCAGCGGCCGCCCGAGGTGGGGGCGATGCGCCAGCGGCCGTTCGACTCTTCGCCCAGCAGCGCGGCGAAGCAGGCAGGCGAGTCGAAGCGGGGGAAACACAGCCAGTCCACGGAGCCGTCGGCGCCGATAAGGGCCGCGGTTTGAAGGTCGCCCACCATCGCGTAGTCTTCGATCCTGCTCGGCATCAGCACGCTCCAGCCTTCGGCTTCCGCTTGTCAGCACGTTCCGGCCCTTCGGGCCTCCACTTTCAGCACGGCGCTTCGCGGCTTGTCAGCACGCTCAGGCTGACGCCTTCGCTTGTCAGCGCGCTTCGGCCCTGAAGGGCCCCGCTTTCGGCATTCTAGCTTGTTGGGGATTTTGGTGGGTTGCGCTTGGTGGTGTTGCGCTCGGGACCAGCGTGCACCGTTTCGCCGCTGCCAACGGCGTACCCAACCCCGACGTCATTTCGGTGGGGCAGAGGACCTATTACTGACGCCGGTCCCGGGCGTCTGCTGTAGACTTGGCGTGTGAGCCACGCTGAGGAGACGCTTTGGTAGCGAACGGCACCGCCCCGACGTTCGGGCTGTGGTACGACTTCAGGCAGAAGCTTCCGCTCGGGGATTACGCCCGGTTCTACGCCGAGTGCCTGGAGGAGATCGAGGAGGCGGAGACTTTAGGCTTCACGGGGGTCTGGCTCTCCGAGCACCACTTCGTGGACGACGGGTACCTTCCCTCGCCGCTCGTGGTGGCGGCCGCGATCGCGGCGAGGACCGGGACCATGACCGTCGGGACGAACGTG
>JBKPSF010000398.1:0-8996 GCA_046734875.1 Actinomycetota bacterium | reverse complement strand
GATCCCATACAGGATGCCGAAGTTGACCATCTTGGCCCGCCTCCTGAGCTCGGGCGTCACGCTCTCTATGCGCACGTCGAAGACCTCGGAAGCCGTGCGCGTGTGGATGTCCTCGCCGCTCGTGAACGACTCGACGAGCGCAGGCTCCCCGGTCATGTGCGCCAGTATTCGGAGCTCTATCTGGGAGTAGTCAGCCACGACGAGCTTGCGACCGGGCGACGCCGTAAACGCGTCCCTGATCCTGACCCCCATCTCCGTGCGAACCGGGATGTTCTGCAAATTGGGCGAGTCGCTAGACAGCCGCCCCGTCGCAGCCCGCGTCTGCTGCAATGTACTGTGTATGCGCCCCTCGTCGGTGATGAGCTTGAGCAGGCCGTCTATGTACGTACCCCTGAGCTTGGTCAGCTCGCGGTACTCGATGATGCGGTCGGCGACGGGGTACTGGATGGCGAGCTGCTGCAAGACCTTGGCGTCCGTGGAGTACCCGGTCTTGGTCTTCCTGACCGGCGGTATGCCCATCTCTTCGAACAAGACCTCGCCTAGCTGCTTGGGCGACCCGATGTTGAAGGGGTGGCCGACGTCCTCGAAGATCTCCCTCTCCACGTCGGCGATGCGAGCGTCGAGGTCTTCGCCGACCCCCTGCAGGGTCTCGGCGTCGACGGGCATCCCGATCTCCTCTATCTCCCCGAGCACGTCGGCGAGCGGAAGCTCCACGTCGTAGAAGAGCCTGGCAAGCCCCATCTCCTCCAGCTCTTTTTCGAGCCTCGGCGAGAGCACGTAGACCAATGCTGCCCTCCCCGCCGCCTGGGCGACGGCGCGATTCTCGTGCGCCACGTCGACCTCGGCCATCCCCCTCTCCGAGGCGAGCGTCTCGAGCGCGTAGCTCCCGAGCCCCGGCTTGACCAGATAAGCCGCCAGGTAAGTGTCGAAGTCCGCGTCCCGCACCCCCAAGAGCTTGGAATCGTGAACCCTCAAGGAACCGTCGGGCACGCCTTCGGTGATACGCACCTCGCCCTCAGAGACGGCGACAGACCAGCGACCACTGTCGTCGTCCACCGGGGCCGCCGCCACTGGCTCGAAGGAGAGTTCGACAGGCTCATCGGAGACGCTTACCTCCAGGCGTTCGACGGGAGGGAGTTGTTCGCCCCCCGCGACAGGCAGTTCGGTGAGCCGTGACTCCAGGGTACGGAACTCGTAGCGCCTCGTGATGTCCCTGATGTTAGGCGAGACGCCTTCGAAGCGGAGCGAGTCGGGGTCGAGCTTCACGGGCACGTCGAAGCGCATCCTGGCGAGTTCCAGGGACATTAACGCGCTCTCCCTGCCGTCCTCGAGCTTCTTGCGCGTGCCCTTAGCCGAGATGTTCTCCAGATTTTCGTAGACGCCATCGATGGTGCCGAACTGCTTCAGCAAATTCGCCGCGCCCTTCGGGCCGATGCCGCGGACACCGGGGATGTTGTCCGACGAGTCACCGGTCAGGGCTTTGTAGTCGGGGATCTGCTCCGGCGTAACGCCGTACTCCTCGACGACCTCGTCCCTGCCGTAGGTCTTGGTCTCAGAGACGCCGCGGGTGGTGCGCAAGACCTTCACGCGTCCGTCAACGAGCTGCATCGCGTCCTGGTCGCCGGTAACGATGAAGAGCTCGACATCGTCGGGCACCTGGCGCGACATCGTGGCCAGGGCGTCGTCGGCCTCGAAGCCCTCGGCCCTGATCGCCGGTACGTTCATGGCGTCCAGAATTTCATCGAGGTGGTCGAGCTGCGACCTGAGCTCCTCTGGCATGGCCGAGCGCTGCGCCTTGTACTCGGGGAAGATCTCCAGCCTGAACTCGGGCATCCCCCCGTCCCACACGACCCCGAGGCCAACCTCCTCCTCGTCATCGAGCAGCTTGAGCAGCATGCTCGTAAAACCGTACAGCGCGTTCGTCGGCAGGCCGCTGGAGGTGCCTATGCTCTGCGGCAGCGCGTAGAACGCCCTGTACAGGAGTGAGTAACCGTCGATAAGATAGATTCGCACCGGCATGATTATACCGGAGGAAAGGGCGGATTCCTTCTTAGCATTTCAGCATTTCAGCACTTCAGCTTGTCAGGAAGAACTAGTGGCTGACCGCTGATGGCTTTTGTGCGCGAAGGGCTCTAGATGCGTTCGAAGATGAGCTCCTCTCCGGCTCTCTTCAGCCAGTAGCGGTCGAGGATGTAGGAGAGGTACATCCTTGCGGTGATGTCGGCGGCGGATTCGTGGGAGGCGGCGTTTGCCGCTTTTGTAGCCTGATCTCTGGTCTCCCAGAGGCAGAAGGAGAGGCACTCGTTCCGGTCGTTGGCGTGGCCTTTGAAGTAACGGAGGAGGCCGCCGGATCGCAGCGCTCCCTGGTAGGCGCGGTCGTCGTACTCGCGCAGGAGAACGAGGTCCGCGTCGGGCCGGCGCACGGAGCGGAAGACGACTAGGTAGAGCCGGTCGAAGGAGCAACCGGACAGGGGAGACCAGTCGAAGCCGATCTCGATTGGTTGCGTTGCGTAGTCTGGATGATTGGGGGAAATTTCTAGGCAGGACTCGTGGAGGTCCGCCCTGAGGTCGAGGGCCATCGATCACCTTTCGGGATAGTTCTCTAAACACCACCTCCTTTCGATGTCCGGATGCCGCGGAACCGGCCCTTCCTCCCGATAACGGTCCCGCGCATGTCCCCGGGCTGCCTTCGCGCCGTGTGCCCGAAGCCGTACCCGCTCCACGCCCGCCGCTTGAGCCTCAAAGAAGGCGCATAGAACGAAGGCGCATATGTCGTATGTAACCGTCCGAACACAGGACCAACTATACGCACTAGCCAGCGCAAAGTCTAGTTAGCTAGTGAAGAAAATACCGCCGCACACTCGGCTACCGCGACTTCCTCCTTCGCATCCGATAACGACCCTGAGGGCCGTGGATTCCCGCTTACTCAAGGGAATGACGGATCCGACGGAGGGGCATCGAGCGCGGGGACGGAAGGCAACGGCGTTCAGCAGAGTTCGGCATCAGCCGGCCAGCAAGTCAGCAATGACCTGAAATGCTGAATTGCTCCTAAATCTCTCCCAGGTACGCTTCGCGGACCTTGGGGTCTTCGCGCAGGCTCTCGGCCGAGGCGGAGTTGACGATGCTGCCGGTTTCCAGGACGTAGCCGCGGGTTGCTATCTCCAGGGCCACGTTGGCGTTCTGTTCGACGAGCAGGATGGTCGTTCCCTGCTCGTTGATCTCCTGGATGGTGTGGAAGATGCGCTCGACGAGGACGGGGGCCAATCCCATGGACGGCTCGTCGAGGAGCAGCAGTTTCGGGCGGCTCATGAGGGCGCGTCCTATGGCGAGCATCTGCTGCTCGCCGCCGGACATGGTGCCGGCCTCTTGCTTGATGCGTTCGTTCAGGCGCGGGAAGAGCTCGAAGACGCGGTCCATGTCCTCGCGCACGCTCGTGTTGTCGTTTCTGTGGTAGGCGCCCATCTCCAGGTTCTCGCGGACCGTCATGCGGAAAAAGATCTTGCGCCCCTCCGGGCTCTGGGCTATGCCCCTGGAGATCATGTCGTGCGCCGGCAGGCCCTGTATCTCCTCGCCGGCGAAGATGATTTTGCCCTCCCTCGGCGGCAGGATGCCGTTGATTGAGCGCAGCGTGGTGGTCTTGCCCGCACCGTTGGAGCCGATGAGGGTGACGACCTCCCCCTCCTCGACGGTCAGCGAGATGCCGCGCAGGGCCTGGATGTGGCCGTAGTAGCTGTGGACGTTGTCGAGCTCGAGGAGGGACATCCTAGCCCGTCTTCGCCGTTCCGAGGTAGGCTTCTATAACTTTCGGGTCCTGGCGGACCTCGTGTGGGGAGCCCTCGGAGATCTTCTCCCCGTGGTCGAGGACCGTAACCCGGTCTGAGATGCTCATAACTACCCGCATCTCGTGCTCGATGAGCAACACGGCTATTCCCCGCTCCTCGCGGAGCCTTCCTATGAGGTCCGTGAGGCGCGCCGTCTCCTGCGGGTTCATGCCGGCCGTCGGTTCGTCGAGGAGCAGGAGCTTCGGGTCGGAGGCCAGAGCCCTTGCTATCTCCAATCTCCTCTGGTCCCCGTAGGAGAGGTTCTTGGCGAAGACCTGCCGGCCCTCGATGCCGGCGAAGTCCAGAAGCGCGTCGGCCCTCTCGCGGGCCCCGCGCTCCTCGCGTCGCGTGCCGGGGAGGCTAAAGATGGAACCCAGTATGTTGCCCTTCAGGCGGGTGTGCATCCCGGAGAGCACGTTCTCCTGCGCGCTCATGGTGTCGAAGAGCCTGATGTTCTGGAAGGTGCGGCCGATGCCCATCTGGGCCCTTCGGTGGGCCTTGTAGCTCGTCACGTCGCGGCCGAGGAAACGGAAGGTGCCGGAGGTCACCGGGTAGAGACCGCTAACCATGTTGAAGAACGTGGTCTTGCCAGCGCCGTTAGGCCCGATCAGGCTCACTATAGAACGCTCGGGGATATCGAAGTCGACCGAGTTGACAGCCACCAGCCCGCCGAAGACCTTGGTGATACCGCGCGCCTCCATGATGTTGGCGACGTTCTCGTCACTCATTGACGTTCCCCCCTAGTGCATCGCCGACGTCGCCGCCTTCGCCGCTGCGCAACTCTTCGGCGCGCTGGCGGTTCGGGATTATGCCTTCGGGGCGCAGGAGCATCATCAAGACCAGGATGACGCCGAACAGGAAGAAGTTGTATTTCGGAATGTCTGCCTGGCTTAGAAGCGGGCTACCGAGGGCGTTGCCTATGGCGTGCACCCAATCATTTATCTGCGGCAGGAGGTAGAAGTTCAGGCCCTGCAGGAGGATGGCGCCGAGGATCACACCGTAGATGTTGCCCATACCTCCTAGGATGACCATGCACAGGACGATGATCGAGATGTTGAACGAGAAGGCGTCGGGGAAGATGTTCTTTATGAAAGCGCCGTAGAATGCTCCCGCAAGACCCCCGAAGACCCCGCCAAGACAGTACGCCCACAGCTTCGTTGTCACCGGATTGATGCCCATGGCAGCGGCGGCGGTCTCGTCCTCGCGCACCGAGATCCAGGCCCGCCCTAGTTTGGAGTCCCTGAGGCGCACGTTTACGAAGACCGTATCAGGACGAGGACCAGGATCGTGTAGTACCACGGATGGAGGTACAGCGTGCTGAAACGCTGCCAGGCGTCGAAGGAGTCGGGCAGGATCTGGATGCCAGGCGAGTCTATAGCCTTGATACCTATGGTGCCGTTGGTAAGATTGAAGCCGCCGAGGTCGTCCCCGTTCTGGAAAAAGCGGGGGATGATCTCCCCGAACCCCAGCGTGACTATGGCCAAATAATCCCCACGCAGCCTCAACGTCGGCGCGCCGATGATCACGCCGCATAGGCCCGCGAAGGCCGCTGCCACGAACAGGAGAATCCAGAAAGAGATGTGTATCCCGGGTACTTCTCCGCCCGAAAGGCTCGTCGCCGTCGAGCCTAACGAGAAGCTCACCTGGCTGAACTGGGTCGAGGCGAACCAGCCGACGGCGTAGGCCCCGAGGGCGTAGAACGCGACGAAGCCGAGGTCGAGGAGCCCCGCGAACCCGACCACGATGTTCAGGCCAAGGGCCAACAGGATGTAGATCGCGACGATGATGGCAGGGAAGATCAGGTCGAGCTCGAACGCGTCGTCCACGAGGGGGAAGATGAAGGCTGCCACTATGAGCAGCGCCGGTATCCCGTACTTTCTCAGCGCGGCCACGCGCTACTGGCCGCCCCCCTGCACTGCGGACCGGTCGCCGAGGAGGCCCGTCGGCCTGAAGACCAGGACCAGGATGAGCACGGCGAAGATCACGATTGCCGTCCACCTGACGCCTATGTACTGGTCCGCCATGGAACCGATGATCCCGAGGAGGAACCCGCCTACAACAGCACCCGTGAGGTTTCCGATACCGCCTAGCACGGCGGCCGTGAACGCGTAGAGCCCCTGGGTGAAGCCCACGTTGAAGACGGTAATGCCGTTGAAGAGTCCGTACATCACGCCCGAGGCCCCGGCGAGTACGCCGCCGAGGAGGAACGTTATGGAGATCGTACGGTTCACGTTGATGCCGACCATCGCCGCCGCCTCCTTGTCCTGCGCGACGGCCCGCATCGCCTTGCCCTGCTTGGTGTTGCTTATAAAGTAGGAGAGGGCGACGAGCAGCGGGATGGTTACCCCGATCACGAAGAGGTCTTTCCAGCGAAACACGACGGCGTCGGTGGGCAGGATGTTGGCGTCGGAGATGAGCTCGGGGAACGGCACCTGAGCTGGGCCCTTCCAGACGAGCCCGACGTTCTGCAGGATAAACGACATTCCTATGGCCGTTATGAGGACCGCGAGCCGCGGCGAGTTCCGCAAGGGCTTGTAGGCGACGCGTTCTATACCCACGCCCAACAGGCCGCAGACGATCATCGCGACGGCCATCGCGATGAGCACGCCGGCCACCTTGAGGGGGAACGCGGAGCTATCGGTTATAGGAGCGAAGAAGCTCAGGCCTGCGAACGTCCCCGAGAGCACGGTCAGCCCCACGAAGGAGCCGATCATGAAGTTGTCGCCATGGGCGAAGTTGATCAGCTCGATGATCCCGTAGACCAGCGTATAGCCAAGGGCTACGAGGGCGATGATGGCCCCGTTGGTGATGCCGATAACCAGCTGCGAGGCGAACTGCGCGGGCTCCTTGATCGCCTGCACGGCCAACAAGATAACCAGCACCGCGATCAGTACCACCGCAAGCCTCGAGCTCCAGCTCGAGGACCTGACGCCGTCGATCAGCGCCCTGGAGCGTGACTTCGACGCTTCAAACGTCGTCATGAGCGTCCACCACGGAGGAGCCGGGGGCCGGCCGACTCCGGCCCCGCGTTTGCCCCATCTCTACTGCATATCCTGGACGTCAAGGATACGGTTGAGCCTGAACTCCCCGTCCTCTACCTCCTGGATCGAGAGCCTCGTGAGGCTGGTGTCTCCATCGTTGTCGAAGCTCCAGGTGCCGAGAACGCCCTGGTAATCCTGCGTCGCGAACACCTGCTCGATTACGGCCTTGCGGTCGGGCACGTCGCCGCCCGCCTCTTTGGAGGCCCGCTCGATGGCGTCGAGCATCACGTTGGCGGCCTCGTAGGCATAGGCGGTGTATGGCTGCACGACATCGTCGTAGTTCTGCTCGTACTTGTCTATGAACTCCTGGCCCGCGGGACCGAGCTTCTCCGGGGGGATGCCACCGAAGGAGGTGTAGATTCCCTCGACGGCGTCGCCGCCCTGGGTGATGAGTTCGTCCACGAAGATGCCGTCGGGCCCGACGAAGAGGACCTCCTGGTTGCTCATGCCGGCGCCGACCTTGTCCTTGATGAGCTGGGCCGCGTTGTTGTCGATGATGCCGCCGAAGTAGATGGCGTCGGGGTCGGCAGCGGCGATCTTGTTCATCAGCGAGCGGTAGTTCGGCGCCGAACCGTCGATGCCCTCGCGGCCGATGACCTGTATGCCGAGGTCTTCCGCGGCGGTCTGGAACTCGTCGGCAACGCCCTTGCCGTAGGTCTCCCTGTCGTCGAGGATAAAGACGGTCTTGATGCCCTCGTCTGACATAAAAGTAGCCCCCGCCTGGCCCTGCTGGACGTCGGTGATGATCACGCGCGCGTAGTTGCGCTCGCCCGTCGGATAGTACTTATCCGGCTCGGACTTGTCCGGGGTGGGCTTGGTCAGGCCGGTGTAGGTGTTGGCCGGGCTGATCATCGCGAGCCCCGCCTCGTTCAAAATAGGGATCTCCACCGCCGCGCAGCCGGAGTTGAAGGGGCCGATCCAGCCTATTATCTGGTCGTCTTGCGCCGCGGACTGGGCGTTCTCGGCGCACTTGGCGGCGTCCCACTGGCCCGCCTGCGCCGTGGCGTCATCGAGCGACTCGTACTCGATCTTCACGTCGCCGGCCTTGCCGTTCCGCTCGTCGATGGCCAGGTTGATGGCGTTGACCATCGTGGTGGTCTGGGCCCGGTTGGGCCCCTGCCGTGGCAGGTCGCTGACTATCTTGGCGGTCGGGCTCGATCCCCCGCCACCGCTTCCGCCGCCTCCGCACCCGATCGCGATGAGGGCCGCTACCGCCCCCAAAACCACGAGACTCATCCCCCAGCGTACTCTCCTCAATGCTCCTCCTCGCGTCCGGATCGTGACAATGACCCAGCCCGTGATAGCAAGGCCCCGTTCGTCGAGCATTATCTGTATTTGTGCGCACGCTTGTCAAGCAAGCTTGCTTCTCACCCCGTACGGGCCGGCCGCGTTGCTATAATGTCGAAGCCCTTCACGCCGGAGTGGCGGAATTGGTAGACGCGCCGGACTCAAAATCCGGTGGTGCGAGAGCACCGTGTCGGTTCGAGCCCGACCTCCGGTACTTCTAAAATCCCCGCAAAACTCGATAAAATGCTGTAGGGCAAGGCAAAGCCCCCGGCTCGATGGTCGGGGGCTTTGGCAGCAGTAGGGCAGCAGTAGCCTAGGACAGCGCGTCTTCCATCGCTTTGACGGCGCTGTCCTGCATGTCAGGGAGCACATGGCTGTAGGTGTCGAGGGTGATGGCTATGGTCGCGTGACCGAGCATTTCCGAGACTACCTTGGGGTTGACGTTCTTGGACAGCAGCAGCGTCGCGCACGTATGCCTTAGGTCGTGAAATCGTATTTCTGGCAGTCCGGCATTCTTGAGAAGGGGCTTGAACAGGTGCGTGGTGATGTAGCGGCGGTCCAAGGGTTCTCCTGCTTCGGAGGCGAATATGAGGCCGTTCTCCTGCCAGCGAGATCCCGCTGTGTCTATCTCCCCTAGCTGACGCTCCAGGTGCCTCCTGAGCGCGTCTGAGGCCCTCTGAGAGAGCTTCACGCTCCGTCGGCTGCCTTTGGTCTTGGGTGCGCTGAGCACCGGGCCGCCCTTGGCTGTTGTCAAGGTGCGCCTGACCCGCAACGTGCCCCCATCGAGGTCCACGTCCTCCCACTTGAGCCCGAGCAACTCTCCTTGCCTCAATCCCGTGGTAACGGC
>JBKPSF010000397.1:0-19957 GCA_046734875.1 Actinomycetota bacterium | reverse complement strand
GAGATTGCGCGGGCTAGCTCTTCCAGGGACTCGAAGTTGTGGCCGGAGAGGAACACGTCGACGTGCGGGAGCGCGGCGGCCATGCCTCGGGCCAATGGTTGGTAGCCCGGTGCGGCCTTGAGGGGGTTTACCCAGACGACTCTGTGGGCGAGCCGTTTTATGCGCGACATCTGTTCGGCGAGCACGTTCACGTCGCCGCGGTCCCAGCCGTCGGAGAGTATGACCACCACGGCGCCGCGTGCCATGCCGCGTTGACCCCAGCGGTCCACGAACTCTTTTATGGTGTCGCCGAGGCGGGTCCCGCCCGACCAGTCTTCGACCGCGCGCGAGGCCTCGCCTAGTGCCCTGTCCGGATCGCGGTCGGCGAGCTCGCGGGTAACGCGGGTGAGCCTGGTCCCCAGGACGAAGGCTTCTACGGGCTCGCCCGAGACTACACTCGCGTGCATGAACCGCAGGAGCGCCCGGCTGTAGGATGCCATCGAACCGGAGACGTCGCACAGGAGGACGACCCGCCGGGGCTGGTCTCTCGCCTTGCGGTAGCGGTGGCGTAGGGGCTCGCCGCCGGTGCGCAGCGCATCCCTCAGAGTCCTTCTGGCGTCGCGGCGTCCCCTTGGTGCTGGAGCGAGGCGACGGCTCTTCCTGAGATCCCCCGAGAGGTTCAGGTCAGCCATGAGCAGGTAGAGCTCGGCGAACTCCTCAGGCGTGCAATCAGCGAAGTCTTTTTTGCGCAGCACGTCAACGGGGCTGTAGCGCAGCCTGACGGCCTCCTCGCCCTTCTCGCTCTTCTCGACCGACTTCTTGGGCGGCTGCACGGAATCCTCGGCTGCGGAGAAGGAGAGTCTGGATTTCGGGCGCTGCACGATGCGCGGTAGTTCCTCACCGTCCCAGAAAAAGCGGAACGCGCGGTCGTAGAGCTCCAGGTCCTCGGGGCGGGAGCACAGCGTGACCTTTCCGGCCCAGTACACGTCCTCGCGGTTGGTTACGTCCAGTTCGTCCATGGCCCGCACGAACTCGACCACCCGGTCAGGGCCTGCTGGCAACCCCATTCTGCGCAACACGCGCCCGAAGGTTACGGCCGCGTCCAGCATCGGGGGCGGGGCGCTCTCAGGCACCGCCGCCCCCGAGCAAACTGAGGGCCATGCCCATGGTGCGCTGCTGGTCCTCGCGGTACTTCAGAACCGAGCCCAGGGTGGCTGAGATCAGGTCCTCGTCCAGCTCCCTGGCCCCGAGGGCCACGAGCGCCTCGGTCCAGTCCAGGGTCTCCGCGATGCCGGGCGGTTTGTAGAGGTCCATGCCCCGCAGGTTCTGCACGGCCTGCGCCACCTGCCTCGCCAGATGCTCCTCCACCCCAGGAACCCTGAGACGAACGATCTCCACCTCCCGCTCCAGGCCGGGGTGGTCTATGTAGAAGTACAGACATCGGCGCTTGAGGGCATCGTGCACCTCTCGGGTCCGGTTGGAGGTGAGGACGGCGACCGGCGGACGCTCGGCCTGTACCGTCCCGAGCTCGGGGATGGTAACGGCAAATTCGGACAGGATCTCCAACAAGAAAGCCTCGAATTCATCGTCGGCGCGGTCTATCTCGTCGATGAGCAGTACCGGCGGCATCGGCCCGTGATGCTCCAGAGCCTGCAGCAGAGGCCGGCTGACCAAAAAATGGCGGGTGTACAGCTCGTCCTCGAAGCGGGCCCGGTCTTCGGTCATCCCCAGGGCCTCGGCGGTGCGGATGTGCAGGAGTTGCCTGGCATAGTCCCATTCGTAGACCGCCTGGTGCACGTCTATGCCCTCGTAGCACTGGAGCCTGATGAGGGGTGTGTCCAGGACGCGGGAGAGCACCTTCGCCACCTCCGTCTTGCCCACCCCGGCCTCGCCTTCGAGGAAGAGCGGGCGACCCAGTTTGAGGGCGAGGAAGATCGCGGTGGACAGGCCCTCATCGGCCAGGTAGTCGCCCTCCCTGAGCCTCTCGGAGAGTTCGGAAGAACGAGAAACGCCGGGGGGCAGGGCCCCCCGGCGTCCGTTCGCTGCGTCGTTCAACGAGACAGGGCCTCCTCCACGGCACGTCTGGTCCACACCCTGGCCAAGTGGCGCCGGAAGTCCGCCGTGGCCGCGCCGTCCGAGGCTGGCTCGGTGCCCTCGTCAGCGGCCTGGGAGGCTTCGGCCACCCCGTCGGGGGAGGCACCGGAGAGGGCTTCCTCCACGGCGCTCGCCCGGATGGGGGTCGAGCCCATGCTGGTCAGCCCGACGCGGGCCGAGTCGATGGAGCCGTTGCTCTTCTCCACCACGGCCGCGACACCGACGATAGCCCAGTCCTGCGAGCGGCGGCTGAACTTCTTATAAGACCAGCCGGTGTTCGCACCGAGCTTGGGCACCCTGACCTCAGTGACGACCTCCTGCTCGCCCAGGTCGGGCATCAGGTAGTCCACGAAGAAGTCGGCGGCCTTGACCGTCCTCTCCCCATCGGGCCCCTTGACGACCAGCTCCCCCTCAAGCGTGCTTATAACGTTCGGCAGGTCGCCCGAAGGGTCGCTGTGGGCGAGGGCGCCGCCGATGGTCCCCCTGTGCTGGACCGAGGGGTCCCCGAGAAGGCCGGCGGTAAACGATAGGAGGCCGCAGTGCTCCTGGACAAGCGGGTTGTTGAGCACCTGGCGGTGGCGGGTGAGGGCGCCGATGGCCAGGTGATCGCCTTCGTCGTTGACGTAGCGCAGGTCGTCCAGCCGGTCGAGGTCGATGAGGACCGTGGGAGCCGCGAGGCGCAGCCTCATCAGCGGGATCAGGGAGTGCCCGCCGGCGATGAGCTTGGACTCGTCGCCGTGCTCACCGAGAAGCTCTATGGCGTGGTCGACAGATTCGGCGACCTCGTAGTCGAAGGGCAGCGGGTACATTAGGCGTCACCCCCGTTATTGGCGGCCTGGATGGTCTCCCACACCCGCATCGGGGAGGCCGGCATGTCTATGTGCTTGACCCCGAGGTGGGAGAGTGCGTCGACCACGGCGTTGATCGCGGCCTGTGGCGCGCCGATGGTCCCGGCCTCGCCGACCCCCTTGATGCCGAGCGGATTGGACGGGGAAGGCGTCACGGTGCGGTCTAGGGTCATGTTCGGGATCTCTGGTGCGCCGGGGATCATGTAGTCGACCATGCTGCTCGTGACGAGGTTCCCGTCTTCGTCGTAGATAGCCTCCTCGTACAGGGCCTGGGCGAGCCCCTGCGCAATGCCGCCCTGGACCTGGCCGTCGACTATGGTCGGGTTGACCACGGGGCCGCAGTCGTCCACCGCTATGTACTTCTGGACGGCGACCTTGCCCGTCTCGGTGTCGACCTCGACCACACAGATGTGCGACCCGAACGGGAAGACGAAGTTGGGCGGGTTGTAAAAATAGTCTGCGGTGAGACCAGGCTCCATGCCTTCGGGGAGATCGCTCCCCACGTGGGCAGCGCTGCTGACGTCCGTAATGGTGACGCTCTGGTCCGGAGAGCCCACCACGCTGAAGGTGCCGCCCTCGAACTCGATGTCGTCCTCGGCCGCCTCCAGCATGTGCGCGGCGATCTTCTTGGCCTTCTCGACGACCTTCTCTGCGGCCACGTGGACAGCCACGCCGCCGACGGCGACGCTGCGCGACCCGTAAGTGTCGCGCCCGAAGGGAGCCGAGTCGGTGTCACCGTGCAAGACCTCGACGTCGTCGGGGGTGACGCCGAGGGCATCGGCCGCGATCTGCGACCAGGAGGTTTCGTGCCCCTGTCCGTGCGGCGAGGTGCCGGTAACGACTTCGACCTTGCCGGAGCCGAGCATCCTCACCGTGGCCATATCCCATAGACCAGGCCCCCCCAGGACGTTAGCCGAGATCTGGGTGGGAGCGAGGCCGCAGATCTCCGTGTACGTCGAAAAACCGATGCCGAGTTGCACGGTATCGTTGTTCTCGCGGCGGCGCTTCTGCTCGGCGAGTAGATCCTCGTAGCCGGCGAGCTCCATGGCCCGGTCCAGGGTGGGCTGTATGTTCATCGAGTCGTACTGGATACCCGCCGGCGTAGTGGTCGGTTCGTCGAAGGGCTCGTAGAAGTTCTTGCGTCTGACCTCCACGGGGCTCATGCCTAGCTCCAGCGCCAAAAGGTCCACCATCCGCTCGATGGCGAAGGCCGACTCGGGGCGACCGGCCCCACGGTAGGCGTCGGTGGGGGTCTTGTTGGTGAACACGCCGGTGCATGTAAACGAGTAGGCGTCGAAGGTGTAGACGCCACAGTACATGAAGGCGCCGAGCAGCGGGATGACCGTGGAACCGAGCTGCAAATAAGCGCCCATATCGGACTTGATATCCACCTTCAGCCCGAGGATTCTGCCCTCGCTGGTGGCCGCCAGCTCGATGTCCTGCACCTGGTCTCGCCCGTGGATGGTCGCCAGGTAGTTCTCCGTGCGATCCTCCACGAACTTGACCGGTACGCCGAGCCTGCGGGCGAGGGCGACGGCCAGGATCTCCTCGGCGTACACGTTGAGCTTGGAGCCGAAACCGCCGCCCACGTCCGGGGCTACGGCCCTTATCTTGTTCTCGGGAATGGCGTTTGTAAGGGATATCACTTCTTTCAGGAAGTGGGGAACCTGGGTCGAAGAATATATCACCACGCCGTCGTTGACCGGGTCGGGTTGCGCGACTACAGCCCGAGGTTCGATGGCGTTGGGGATCAGGCGCTGCTGAATGAACCGCTGCTTGATGACCACATCGGCCTTCTCGAAGGCGCCATCTACGTCACCGACCTCCAGCGGCCAGATGAAGGACGTGTTGGTGCCCAGCTCCTCGTGAACCAGCGGAGTATCCTCTTTGACGGCCTCCTCCATGTCGGTAACCACGTCGAGGGGCTCGTAATCCACGTCTATGTGTTCCAGGGCGTCCTGGGCCGTGTAGCGGTCGCTTGCTACCACCACAGCCACCGCGTCACCCACGTGGTGAACCTCGTCCTTGGCAACGGGCCAGTGGTCTGGCGTCTTGATATCCTCCGCTACTTGCCACCCGCAGGGGATCGGGATCCCCCACTCCTCGGCGAGATCCTCGCCGGTGAACGCCGCCACCACACCGGGCTGCTCGAGCGCCGCCGAGACGTCTATGTGCGTGATCTTCGCGTGCGCGAAGGGACTGCGCAACAGCGCGATGTGCAGCATGCCCGGCAACTTCATGTTGTCGGTGTAGGTACCCCGTCCGGTTACGAGTGCGGGGTCCTCCTTGCGAGGCACCCCACCTCCCATGTAGCGTTCTGGTGCCTGGGTCACTCCAGCGCCTCCCTTTCTAGCCCGTCTGTCCGGCAGCCTGCTGGACGGCCTTGATGATGTTCTCGTAGCCCGTGCAACGACAGTAATTGCCCTCCAACCCTTCCCGGATCTCCTCCTCCGTCGGATCGGGGTTCTCCTGGAGCAGGCTCACTGAAGCCATGATCATGCCAGGCGTGCAATACCCGCACTGTAGCCCGTGCTGCTCGTGAAAAGCCGTCTGCATGGGATGCCAGTTCCCGTTCTCGGCAAGCCCCTGGACCGTCGTGATCTCCCGCCCATCGGCCTGCACCGCGAACATCGTGCACGACTTGACAGACTCGCCATCCATCAGCACCGTGCAAGCCCCACAGTTGGACGTGTTGCACCCGACCATGGTCCCCGTCAGGTTCAACTCCTCGCGCAAGAAATGCACCAGAAGCATCCTGGGCTCGACCTCGCGCTCATACTCGCGGCCGTTTACCTTGACCCGTACTTCTCGCAACCCACTCTCCTTTCCCTAAAACAACAGACTCACGGCCCGTACAACCCACCCGAAGCGCACGTTGTACCGGCCTCTCCCACTCCGCAGTCAACGAGTTTACAACCGCCGCTTTTCCCCATACATACGGCGCTTTTGCTCCCTTCACCCCTTTCTGCCAGAAGGTGCGAGCAGTCTAGCACGATGGCCTTTTCCGTGCACTTTGACGGTAGATACTCCACCATACCCCGCCCGAAAGGACCGTAATATTGTAGTAACAGGTCAGCAACGGGACAAGAGAACGCGGTCACCAAGAAGCAGCCCGTGAGGATGTTCGGCCTTTCCGCGGGCCCTCGGCATCCCGATGGCTGACCTGCTGAAATGCTGAATTGCTGTAACGGGTGCGTTCGGCCGCGGTCGGTGGCATCATGCACGTGTAGGTTGCCCGCGAGAGAGGAGCGAGAGCATGACCGAGGGACAGAGGGAAGTTCCGGACCGCCCGGAGGCCGAGCGCTACTACGCGCAGCACGCGTCGTTGGACGTCGAGGGGGCAGGCTCGGCGCAGGCGGCGTTGCAGGCGGCGATCAACGAGGGGTCGCGACAAAGCTGGAAGCTGGTCGGCGTGACGCAGGACCCCACCGCCGAGGGCGACTTCATCCTGGTGTGGGACACGTCGGGGTTCTACTCCGGGTAGGTCGGGTCTTATTCGGGCGGGTTGCGAAACCGGGCGGGTTTCAAACCCGCCCCTACGGGGGGATGCGGGTTCGGGACGTCTCGTTGGGACGGGGTTATCATTGGTGGGTGACGTTCTGACAACGGAAGGATTCCATCGATGGGTGAGAAGACGAGGCTTCGTGAGGATCTGCGTTCCGAGGTCGAGGCGTTGGTGGATTCGGACGCGCCCGACGAAGAGGTGCTGAACGATGTAGTGCGGCGGATACATGATGCGCGTCCGCTGTGGGACTGGAGCGGCATCTATCTGTTGGTCGGGGAGACGCTCGTGCTCGGCCCCCGCACGGCGCCGGCGGATCACTCGCGCATCGCTATCGGGGAGGGCGTCTGCGGCACCGCCGTCTCGGAGGACCGCAACCAGATCGTCGAGGACGTGCGCGAGGTAGAGAACTACCTGGCCTGCTCCATCCACACCCGCTCCGAACTAGTCGTCCTGATACGAGGCTCGGAAGGCATTGTCGGCGAGTTCGACATCGACTCCGACACAGTCGGGGCATTCGGCCACGAAGACGAGGCCCTACTCGAGGAGCTAGGAACCCTGATCTCCAACCGCGTCGCCTCCTTGGCACGCCCAGGCTGACGCCTGCGCGTGCCAGCACGGCGCTACGCGCCTTGTCAGCACGCTCGGCTTCGCCTCGCTTGTCAGCACGCATCGCCCTTCGGGCTCGCTTTCAGGAAGTCGTCTCGGGGCGACGCTTCGAGCGTGGGATGTGGCTGCCGTGGGCGGCGGTTCGTCGTACGCGACCGGGCGAGGCCGTAGCTGGAAAAGCTGACAAGCCGCCAAGCGGAGCGAGGCGGCGTGCTGACAAGCGGAGGCGAAGCCGAAGCGTGCTGACAAGGCGGCGAAGCCGCCGTGCTGACAAGCTGCCCGAAGGGCAGCGTGCCTAGCCGGAGCGTGCCGCGAGCTCGTTGTAGTGCTGGTAGCGCTCGGGGTGGAAGTGGGCTTCGACCAGCTCTATGGGGGCTTCTCCGGTGACGAGGGTGATGCGACGAACCTGCAGCACGGGAACCCCTGCGGGGATCCCTAGCAGGGCGGCAACATCCGAGGTTGCGGTCGCGGCCCCGATCCACTGCCTGGAGTTCCGGACCTCGCGTCCGGTCCTCTCTTCGAAGAGCCTGCTCAGGGAGATGGCCGCGTAGTCCGCGTCCCTCAAGGCAGGGAACCGCCCGACGGGCAAGTACGAGTCGCACACGAAGATGGGACGTTCGTCGGCGAGCCGCAACCGCCTCACAAACAGCACCTCCTCGCCCACCCCGATCTCTAGCCTCGCTGCTACCTCCTCGTTGGCCCCCCGCTCCTCCCGCGAAATGAGCCGTGCCCCCGGCGCATAGCCCCAGCGTTCTATCTCCTCCGTGAAGCTGTGCAGATACGCCAGGTTGGACCTTAGCCGCGGGCTCGCCAGAAAAGTACCCCTGCCCGGCTCCCGCCTGACGAGCCCCTCCCGCCTCAGCTCGTCCAACGCCCGCCGCGCCGTCGTCCTGCTTACCCCGTATTCCGAAACCAGGTCGGCCTCGCTAGGCAACCTGTCCCCAACCCCGATCTCACCAGACTCGATTCTGCCCCGCAAAATCCCCAGAAGCTGGTGGTATAGCGTCCCCGCACTGCTCCGTGATAGAGGTTTCATGACAACATTTGTAGTGTCAAAGTATTGTTGTGTCAAGACTCACGCCAGGCTACGTAGAGAGCGCCAGAACTCGCTCTCTGCTATAAAGCCGTTCTCGCAAAGGAACCTTCCTCAAGGAGGGTTCGACGTTGCGCCAGATGGATAAAGGCTGTTACATTGTAGTAACAGTTTCCCTGGAAGGGGTGATAGGCAAGAGCACAAACGTTTGTAGGGGGAAATTCTTGGGCTATTGCGTCCGGCTCTCAGGCCGGCTTGCATAGAAGGCATAGAGAGGAAAGGGAGAAATTAGTGGACACCTCACGGATGTTCGAGTTTCCGATCAAGGAGTTTTTCAAGCAGCCGCGGTCGCTTCTGGGGGCTGGGGCTTACGAGAACGCTGGTCCCGAGGCTGCGGCGATGGGGCTCAAGCACGTCTTGTTCGTGACATCGGGGTTGAGTGGGACCGGGATCATCGACGAGTGCAAGACCAACTTCGAAAATGCGGGCGTCTCGGTGACGATCTACGACAAGGTCGAGTCCAATCCCAAGGACTACAACGTCATGGACGCCTACAAGGCTTTCTCCGAGGGCGAATGTGACGGGTTCGTCTCCATCGGCGGCGGGTCTTCGCACGACACCACCAAGGGCGCGAGGATCGTGGCCGCGCACGACGGCAGGAACGTCAACGAGTTCCAGGAGTTGAACGCCTCGGAGACGCTGGACAACCCGGCGCACATTGCTATAAACACCACCGTCGGGACCGGGTCGGAGACGACGCCTGCGTACGTCATCACGGACCTTTCCTCGCCGGATGCGCCGCACAAGTGGGTGGGTTTCGACCGGGCGGCTATTACGACGCTCGCGATCAACGACCCCGTTCTTTGCATGACGCAGCCTCCCGAGTACGTGGCGTACACGGGCTTCGACACGATGGCCCACGCATCGGAGTGCTACGTCGGGCGCGTGCAGCACCTCTCGACGACTCCGATTGCGCTCGCCGCGATCAAGCTGACCCAGGAGAATTTGCGCGAGGCGACGTACAACCCTAAGAACTACAAGGCGATGGAGGGGATGGTCTGGGCGCAGTACACGGCGGCCCAGGCGTTCTCCACCGGCCTGCTCGGCATCCTGCACTCGCTCTCGCACGCCGTCTGCGCCTACTACGACATCCACCACGGTTTGAACAACGGCGTCGGTCTTCCGAGGGTGTGGACGTACAACCAGCCTGCAGCGCCCGAGAGGTATGCCGACATCGCCGGCGCGATGGGCGTCGACACGCGCAACATGACGACCCCGCAGGCTGCGGACGCGGCCATCGAGGAGGTCATCAGGCTCGTCAAGGACTGCGGCTGCCCTGAGAACTGGGGTCAGGTCGGGGAGTACCCGAAGACCAGGATGGGCAGGGGCTGGTACGAGGGCAAGACCAGCGCTGCCATCGCATCAGACGACGGCGAGCTGCAGAAGATGGCAGAGCACATGATGGGCGACCTGTGCACGCCGGGCAACCCGCGCGACCTCACCGTCGAAGCGGCGAAGGAAGTCCTGCGCGACTGCATGTACGATGGCATGGCCGTCAAGACCTCCAACGGCCACAGGCAGACCATCTGGGGCGTCGCCCCGGAGATGGGCCGCCGCACCGAGGGCTACGAGGCTCGCGGATCGGAGACCGGAGTCGGCGTCGGCCGCCAGTACGACTAGGTACTATTCCGAGTAAGGCGGGGGGAGCGGGAGCAGGCCGCGCGGCCTGCTCCCGCCTTTTGAAACGATATATTTAAGAGCGCGCTGATCTTCGCGAAAAGGAGCATCTTGTTCGAGAGCATCGAAGACGTAAAGGAGAGGCTGGCCGGGCAGGAGTACGTCTGCGACCGGCGCCTGGCGACGGTGGTCTACCTCGCCGTCAAGCTGGACAAACCCGTCCTCATAGAGGGCCCGGCTGGCGTCGGCAAGACCGAGCTCGCCAAATCGCTCGCGGCGGCTGCGGACCGGACCCTGATCCGCTTGCAGTGCTACGAGGGGTTGGACGAGGCCAAGGCGCTCTACGAGTGGGAGTACGGCAAGCAGCTTTTGTACACGCAGGTCTTGCGGGAGAAGATCGGGGAAGTACTAGGTCCTACGGAGGGCCTGCGCGAGGCCGCCTCCAAACTGCGCGAGCAGGAGGACGTGTTCTTCTCCGAGAACTTCCTGGTGGAGAGGCCGATCCTGCAGGCCATAACCTCCCAGACGCCGCCGGTGCTCTTGCTGGACGAGATCGACCGCGCCGACGAAGAGTTCGAGGCTTTCCTGCTGGAGTTCCTGAGCGACTACCAGGTCTCCATACCAGAGATCGGAACCGTCCGGGCCGAGCACGCCCCTGTGGTAGTCCTGACCTCGAACCGCACTAGAGAACTGAGCGAGGCGCTCAAGCGCCGCTGCCTGCACCTCCAACTAGACTACCCGAGCCCCGACGTCGAACTGGAGATAGTACGCCTCAAAGCCCCCGGCATCGGCGGGGCGCTTGCGAACGAGCTGGTCGAAACCATACAGGAGATAAGGACCCTGGACCTGCGCAAGTCGCCCAGCATAGGCGAGACTCTCGACTGGGCGCGCTCGCTTGTCGTGCTCGGCGCGCCGACACTGGACAAGGACCTCATCGAGGAGACGCTCAGCGTCATCATCAAGTACGACCGCGACGCCGAAAAAGTGCTCGCTCACGTCGGCGCAGACTCCGATCGCAAGGACCTCGGCCAGAAAGAACCAACCGGCGAGAACCCGCACGAGGCCATGTACGAGATGCACCGCTCCACACACAAGCACACTCATTAATATCCGATGGACACGGTAATCAACGATTTCGTGCAGGTGTTGAGGCGCCACCAGGTGAGGGTGTCTCCCGCGGAGAGTCTGGATGCTTTGCACGCGCTGGAGCAGACCGGGTTGGGCGCGCGGGAGGTGGTGCAGGACACTTTGCGGACCACGCTCGTCAAGAATTCGGAAGACATCGAGACTTTCGACCGGCTCTTCGAGCTGTATTTCAGTCTGCGGCCGACGGCGGAGAAGCGGACGGCGAAGCTCGATGCTCATAGCCACGACCACGGTGAGCCGACGAGCATGGAGTTTGGCGAGGAGGCACAGGGCGAGGCGCCGGACTCCGAGGAGCACAGCCACGAGGAGAACGAGAACACCGAGTTCCGGCGCCACTTCGACGAGGACAAGATGCGCCCGTCGGAGGATTTCCACGGCGAATCCGACAAGATGCGCCTCTCTATGTTTTCGCAGGAGTTGATGCTGAACCGCAAGCCGGGGGCCCTGGATCAGGCACTGCAGCGCATAACTCACCAGTTGAAGCTGCGCCGGGCCCGCGGCATGTTTAGCCCGGGCGACCTCGTCACCCACGGCGATGGCGGCCAGGAGCTGCCGCTCGACGTCTCCGCCGCGGATTTCCAGGGGCTCGTCGATCATTTGCACGACATGGACGTGGACGAGTCGCTGATCCGGCAGCTAGAGGAGCAGAGTGACGAGATCCTGCGCGGTCTTCCGCAGCTCATCGAACAGATGGTCGAACGCCAGAAACAGCTCGAAAAGAAGCAGGACGACTCCGCACTGATGCGCCGCTCGCTGCGCAAGATCTTCGACTACTCCCCCGCCGAACAGAGGGAGACGGAGGCGGCCATAAGGCGCATAGCGCGCCAGATCCACGGCGCCAAAACCCGTCGCCTGAAACAGGACCGCACGGGACACATAAGCGTCCCCCATACTTTACGCAAGAACGTGCGCTACGAGGGCATCCCCTTCAACCCGGTCTTGCGGCGCCACCACGAGAAGCGGCCACGTGTCGTAATGCTCTGCGACGTCAGCATGAGCACGCGCAACATGAGCCGGTTCTGGCTGCACATGGTCTACCAGATGCAGAGCCTGTTCTCGAAGGTAAGGACCTTCGTGTTCGTGGCCGACGTTGCCGAGGTCACGCAGTTCTTCGAGGACAGCAGCATGGACAGGGCCGTTGACCAGGTCTTCTCCGGACGGGTCCTCGACGCCGACGTGAACAGCGACTTCGGCAAGGCCGCCGAGCAGTTCAGGAACGAATATCTGCCCTCGCTCAACCACCGCACGACGCTCGTGATCCTGGGCGACGGTCGCAACAACGGCAAATCACCCAACGCGGAGGCGCTGGAGGAGATCACGCATCATGTGAGGCAGACGATCTGGATCACACCCGAGCCGAAATGGGGCTGGACTTTGGGCTCCTGCGACATGCCCGCCTACGAACCCCTCTGCGACCGCGTAGAGGTAGTCCGGAGCGTAGACGGGCTGGCCAGCGTCGCAGAAGAGCTCGTAAGGAGCAGGTTCTGAGTTTGGCAGGAAGGAAGGACATACCGTTCACCGCCACGGAGCCGTACCGCTTCTGCCCGGCGGACGGAACAGAGCTCGAGGCGAAAGGCGGCGAGAGCAGGGGCGCATCCTGTCCCACGTGCGGGAGGTCGTGGTACAGGAGCTCGTCTCCCGCTGTCGGGGCGGCCATCGTGGACGGGCAGCAGGCCCTCGTGACGGTCCGGGGCATCGAGCCCGAGAAGGGGAAGATAGACGTGCCGGGCGGCTTCGTGGAGGTCGGGGAGCACCCGAGAGACGCCCTGGCACGGGAGGCACAAGAGGAGCTCGGCGTGGAAGTAGTGGTCGAAGAACGTCCGATGCTGCTCGCGGTCCACACCTACGGCCCGGACGGAGAGTACGTGCTCGCCATCGGCTTCCGCGTACGGATCGTTTCCGGCGAGCCCAACCCGGCCGACGACGTGGCGGAGATCCGCTGGGTCTCGGCAGACGAGGTGGACGACCTGGACTTCGCCTGGGAACACGACCGGGCAATGATCAAGGCCGCCCTCGACGACCAATGATCTGAAGGCCCACGCCGCCCGTACACAGTCCTAAATGCAAAGTATACTCTTGCGCTAACTGTTGGTATCGGCTAATAATTTGCAGGTGGTATGAACGAGAACATAACGGGTGTTCTGCAGGAACGTGGGGTACGCGTCACGCCGCAGCGGGCTCATGTGTGGCGGACGCTGCTCGAGTCCGGTGAGCATCTCACGGCGGAGGAGATATGGGAGAGGAGCAAGGGCGTTCTCCCTGGTCTCGAGCTTTCGACCGTCTATCGCGCGCTGGATGCGCTGAGGGAGGCCGACCTCGTCGTCGAGAGCCGTCTGCCCGAGGGTCCGCGCGTCTTCGAGGCCCACGTTGGCCAGCACTCGCACCTTTTGTGCGAGGTGTGCAGCAGGATCTTCCATCTCCCTTCGCCGGTCGACGAGAGGCTTCTCAAGGCGCTCGAAGAGAGTTCGGAGGGGTTCGAGGTGCGCGAGTTGCGCGTGGTAGCCGTGGGCGTCTGTGCCTCATGCGCCGCGGAGAGGCGGCCGCAAGGGTAGAAGGAGCATTGCCGGCGACGGAGGGTCGGCAGAACTCATCGGGGTTTCTCACAGGAGGTAGTAGGATGCACATTCCCGACGGTCTCATGTACCCGGCGACCGCTGCGGCGACGGGAGTGGTTGGCGCTGGAGCGGTCGCTTACGCCTTGAAGAAGTCCAGGGACGAACTCGACGAGAAGCGCATCCCCGTGGTCGGCCTCACGGCCGCCTTCATCTTCGCGGCGCAGATGGTTACCGTTCCCGTGGCGGGCGGCACCAGCGCGCACCTGCTCGGGGGGGCGATGGCAGGGATCATGTTCGGCCCGTGGGTGGGGACGCTGGTGGTCAGCGTGGTTTATCTGGTGCAGGCCATCGGTTTCGCCGACGGGGGCATCACGGCCCTGGGAGCAAACATATTATGCATGGGGGTGTTGCCGGCGGTAGGAGGGTACTACTTCTTCAGGACTTTGACAGGGGTCTTGCCGCGGACGCGCACATCGTACCTGGGTTCCGTGGCCATAACCTCCTGGCTGTCGATCGTGGCGGCAAGCGCGTTGGCGTCGGTGTTCATAGCCATCGGTGGGCCTTTGCCGCTTGCGGCTTTCCCGATCATGATCGGGATTCACGCCCTGGTCGGTGTATTGGAAGCCGTAATCTCGACCAGCGTGATCGCGGCGGTGCTAGCCACCCGGCCGGACCTTTTGGCCAACCAGGATCGCCTGCCCGAGAAAGTGCCGGCTTCGGCACGGGGGGAGGCGGCATGAGTGCCTCATCGGGTGGGCGTTCCATCGTTCCCTTCGTGCTCGTCGGGTTGGTGGTCGCGCTCCTCATCGGGATGGTCGCCTCGAACTTTGCGGCGAGCACCCCAGACGCCTTGCAGCGTTCGATCATCAACAGCGCCTGCCGGGACGCGCCCGACAAGGAGGCTTGCCTGGTAAAGCAGGAGGGCAATCCGGTGCTCGAGATCTCGCCCAGAGCCCTGCTCGGTTACCAGGTGACCTGGCTTTCGGGGTTGGTCGGGGTGATCGCAACCTTCGCGCTCGGGGCCGGCCTCGTAGCGCTGGTGCGCCGTTCGGGCGGACCACCCTCCGGAGCATCCGCCCGAAGGGTGGAGTGAGGAGGTGGGCGGAGGACACCACGGCGGTAGCCTCGGTACTGTTGAGGCGGTTGCGGCCAAGGACTCGCCCGTACACCGTCTCGACCCCAGGGTCAAGATCGTCGGCCTGATCGGGCTCGTCCTCGTCGCGGTGACGCTGCCGACCGGCTCCTGGGCGGCGTTCGGCGCCCTGGCGGCGATCCTCGTTGTGTTGGCGGCCTTATCGAGGCTGCCCCCGTTGTACGTGCTCAGGCGCATGACGATAGAGATACCGTTTCTCCTGGCCGCTGCGGTCCTGCCGTTCACCGCGGAGGATGGGTTCGCGCTCGGGGCGACAGTCGCCCTCAAGGTCAGCATCTCGGTGCTCGCGATGGTGATCCTGAGCTCCACCACGCCCTTCCCGAAGCTGCTGCGGGGTTTCGAGATGCTAAAGGTTCCTCGCCTCATCCTCACGATCGTGGCCTTCATGTGGCGCTACATGCACGTGCTCGCCGGAGAGGTCTCGCGGATGCAGACGGCCAGGGCGGCGCGGGGTTACTCGGCGAGCTGGCTCTGGCAGGCCACCTCCGTCGGGCCCCTGATCGCCACCCTTTTCTTGCGCTCCCTGGAGCGCGGGGAGCGCGTCCACCTGGCCATGATGGGCCGCCTCTACGACGGAAGCATGCCCGAGACGGCCACCGGCCACCTCGAAACGGACACGAAAGACGTCCTGTTCCTGAGCACCATAGTCATCTCGCTCGTCCTGGTCGTCCTGGTATTGGCGTGAGCGAGGCTTCCTTGGAAACCCGCGCTCAAGATGGTCGACCTCACGCCCCGGCCATAGAGCTGGTCGACCTGAGCTACACCTATCCCGACGGCCATCCGGCGCTGCGTGCGATCACGCTTCGGGTCGAAGCCGGGGAGAGGCTGGCGATACTCGGGCCCAACGGCGCCGGCAAGTCCACCTTGTGTTTGCACCTCAACGGCATTCTCGAAGCCACGGGCGGCACGGTCTCGGTGTGCGGCTTGCCCGTTGCCGGTGCCAGGGACGTAAAGGAGATCAGGCGTCGGGTTGGCGTTGTCTTCCAGGACCCCGACGACATGCTCTTCATGCCGACCGTCTCCCAGGACGTCGCCTTCGGGCCTTCGAACCTGGGGTTGGCGGAGGAGGAGATCCAGGCCAGGGTCGAGCGCTCGCTCGGAGCCGTCGGGATGGAGGGGATGGGCGAGCGCTCCCCGCACCACCTCTCCTTCGGGCAGAAAAAGCGGGCCGCGACGGCGGCCGTCTTGAGCATGTATCCCGAGGTGCTCGTGCTCGACGAGCCTTCCAGTAGCCTGGATCCGCGGGGCAGGCGGGAGTTCGGCGAACTGCTTTCGCGGTTGGATCAGACGATAATAATGACCACCCACGACCTTCCCTACGCCCACGAGATCTGCGAACGGGCGGTCGTCCTGGACGGCGGACGTATCGTGGCCGACGGCCCGACCGACGAAATCCTCGGCAACGCCGACCTGCTCGCGGCGCACGACCTCGAACTGCCCCACGGCTTCGTGATGAACCACCACTAAGGAAATCCTACCGGGCTCGTGAACACGTAAGAGATCCACTCTCACCCGCACGCCCACGAGGCCGGTCTCGAAGAGGAGCACGAGTAGGCCGGCCCGATCTACCGGGTAGACGGCAGGACGCGAATTTCCGGGATCGATCAGCGAGCACGTACACCGGGACGTGCTCGCTGATCGATGTGCCGCAAATCAGGGGTAGGGTATTGTAAGGGCCTGCCGTACAATGCTCCTGGTCTTTCGCGATCCCTTGCTGCTCGTGGCAAAAGGAGGAGGCCTTGCTCTTCATCACCAACGGGGACTCCGCGGCTCGCAGGATCAGGACGTCAGGGCTGGCCGGCGAGGTTCTGCCGTGGAGGGACGTTCTGCACGAGGGCCCCGTTCCCAGTGGGCTCTCTCAGGAAGAACTCGCGGACGTACGCGCCCGGTTCCTCGCAGAGCGCGGATGGACGAGCCTGGCGGAAGCCAGACGGGATTTCGCCAGCCGCGACGCGGCGCTCACGAGCTACGGGGACCATGAGGAGGTCGTTCTCTTCTTCGAGCACGACCTCTACGATCAGTTGCAGCTTATCCAGGTGCTCGACTGGTTCTCGGGAACGGATCTCGGGGGTACGAGGTTGACCATCGTGCATACGAACGAATACCTGGGGACGCTCGGACCGGAACGGCTGCGGTCTCTGTTCCGCGATCGCCGCGAGACGACGGCGGAGCACATCGCTCTCGGAAGCACGGCCTGGGACGCTTTCCGCTCGCCCGACCCGACTGCGGTCCTCCGGTTTGTAGAAACGGACACCAGGGCCCTACCGTTCCTGAGACCGGCTTTGCTCAGGCACCTCGAACAGTTCCCCTCGACCGCGAACGGTCTCTCCCGTTCCGAGGAGCAGGCCCTCCAGGCCATAGCAGGCGGAAAGAGCACCATGGGAGAGGCATTCGCGGCCCATCAGGAGCGCGAAGAGCCCGTGTTCCTCTCCGACGCCGTTTTCGCCTCCTATCTGGGGGACCTCAGCGATGCGAGGGCGCCGCTCGTGCTCCTCGAAGGAGGCGAGACGATTCGCCCACACGCAGATTCGGGTGGCCCAAAACGCCCACCGAACTTCGCTACGGTCTGTTCTCTGCCGCGACACATGCGGCTCCTGCACAATCCTCTAACTTGCGCAGACGCGCCGCTAGCGAAGCGGCGACGGATGATGATGGGGTGTAGTTGTTGTTCCGTTCGTGGGGGTCGACGCCCAGGTCGTAGAGTTCCCTCGCTCTGCGCGGGTACTCTACGTACTTGCGCTCGGGCGCGCCACCAATTTTGGCCGTGCGGACACCCCCGAATGATGGCGAGTAGTGGGCCGCGGCCTCGAGCAGGACGGCGTTCCTCCAGCCTTTCGCGCCGCCGTGCAACACTGGCTTCAGCGAGCGACCGTCGGCGTAGGAGGGGGTTCGCGTGTCCGCAATGTCCATGAAGGTGGGCAGGTAGTCGGTGTTGAGGGCCATCCTGCGGGTGGTGGAGCCCGCCTTTACCCTGGGGCCGCGCACCAGGAGGGGCACGCTAATGTCCTCCTCGTAGGGGCGCCATTTCTCTTTCTGTATGCGGTGTTCTCCGTGGTGCCAACCGTTGTCGGAAGTGAAGAAGATGTAGGTATGGCGCGCCTCGCCGGCGGCCGCCAGCGTGTCCACCACACCCTGAACCAGGTCGTCCACCGCCCGCAAGGACTCGGCCCGCCTTTCTTGGCGGGTGTCTATGGCCGCGATCTCGCCGGAGGAAAGCCTGGGCAGCTTATCGACCCAGGGCGGCTTGTCCGAGACATCTTTCTCGTTGAAGGAAGGCGAGCGCGGTGCCTTCAAGCCATCGTATGTATGCGCGTCGCGCGGGGCCGGGGTGGCCGGCGCATGGGGAGCGAGGGGCGCCACGTAGGCGAAGAAGGGTTGGCTTTTGCGAGCGTTCTTCTTGATGAACGAGTTTGTGTTCCTGCTCAGCACATCGGTGATGTAGTCGCGATCTTTCTTGCCGTAGTGCTTTCTGGTTCCGTTGTCGTTGACGTTGTAGTCGAAGTACCTGGAGACACCAGTAGTGGAAGCGGCGAACCACCTGTCCCACCCCCGGGGTTTGGATCTGGTGTTTGCGTAGCGGTTTATGTACTTGCCGAAGAGCCCGGTCCTGTAGCCAGCGCCCTGCAACCGCGTGGCCACGTTGTCCCTTTCGTTTCCGTTCGCCCGGTAGGCCTGCCAACCACCGATGTCGGTCGTGGAACTGTCGTTTTCGGAGTTGGACCATACGCCGTTCCCATGGGAGTACTGGCCGCTCATGATGGTGGCCCGAGAAGGGGCGCAAAGGGGGTTGGAGACGAAGGCGTTCTCGAAGCTCATGCCCCCGCGCCCTAGCAGCGAGCGCGTCTTCGGCATGTACCTGAGGTCGTCCTTGCGCATGTCGTCGGTGAGGATAAAGACGATGTTGGGCCGCGCGGAAGCCGTCTGGGCCGCCGCCCTGCGCAAGTCGGCGGAGATTCCGGCATGGGTGCCGGAGAAGAGCAACCCTACAGCCAGAGCCGCCGATGCCAACACCGCCACGATCCTTGGTATCACCTGTCACCTATCTTCGGTAGGCCGGAGTCGGAAGGGTAGCCAGACCCCCCCTCATCGCACAACGGGCACATCATACAACCGGATCAAACGTAGCGCACCCGCCACCGAAACGTCAACCGCATCCACAACCAAACAACTCCTATACGGGCGGGTTTCAAACCAGCCCAACGACGAACCGCACCTACAACCAGCCCGCGCGTTTGAACCCGAGGTAGAGCAATCCGGAGATCGAAACCATAAGCGCGAGCGCGTAAGGGTATCCGAGAAGCCAGTCGAGCTCCGGCATGAAGGCGAAGTTCATCCCGTAGATACCGCTTATGAGGGTGGGAACGGCGAGGATGGCGGCCCAGGCGGAAATCTTCTGCACCTGCACGCTCTGGCGCTGCATGGTGGCGTTCTGGGCGACGCTGACGATGGTCAGGTTGACGCTTAGGATGTTGGAGAGCAGCTCCCTGAAGCCGTCGATCTGCTCCGAGATCCGCAACGCCCGGTCGTGCACGCCACGCATCCGGCGCAGCACCTCGCGGTCGGCGCCGTAAAACTCGCCAGAGAGGCGTTCGAGAACCCTGGCCAGGGGTTGGGCCGCCCTGCGGAACTCGAGCACCTCCCGCGAGAGCTCGTAGATCCTGCGCGATACTTCCGCGTTGCCCCCGAAGACCTCCTCTTCGATCTCATCGACGTCGTTCTCGAGGCCATTGATGACGGGCTCGTAGTCGTCAACGACCTTGTCCACGACGGCCCAGAGCACGGCCCCCGTGCCCTTGCCGAGGAACCCCGGCTGGTCCTCCAGCCCTTTGCGTACGCCTTCCAGCGACGACGCCTCGCCGTGCCTGACGGTGATGACGAAGTCTCTTCCGAGGAAGACGTGGATCTCGCCGAACTCCACGCGTTCCTCCTCGTCCAGGTAGCGCGCCGTCTTTAGCACCACGAAAAGCGTCTCGCCGTAGCGGTCCAGCCTGGGACGGTGGTGGGTCTTGACAGCATCCTGCACGGCCACGTCAGGCAACCCGAACTCGCGGTCCACGGAGGCCAGCTCCTCGTCGTCGGGCTCGACCAGCCCGACCCAGGCGAACCCGCCCCGCTCGGCGCAGACGTGCCTGGTCCCTTCCAGGCCGGAAGACTCCGTACGCCTTCCGTCGACGTAAATGGCGTTGTCCGAGATCACGGGCCGACATTAAAGCAGCTTGTGAGCACTTCAGCATTTCAGGTTCTTCCCTCCCAGGGCTTGTGTACGCCCGGGTAAAAGATCGCGGCGAGGGGTATGGGCAGCCAGAAGTTGAACAGGCGGTAGCCGAGGATCGGGATGGCGGCCCCGGCCTCGACCCCGAA
>JBKPSF010000396.1:0-19472 GCA_046734875.1 Actinomycetota bacterium | reverse complement strand
AACGTGGACCAGTCGAGGTTGAAGGTGCTCGTCTCCATCTTCGGGCGCGAGACGCCCGTGGAGCTCTCCTTCAACCAGGTAGCGAAGCTCTAGAGAGGATTTTATGGGTAGAGGACGCGGGCGCCGCGTAGCGCGCAAACTAAAGTTGCAGATCACGGGCGGGCAGGCCAATCCAGCCCCGCCGGTAGGACCAGCACTCGGCCAGGCCCAGGTAAACATCGGGGAGTTCGTGCGCCAGTTCAACGACGCCACGCGCGAGCAGATGGGCCAGATCATCCCCGTAGAAATAACGGTCTACGAGGACCGCTCCTTCACGTTCATCACCAAGACGCCGCCCGCGGCGTTCCTGCTGAAGCAGGCCGCCGGTCTGGAGAAGGGCAGCGGAGAGCCGAACCGGGACAAGGTCGGCACGGTGAGCCGGGCCCAGGTCGAGGAGATAGCACGCACGAAGATGCCTGACCTCAACGCCGCCGATATAGACGGCGCGGCAAAGATAGTAGAGGGCACGGCGAGGAGCATGGGGATAACGGTCAATGGGTAGAAAGCTGCTGGAACAGAAGTCGAGGATAGACCCCGAACAGCGCTACACGCCGCGCGAGGCGCTCGAGCTGCTGAAGGGCCTGGACGGCGCCAAGTTCGACGAGAGCGTCGAAGCCCACATCCACCTCAACGTGGACCCTAGGCGCGCCGACCAGATGGTGCGAGGCACGCTGATGCTGCCAAACGGCACCGGCAAGACGCGGAGGGTAGCCGTCTTCGCCGAGGGCGAGAAGGCCAGGGAGGCCGAGGAGGCCGGGGCCGACGTCGTCGGCTCGGAAGATCTGGCTTCCCGCATCAAGAACGACGGCTTCATGGACTTCGACGTGGCTGTGGCTACGCCCGACCAGATGAGGTCCGTTGGTCAGCTAGGTCCGGTTCTCGGTCCGCGCGGGCTGATGCCCAACCCGAAGAGCGGCACCGTTACGCAGGAAGTTGGTCGTGCCGTCGAGGAGATCAAACGCGGCAAGATCGAGTACCGCGTGGACCGCTACGGTATCATCCACGGCGTTATAGGCAAGAAGTCTTTCGACCTGGACAGCCTGGTCGAGAACTACTTCGCCCTGCGCGAGGAGCTGCAGCGGGCCCGCCCCGCTCCGGTCAAGGGCCGCTACTTCAAGACGGTGGCTCTCTCTACGACGATGGGACCGTCGGTCAAGGTTGACCCCGCGGTGGAGAGGGATTAGTATCACCAGCGGATTTTAGTCAAGAGCAGGCCTAAGACAGCCGGGGTCCTGGCGAGCGCTACGGACTTAATCATCCGGCCGAGGTTGCGGAAAGCTTCTCTGGGACTCTCTAGCCCCGAGCGCCTCTGCGGCCTCGGGGCTTTCTATTCGAGATGGGAGTTGTTGTGAACAGGGAAGAGAAAGTGCGGGTGATCGAAGGCCTCACCGCGAAGCTGCGGGCCGGCTCGGCGGTGCTGGTGAACTACCAGGGGATGGACGTGGCCAGGAGCACGGACCTGAGGCGGCGCAGCCGCGAGTCCGGCGTGGATTTCGTGGTCGCGAAGAACACGCTTACAAGGCGGGCAGCCGACGCGGCCGGGGTCCAAGGACTCCAGGAGTTCCTGGTCGGGCCGACGGCGCTGGCGTTTTCGGAGGATCCCGTCGCAAGCGCGAAGCTCATGGCCGAGTTCGCCGACCAGGTCGAGTCGTTCGCCCTGAAGGGCGGCCTTCTCGAAGGAGGCCGTGTACTCGACGAAGGCGAGGTGGTGGCCTTGAGCAGGCTGCCAGGCAGGGACCAGTTGATCGCCCAGATCGTCGGCGGCATCTCATCCCCGCTTACGGGCCTCGTGACCGTGCTCAACAACACCGTCCAGGGTCTGGTCGTGGCGCTAGGACAGATCGCCGAGCAGAAGCAGAGCGCCGAACAGTAGTGTCGTAGGCAAGTAGAGACAGGAAGGAAGCAGAATGGCCGTAAACAAAGAAGAGTTGATGGAGACCATCGAGAACATGACCGTTCTGGAGCTCTCGGAGCTAGTGAGCGCCCTCGAAGAGCGCTTCGGCGTCTCCGCGACGGCGGTCGCTGCGGCCCCCGCCGCCGGCGCAGCCGGTGACGGCGCTGCTGCCGCCGAGGAGGAGCAGACCGAGTTCGACGTCATCCTCCAGGGTCCCGGCGAGAAGAAGATCCAGGTCATCAAGGTCGTAAGGGCCGCAACCGGCCTCGGCCTGAAGGAAGCCAAAGCCCTCGTCGACGAGGCGCCGAACCCCGTCAAAGAGGCCCTCAGCCGCGAGGACGCCGAAGCCCTCCAGGCGCAACTGCAGGAGGCAGGAGCTTCGGTAGAGCTGAAATAGCCGGTCAGCAAGTCAGCAAACGGAGGCGGCGCTCCCATACGGGGGCGTCGCTTTTCATGCGCGGGGTTTCTCTAGAACCGAAGCGCCGCACCCGAACTATCGGCCTGAAATGCTGAAGTGCTGAAATGCTCTCTTCGTGGCATGCTGCGAAGAGCTGTGCTACACTGCGCCCGCCGGTTTCGATCCGGCCTCATAAATATCTATCTATCTTGCCTTGACTTGCCCGGGCAGTGGGGGTAAGATAACCGTTTGCGTGTTTGCCCGTCCTTTAACGACCCATGCGGAGGAGAGCTAACTTGGTGAGCCCTGTCGTGCGCCGGAAACGGCACCCGTATGCCCGGCTACAGTCTACTGAGGTACAGTTGCCGGACCTCGTTGAAATACAACTCAATTCGTTTCAGAAGTTTTTAGATGAGGGGATACAGAAGACCTTTACGGAGATCTCACCCATAGAGGATTACACGGGCTCTTATGCCGTGGAGTTTGGGGAGGGGCGCTTCGAGGAGCCGCCGGTCTCAGTGGAAGAGTGCATGTCCAAGGACAAGACCTACGCGGCCCCGCTTTTTGTGAAGGTCCGTTTTATCGTGAAGGAGACTGGGGAGGTCAGGGAGCAGGACGTCTTTATGGGCGACTTCCCGCTCATGACGGACTCTGGTACCTTCGTCATCAACGGCACCGAGCGCGTGGTAGTTACGCAGCTGGTGCGCTCTCCTGGCGCGTATATCATGGAGCCCAAGGATGCTACCAAGCAGGTCTTGACGGCGAGCCTTATGCCCGGCCGTGGGTCGTGGCTGGAGTTCGAGGTCGAGGCCAAGGGCTACGTCTCCGTGCGCATCGACCGCAAGAGGAAGCTCCCCGTAACGGTGCTCCTGAAGGCGCTCGGGATGGGCGGGCCCGAGGAGATACTGAGTAGGTTCGAGGACTCGTGGCTTATACGCAACACTTTGGAGCGGGACGACACGCCCAACAGGGACGAGGCTTTGCTCGAGGTTTTCAGGCGCCAGCGTCCCGGCGAGCCTGTAAACATCGAGAACGCGCAGAACCTGGTTGACGGGCTCTTCTTCGACGCCAAGCGCTACGATCTCTCCGAGGTGGGGCGCTACAAGGTCAACAAGAAGCTCAAGCTCGACGTACCCCTGGACAACCATACGCTCACCATCGAGGACATCGAGGCTTTGCTTGGGCGTCTCATCGAGACCTCCGAGGAGGTCGCCGAGGACGAGGAGTTCGGGCGCGTCAACTACGAGCGCATCCGCCACAAGCTCGACGAGTACGAGCATTTTGGCAACAGGCGCCTAAGGACGGTCGGCGAGCTGGTGCAGGAGGCGTTCCGGATCGGGATGTATCGCATGGAGCGCGTGGTGCGCGAGCGGATGACGACCCAGGACGAGGAGTCCATAACGCCCCAGAGCGTGGTCAACGTCAAGCCCGTCAGCAGCGCCATAAAGGAGTTCTTCGGCTCCTCGCAGCTCTCGCAGTTCATGGACCAGACGAACACTTTGAGCGGTTTGTCTCATCGTCGACGCCTGAACGCGATGGGTGCCGGCGGTCTGTCCCGCGAGCGGGCCCCCATAGAGGTTCGAGACGTGCATCCTACCCACTACGGGAGGATGTGCCCTATCGAGACGCCGGAGGGCCCGAACATCGGGCTCATAGGACAGCTCTCGACCTTTGCGACGGTGAACGAGTACGGCTTCGTGGAGACGCCGTACCGCAAGGTAGTGGACGGGAACGTTACGGACGAGATCGAGTACCTCTCCGCCGATGAGGAGGAGGAGTTCACGATAGCCCAGGCCAACACGCCGACCGATCCCGAGACCGGTAGGATCCTGGACGACGAGCAGATACTGGCCCGCAGGAAGGGCGGCGACGTGGCGACCGTGTCGGCCGAGGAGGTCGACTACGTGGACGTCGCCCCGCTTCAGACGGTCTCGGTCGGAACTGCCCTTATACCCTTCCTCGAGCACGACGACGCCAACAGGGCGCTCATGGGCGCCAACATGCAGCGTCAGGCGGTGCCGCTCCTGAGGAGCGAGGCGCCCTACGTCGGGACGGGGATGGAGTTCAGGGCCGCGACCGACACGGGCGACGTGCTCCTGGCGCGTCACGCCGGCACCGTCGAGCGGGTCGTGGCGGATAGGATCACGGTCCGTCGTAGCGGAGCTGGCGGCGAGCTTGACGAGTACGCTTTGAGGAAGTTCGCCCGCTCCAATCAGGGCACCTGCGTCAACCAGCGCCCCCTCGTCACCGAGGGCGAGCAGGTCGAGGCCGGGACCGTCATGGCCGACGGGTCTTCGACCGATGAGGGTGAGCTGGCTCTGGGCAAGAACCTCCTCGTGGCCTTCATGCCGTGGGAGGGGTTCAACTTCGAGGACGCCATCATCATCTCCGAGCGCATTGTCAAGGACGATACCCTCTCTTCGATACACATCGAGGAGTATGAGGTGCAGGCTAGAGATACCAAGCTCGGTCCAGAGGAGATCACACGCGACATACCGAACGCCTCGGATGACGTGCTCATGAACCTCGACGTGGACGGCATCATCCGCATCGGAGCCGAGGTCGGCTCCGGCGACGTGCTCGTCGGCAAGGTCACGCCCAAGGGCGAGAGCGAGCCGACGCCCGAGGAGAAACTTCTGCGCGCGATCTTCGGCGAGAAAGCGCGGGAGGTGAAGGACTCGTCTCTCAAGGTCCCGCACGGCGAGGGCGGCGTCGTCATAGACGTCAAGCGTTTCTCGCGCGATGGTGGCGACGAGCTGCAGCCCGGCGTCAACGAGATGGTCAGGGTCTTCGTGGCCAAGAAGCGCAAGATCGCGGAGGGCGACAAGCTCGCCGGGCGCCACGGCAACAAGGGCGTCATCTCCAAGATAGTGCCAGAAGAGGACATGCCCTTCATGGAGGACGGCCGTCCTGTGGACGTGATTCTGTCGCCCCTGGGTGTGCCGAGCCGGATGAACATAGGCCAGATCCTCGAGACACACCTCGGGTGGGCGGCGAGCCAGGGCCTCGGCGAGAACGACGGTGAGCCCGTCTTCGTCTCTACGCCGGTCTTCTCCGGCGCCGAGGTCGAGGACATAGACGAGGCCATCGAGAAGGTCAACCAGGACGGTGGTGCCTCAACGGGCATGGGCCGTGGCGGCAAGGTCACCCTCTACGACGGCAGGACCGGCGAGGCCTTCGACGGCAGGATCACCGTCGGCTACATGTACATACTTAAGCTCTTGCACCTGGTGGACGACAAGATCCACGCCAGGAGCACCGGACCGTACTCGCTGGTAACGCAGCAGCCCTTGGGCGGCAAGGCCCAGTTCGGCGGGCAGCGCTTCGGCGAGATGGAGGTGTGGGCGCTGGAAGCTTATGGTGCGGCGCACACGTTGCAGGAGCTCCTGACCATAAAGAGCGATGACAGGGTCGGTAGGGTCAAGAGCTACGAGTCGATAGTGAAGGGCGAGAACATACCCGAGCCGGGCGTGCCGGCGAGCTTCAAGGTCTTGCTCAAGGAGATGCAGTCCTTGGGGCTCTCGGTCAAGCCGGTCTACAACGCCGAGGCCGCGGCCGAGGATCAGGACCGCAGGGACTGGGATGAGGCCGCCCGGGCTTTGGGCATAAACCTCAGCCGCGACGAACCTACGGGCAATTTGGAGGAGCCACCCGGTGCTGCCTTCGGAAGAGGAGGTATATAGAGCGTGCAGGGACTCGAGCGTGACATAGACATAAACAAACTGGAGAAGATCTCCATCGGCCTCGCCTCAGCCGAGGAGATCAGGGAATGGTCGAGGGGAGAGGTAACCAAGCCCGAGACCATCAACTATCGTACCCTCCGTCCCGAGAAGGACGGCCTCTTCGACGAGCGCATCTTCGGTCCTTCCAAGGACTGGGAGTGCTACTGCGGCAAGTACAAGAGGATCCGGTTCAAGGGCATCATCTGCGAGCGCTGCGGCGTGGAGGTTACGCGGGCAAGAGTACGTCGTGACCGCATGGGCCACATCGAGCTCGCCGCCCCTGTGGCGCACGTCTGGTTCGTCAAGGGCGTGCCGAGCAGGATGGGTTATCTGCTCGACATAAGCCCCAAGGAGCTCGACAGGGTTCTCTACTTCGCGAGCTCCATCGTTACCAACGTGGAGCGCGAGGAGCGTGCCAACGACATAGATTTGTTGCGTGGCAGGGTCGAGGATGAGATCCAGCAGCTAGAGCTCGACAGGGACGAGGAGATAGATCAGATCCACGCCCTCAGGACCAAGCGCGAGAGCGTCATCAGGGGCGAGAGCTCGCCCGACGAGCTTACCGAGGAGTATGCGGACATCCCCGAAGAAGACCGCGACTCGGCTATCGCTAAGGTCCACAAGGAGGCTGATGAGTCCATCGCGGACATCACCCGCTCCGTGACCGAGCAGATAGGACTCGTCAGGCGCGCCTGGGAGGAGTTCCAGACCCTCGAGCCGCGGCAGATCGTGGACGACGAGGAGCTCTTCCGCGAGATGAAGGACCGCTTCGGCGACGAGTACGGCTACGGCGTGTACTTCCGCGGCGGCATGGGCGCCGAGGCCGTGAGGGACCTCATAAGCCAGGTGGACCTCGAAGACGAGGCGCAGGACCTCAGGGACACGGTCGCCTCCTCCAAGGGCCAGAAGCGCCAGAAGGCCATCAAGCGCCTCAAGGTCGTGGACGCCTTCCGCTCCAGCGGCAACGGACCCGAGTGGATGGTCATGGAGGCTATTCCGGTCCTGCCCCCCGACCTCCGCCCGATGGTCCAGCTCGACGGCGGACGTTTCGCCACGAGCGACCTGAACGACCTTTATCGCAGGGTAATAAACAGGAATAATCGTCTGCGGCGTTTGCTCGACCTCGGGGCACCAGACGTGATCGTAAACAACGAGAAGCGGATGCTGCAGGAGGCCGTGGACGCCCTCTTCGACAACGGTCGCAGGGGTAGGGCGGTCACGGGAGCGGGCAACAGGGCTTTGAAGAGCCTCTCCGACATGCTCAAGGGCAAGCAGGGCCGCTTCCGTCAGAACCTTCTCGGCAAGCGCGTGGACTACTCCGGCCGTTCGGTCATCGTGGTCGGTCCAGGGCTCCAGATGCACCAGTGCGGCCTGCCGCGGCTGATGGCCGTCGAGCTCTTCAAGCCTTTCGTAATGAAGGTGCTCGTCGATAGGGCTCTGGCGCCGAACATCAGGAGTGCCAAGCAGATGGTGGAGAGGCTGCGTCCCGAGGTCTGGGACGTGCTGGAGGATGTGATCAAGGAGCATCCAGTTCTCCTGAACCGCGCCCCGACGCTCCACCGCCTCGGCATCCAGGCCTTCGAGCCGGTGCTGGTCGAGGGCAAGGCCATCCAGGTCCACCCGCTCGTGTGCGCCGCCTTCAACGCGGACTTCGACGGCGACCAGATGGCCGTGCACGTGCCGCTCTCCCCGGAGGCGCAGGCCGAGGCCCGCGTCCTCATGCTCTCGACGCAGAACATCCTGCTGCCGGCCAACGGGTTCCCGATCGCCGTTCCTTCGCAGGACATGGTGCTCGGGCTCTACTACATAACCTACGAACCTGAGGGCTTCGAGGACGCCGAGCCCAAGGCGCTCATCTCTTCCTACGACGAGGCCGAGGCCGCGTACAAGGAGGGGACGCTCAAGATCCACGACAAGATCCTCACCCGCCGCAATGGCGAGCGGATCGAGACCACCCTCGGGCGCGTGCTTTTCAACGAGAACGTCGAGCAGACGCTGAGGGACTATCTCGGGGACGCTTACGAGCCAGAGTCTTATCCTTACATCAACCACACGTTGAAGAAGGGCGAGATCAAGAACCTCGTGGCCGAGTACGTCGCCCGCTACCCGACCGAGCTGGTCAGCCAGCTCCTCGACACCCTGAAGAGGGTAGGGTTCCACACGGCCACCAGGGCCGGTATCTCGGTCGGCAAGAACGACATCGTCGTGCCCGATCAGAAAGAGGAGATACTCGAGCGCTACCAGGGCCTTGTCGACGAGATCGAAGACCAGTGGGACCAGGGTTTCATCTCGGACGACGAGCGCTCGGAGCGCGTCATAACGCTCTGGACCGAGGCCAAAAACGAGGTCGAGCAGGCCATGAAGGACAACCTCTGGCGCCTGAACCCGATCTACATGATGGCCGACTCCGGGGCGAGAGGTAACTACAACAACTTCACGCAGCTCGCCGGCATGCGCGGCCTCATGACGAACACGAAGGGTGAGATCATCGAGGAGCCCGTGAAGTCCAACTTTATGGAAGGCCTCTCGGTGCTGGAGTACTTCACCTCGACGCACGGCGCCAGGAAGGGCCAGGCCGACACGGCCCTGCGTACCGCCGACTCGGGCTACCTGACCCGCCGCCTCGTCGACGTCTCCCAGGATGTCGTCGTCAACGACGAGGACTGCGGCACGGACGGCTACGTCGACCTGCCGCTCTACCTCGAAGGCGGGAGGGGCGACGCGAACGACTCCGTCGCGGCCCGTTTCCTGGCCGACGACCTGGTCAACCCGGAGACGGGGGAGCTCGTCGCGGAAGCCGGCACGGACATCACGCCGCGCCTTCTCGCCGAATGGCGCAAGGAGCTGCCGCGCGAGACGCTCGTTCCCGTCAGGACGCCCTCCAAGTGCGAGAGCCCGCAGGGCGTGTGCCAAACCTGCTACGGCAGGGCGCTCTCGACCTACCGTCCCGTCGACGTGGGCGAGGCCGTGGGCATCATCGCGGCCCAGTCCATCGGCGAGCCAGGCACCCAGCTCACCATGCGTACCTTCCATACCGGTGGTATCGCCGGGGAGGACATCACGGCGGGCCTCCCGAGGGTCGTCGAGCTCTTCGAGGCCCGTCACCCCAAGGCCGAGGCGACGCTCGCCGAGATCGACGGCATCGTCTCCCTGGAGGAGGCGGACTCGGATAGGCTCATAAAGGTCGTTATCACAGCGCCGGACAACGCCGACGTGCGCGAGTACAAGGTCGAGCGCCAGCTCCTCAAGCCCGAGTTCGTCGAGGGCGCCGAGGTGAGGGCCAACACCCCGATCACGGAAGGGTCCATCTACCCGCACGCGATCCTGGAGAACGACCTCCGCTACGACCGCGGCAGCACCACGACCGAGCGTTATCTGGTCGATGAGGTACAGAAGGTCTACAGGGCCCAGGGCGTGGACATCCACGACAAGCACATCGAGGTGATAGTCCGCCAGATGCTGCGTAAGGTCGTCGTGGACGACCCCGGCGATACCAAGCTCCTCCCGGAGCAGGTCGCCGACCGCTTCTCGGTACTGGCCGAGAACGAGCGCGTCGAGGAGGAGGAAGGCCGCCCCGCCACCTACCACACGGTGCTGATGGGTATAACCAAGGCCTCCCTCGCCACCGACAGTTTCCTCTCGGCGGCGTCCTTCCAGGAGACGGCACGCGTCCTCACCGACGCCGCCATAGAGGGCAAGGTGGACGGTCTCGCCGGCCTGAAGGAGAACGTCATCATCGGCAAGCTCATCCCTGCGGCCACAGGCCTGCCACGCTACCGTCAGCTCACGGTCGCCGTAGAAGGCTACCGGACGCAGGACGTGGACGAACTCGACATAGCTGCGTCTTAGCGGTCAGCTACTCAGCACTTCAGCCTGTCAGCTTTTGGGCCGGGGCACTACCGCCCCGGCCTTTTGTCACCCGGCCCCTTTGCCTCTACCGTCCACCACACGCCTCGACGCAGTCGGAATGGGGGACCGCTCAGCCTTCGAGCCGCCTGGCTTGCGACTCACGGGTTCTTGTGATATCAATTACATAAGTTCCTGCTTGGTTGGGAAAGGTAGAAGGCGAGAGGATGGCGGGTCCCGGGCGATCGGTCGCCGAACAACAGCGCCACCGGAGATCGACGGAGGCGCAGGGCGGCGATCCCGAGGTCGTGCGCCTCTGGCTGCTCGGTGCCTTCGAGGTTTCGGTTGGGCATCGAAGCATCGGGGAGAAGGAGTGGCGCCTCAAGAAGGCCGGAAGCTTGCTCAAGTTGCTTGCCCTGGCGCCGGGGCACCGGCTACGTCGGGAGCAGGCGATGGAGCTGCTGTGGCCGGAGTTGAACCCGGAGGCGGCCGCCAACAACCTGCACTACGCACTGCACGTCGCCCGCCGAACCCTCGAACCGGCAGCCCTGGCTAACGCCGCTTCCCGCTACCTGACGATCCGGGGAGGTCTGCTCGCGCTGTGTCCGGACGGGACGCTCTGGGTAGACGTCGAAGCCTTCGAGCGCGCCGCGGCCACCGCCCATCGCAGCCGGGAGCCAGCTGCGTACCGGGCGGCGGTAGAGATGTACGTTGGGGATCTGCTGCCCGATGACCGCTACGAGCCGTGGGCGGAGCAGAAGCGGGAGCAACTCAGCCGGTCGTACCACGCGCTGCTCCTGGAGCTTGCGGTGCTCCACGAGGAGCGCGAGGAATACGGGCCGGCCATCGAGGCCCTCCGGGTGGCGGCGGCCGAGGAGCCTATCAGGGAGGAGGCGCACGCAGTACTCATGCGCCTCTACGCCCTCACGGGACGGCGTCAGGAGGCGATCCTCCAATTCGAGCGGCTCCGTCATGCCCTCCGCGTGCAGCTCGACCAGGAGCCCAGCGCCGAGACCAGGCGTCTCTTCGAAGAGATACGAGCAGGGAAGGCCCCGGTGGCGAATGAGCCCCCCGTCGGCCGTCCCTCAAAGGAGCTTCTGGACCCCTCGCCAAACAACCTGCCCGCCTCTCTCACCAGCTTCGTGGGCCGCGATAAGGCGTTGTTGGAGGTCAAACGGCTGCTCTCGATGACCCGGCTTCTTACATTGACCGGTGCGGGAGGCGCGGGCAAAACGCGGCTCGCGCTGGAGGTTGCTCGCGACCTCCTGGGGGCCTACCCCGATGGAGTGTGGCTGGTGGAGCTTGCGCCGCTTTCGGACCCCGCGCTGACGCCGCAGGCGGTGGCCGCGGCTTTGGGCGTGCACGAGCAGCCGGGGCGCGCGCTCACGGACACGCTCGCCGACCACCTGCGTGCGAAGGATTCACTCCTGGTGATTGACAACTGCGAGCACCTGGTGGACGCCGCGACGCATCTGGCGGCGACCCTACTCGAGTCTTGCCCGAAGCTGCGCGTCCTTGCCACCAGCCGCGAACATCTTAGCCTCCTGGGCGAGGCTGTCTGGACGGTGCCTCCCCTCTCGTTGCCCGGTACGGGAGGGACGCCTTCCGTCGAGGACCTCATGGGCAGCGAAGCGGTGCGGCTCTTCCTGGATCGCACCCGCTCGCGCCTGCCCGGCTTCGGGCTTGGCGAAGAGAATGCAGGGGCAGTGGGGAGGATCTGTCGCAAGCTGGAGGGTATACCGCTAGCCATAGAGCTGGCGGCCGCGCGGATGGGGGCTTTGGCGGTGGAGCAGGTCGCCCAGAGGCTCGAGGATTCCCTGAAGCTGCTGGCCGGCGGCAACAGGATAGCCGATCCCCGCCAGCAAACCCTGCGGGCGACGCTCGACTGGAGCCACGAACTCTTGAGCAAGGACGAGCGGAAGCTCTTCGGGCGGCTTTCGGTGTTCGCCGGGGGCTGGACGCTCGAGGCTGCCGAAGAGGTGTGCTCGGGCGAGGGCATCGAGCGTGACGACGTGGCCGACCTGCTATCGAAGCTGGTGGACAAGTCGCTAGTGATGGCGGGGGCGGAGCAAGAAGGCTCTTTGCGCTATCGGATGCTGGAGCCGGTCAGGCAGTACGCGCGCGAGCGGCTAGAAGAGAGTGGGGAGGCCGAAGCGGTCCTGCGCCGGCACGCCGCTTTGTTCCTCGCCCTGGCCGATGAAGCCGAGCCGGGGTTGAGGGGACCGTGGCAGGCCTCGTGGGTGAAGAGGCTGGAGCAAGAGTGGGACAACCTGCGGGCGGCGATGGCGTGGCTGCTGGCGCGTGGCGAGTACGAGGGGGCAGCGAGGCTAGGTTGGGCGCTGTGGCTGTTCTGGTGGGTGCGTGGCCGCTTCACCGAGGGGCGAAGTTGGATGGAGGAGGCGTTGGCGAAGGGTTCCGCCATGCCGGCGACGGCTCGGGCGAGAGCCTTGTTCGTCGCGGGCATGATGGCGGACGGTCAGGCCGACCTCCACTCGGCCGAACCGCTGATCGAGGAAGGTCTCGGGCTGTTCAGGGAACTGGGAGACAAGCTGGGGCACGCCTGCGCGCTGGGCAGTGCCGGCCTCGTAGAGTTCGGGCGGGGCCAAAACGAGCGGGGAACCGCCCTCTTCGAAGAGGCCGCGGATCTCTTCTTCGAGGTGGGGGAAAAGTATGCCGCCGCCTTCATGCTCAATTTCCTGGCGGCGGTGCGACTCAAAGAGGGCTCCAACGTCCATGCGAAGCGGCTGGCGGAGCAAGCACTGGAGCAGTTCAGGGAGATGAATGGCAAGCAGGGGATCTCCGTGGCGCTCTATATCCTGGCGATGGTAGCGCACGCTTCGGGAGACGACGAGCGTGCGAAAACGATGCTTCGGGAGGGACTCGAGCCCGCGGCCGAGGTGGGGGACGAGAGCAACGTCGCCTACTGCCTTCAGGGGCTGGCGGCCCTGGCAGCATCGGAGGGTGGGATGACGCGGGCCGCGCGCCTGTGGGGAGCAGCGGAGGCACTGTTGGAGAAGATCGAAGCCACGGCGTACGCCCACGCCCCCGACCGCTCCCTATACCAGAGCCAGGTAAGCGCCGCCCGTGCCCAACTCGACGAAGCGGCATGGCAGGCGACCTGGGCTCAAGGACGGACGATGACAACCGAGTGGGCCATCGAGTATGCTCTCTCGGACGAAGAGGAGTCTCCCACGCTCGTCGCCGGGCAGCGGCCACCGGCCGACGAACAAGCGGAAAAGCTCACCTCCCGCGAGCTAGAAGTCGCCCTCCTCGTCGCGCGGGGGCTCACCAATCGTGAGATCGCCTCTGAGCTTTCGCTCTCCAGGAGCACGGCCAACAACCACGTGGCCAGGATCTTGCGCAAGTTGGGACTCAGATCCCGAACCCAGATCGCCGCCTGGGTAACCCTACGGCGTTCCCCCTCCTCGTAGCGGGATCGTTAGCCTTCTCGCCCGAAGGGCGTTACGGGGCAAGCCGTTTCTTGCTCGGTCTGAGCAAGAAGTGGTCAATTGCACCTACGCCATCAGGCCGTCCAGCTAAGAGCCACGCACTACAGTGCTCATGTGTGCCTGAACGCCTGTCATCAGTAGGGTGGACAAGGAGGAGAAAGGATGACGAAGGCAAAAGCGGGCCTGTTTAGACCGCCAATGATGCTAGCCGCAGCTGCCCTGGCTGCAAGCTTGCTGATCTCGATTGCTGCGGGGACGTCTCTTCAGGCGGCGCAGGGGGCCAAAGCCAGGATAGCCTTCGCCAGCAACCGGGAGGGCAACGGCATGGACTTCTGGGTGATGAACGCCGACGGCACAGAGAAAAAGCAGCTGCCGTCCAACGAAGTGGATGGCTTCGCGCCAGCCTGGTCGCCGGACGGAAAGAAGGCTTTCACGTTCCTTCGGATAAGATGGGTAAGCGCCTCGCCCGCGTAGGGAACGTTGTTGGCTACAGATAGGTACGAAACATAGCCCAAAAGCTGACTTGCTGAGGTGCTGAAATGCTGACCGCTGCGGCCAACTTTCGCTGGCCGCCACAGCTTGACATAACGGCCTACTGAGCCTAAAATAATGCGTCGCGGTTACGAACGGTTACCAATAGGGTAACTGGTCATCGGGCCGCGGCGCACGTTTGTAGTAGTCCCCTTTTCCAGGTATAGAGAGAGAGGCGCGTCCATGCCGACGACCAACCAGCTTGTGCGCAAAGAGCGGGAGAAACAGACGAAGAAGGCGGCGACGCCGGCGTTGCAGGGTTCGCCCCAGCGTCGTGGCGTGTGCACGCGCGTCTCGACCACGACGCCGCGTAAGCCGAACTCCGCGCTGCGCAAGGTTGCCAGGGTGCGCCTGACGAACGGCCAGGAGGTCACGGCCTATGTTCCTGGGGAGGGACATAATTTGCAGGAGCACTCCGTCGTGCTGGTGCGCGGCGGGCAGGTGAAGGACCTGCCTGGTGTTCGTTACAAAGTCGTGCGCGGTGCTCTCGATACGCTCGGGGTCAACAACCGCAAGCAGGGCCGTTCCAAGTACGGAACCAAGAAGTCGTAGGAGGATAGGAGATGCCCAGGCGAGCAGCGCCACCGAAGAAGAAGATCACCGGCGACCCCGTCTACGGGAGCGTGCTGGTGCAGCAGCTGGTCAACAAGATCATGCTCGACGGCAAGAAGAGCACCTCCGAGAAGATCGTCTACGACGCCCTCTCTTTTATAGAGGAGCGTACGGGCACGAGCCCGGTCCAGGTCCTGAACAACGCCCTGGACAACATCAGGCCCCGCCTGGAGGTGAAGAGCCGCCGTGTCGGAGGCGCAACCTACCAGGTGCCCGTGGAGGTAGACCCCCGCAGGGCCAACACGCTGGCATTGCGCTGGATGGTGGGCTTCGCCCGCGCCAGGCGCGAGAAGACGATGGGCCGCAGGCTGGCAGGCGAGATCCTGGACGCCAAGGACAATATCGGCTCCAGCGTGAAGCGCAAGGAAGACACGCATCGGATGGCAGAGGCCAACAGGGCTTTCGCCCATTACAGGTGGTGACGGAGAATTAGTATGGCTGTACAGGTATCCAGAAAGATCCCGCTAAAGCGGGTCAGAAATATCGGCATCATGGCCCACATCGATGCCGGTAAGACGACGACGACCGAACGCATCCTGCTCTACACGGGCCTTACCCACAAGCTGGGCGAGGTCCACGATGGCAACGCCGTGATGGACTGGATGGCCCAGGAACGCGAACGCGGTATTACCATCACGTCCGCAGCAACGACCGTTTTCTGGGGCGGCATCGAAGGCTCGTCCAAGAACGGTAAGGGCTCCAGGGAGGGCGTTCATAGCCGTATAGCCGACCAGCATCGCGTCAATATTATAGACACGCCCGGACACGTGGACTTCACTGTCGAGGTGGAGCGATCGTTGCGGGTGCTCGACGGTGCCATTGCGTTGTTCGACTCTGTTGCTGGTGTCGAGCCGCAGTCGGAGACGGTATGGCGGCAGGCCGACAAGTATGGGGTTCCGCGAATAGCGTTCGTCAACAAGATGGACAGGATCGGGGCCGACTTCTACAAGGCCGTCGGGACCATGGTGGACAGGCTCGGGGCTAACGCCGTTCCCGTGCAGTTGCCCATAGGCGCCGAGGGTGAGTTCCAGGGCATCGTGGACCTCGTCGAGATGAGGGCAATCGTCTACACCGATGACCTCGGGGCGACGTGGGAGGTCACGGACATCCCCGAGGGCATGCGCGGGCTCGCCGACGAGTACAGGGAGAAGTTGCTCGAGGCGGTCGCCGATCAGGACGAAGAGCTTATGGTCATGTACCTGGAGGGCGAGGAGATAGAGCCTGAGCAGATACGGGCCGCCATTCGTGAGGCCACCCTCAACATACAGATGACCCCCGTGTTCGTCGGCTCCGCCTTCAAGAACAAGGGTGTCCAGCCGTTGCTCGACGGGGTGGTGGATTATCTGCCGAGCCCGCTCGATGTGCCGCCGGTCGAGGGCAAGACGCTCGACGGCGAGGAGGTCGTGCGCGAGGCCGACGAGGATGGCCCTCTTTCCGCGCTCGCCTTCAAGGTTCAGGCCGACCCGCACGTCGGGAAGCTGACTTACATGCGGGTGTACTCGGGCACGCTCAGGGCCGGTTCTTACATCATGAACACGACCAAGGGCAAGCGCGAGCGCGTGGGCAGGCTATTGCAGCTGCACGCCAACAGCCGCGAGCAGCGCGACGAGGTGTACGCGGGCGAGCTCGTGGCGGCGATCGGGCTTTCGGATACAGGGACCGGCGACACGCTCGTTTCGGCCGATGACCCCGAGCAGATCGTGCTGGAGGAGATGATCTTCCCTGAGCCGGTCATCAGGCAGGCCATCGAGCCGAAGACGAAGGCTGACCAGGAGAAGCTCTCCGTGGCGCTGCAGCGTCTGGCCGAGGAGGACCCTACCTTCACCGTCCGCAGCGACGAGGAGACGGGCCAGACCATCGTCGCCGGGATGGGCGAGCTGCACCTGGAGATCATCGTCGACAGGCTGCTGCGCGAGTTCAGGGTGGACGCCAACATCGGCCGCCCGCAGGTAGCATACCGCGAGACCATCCGCAAGCGGGTCGAGGGCATCGAGGGCCGGTTCGTCAGGCAGACCGGTGGACGCGGCCAGTACGGCCACGCGGTCATCAACGCCGAGCACCAGGACGATCCCGAGGCCGAGCCCTACGAGTTCGAGAACAAGATCGTCGGCGGCGTCATCCCCAGGGAGTACATCCCCAGCGTGGACAAGGGCATCAAGGAGTCCCTAGACTCCGGCGTCATCGCCGGTTATCCGGTCGTGGACATCAAGGTCGAGCTGGTCGATGGCTCTTACCACGACGTGGACTCCTCCGAGATGGCGTTCCAGATCGCCGGTTCCATGGCCATCAAGGAGGCCCTCAAGCGGGCCAACCCTGTTCTCCTGGAGCCCATCATGGCCGTCGAGGTCGTCGTGCCCGAGGAGTTCATGGGTGACGTGATGGGAGACCTCTCCGCGAGGCGCGGCCACATTCAGGGCATGGACTCCCGCGGCGGCGGGCAGGTTATAAGGGCGATGGTGCCGCTCTCCGAGATGTTCGGTTACGCGACCACCGTGCGCTCCAAGACCCAGGGCCGCGCGACGTTCACCATGCAGTTCGACCACTACGCCGAGGTGCCCAAGAGCATCTCGGCCGAGATAGCAGAAAGGTAGGAGGAGAGCATGTCCAGAGGAAGGTTCGAGCGCACCAAGCCACACCTCAACGTAGGCACAATCGGCCACGTTGACCACGGCAAGACCACCCTGACCGCCGCCATAACCAGGGTCTTGGCCAAGCAGGTCCCAGACGACCCAGCCAATAGGGAGGTCGCCTTCGACCAGATAGACAACGCTCCCGAGGAGCGCCAGAGGGGCATAACGATCGCCACATCCCACCAGGAGTACGCCACCGAAAACCGCCACTACGCCCACGTTGACTGCCCTGGCCACGCCGACTACGTAAAGAACATGATCACCGGTGCCGCCCAGATGGACGGCGCCATCCTCGTCGTATCGGCCGCCGACGGACCGATGCCCCAGACCAGAGAGCACATCCTGCTGGCCCGTCAGGTTGGGGTTCCATACATAGTTGTCTTCCTCAACAAGGCGGACATGGTCGACGACCCTGAGCTCTTGGAGCTTGTTGAGATGGAGGTAAGGGAACTCTTAAGCGAGTACGAGTTCCCTGGCGACGACATCCCCGTGGTTATAGGCTCTGCTTTGAAGGCCCTCGATGGTGACGAGGGGGAGTACGGAGAGCAGGCGATCTTGCAGCTGATGGAGGCCGTCGACGATTACGTGCCTGAGCCCGAGCGGGACATAGATAGGGACTTCCTTTTGGCGGTTGAGGACGTTTTCACCATCCAGGGGCGCGGGACGGTTGCAACAGGAAGGGTTGAGACGGGGCAGATAGGGCTCAACCAGGAGATAGAGGTGGTGGGGATAAGGCCGACCCGCAAGACGGTTGTGACGGGCGTTGAGATGTTCAACAAGTCGATGGACTCAGCGCAGGCTGGGGACAACATAGGGGCGCTCTTGAGGGGCGTCAAGCGCGACGACATAGAGCGGGGGCAGGTTTTGGCCAAGCCCGGAACGATCACCCCTCATACCAAGTTCAAGGCTGAGGTGTACGTACTTTCCAAGGAGGAGGGGGGTCGCCACACGCCTTTCTTCAGCAACTACCGCCCACAGTTCTACTTCCGCACGACTGACGTTACTGGGGAGATCCGCTTGGAAGAGGGGGTTGAGATGGTGATGCCTGGGGACAACACAGTAATGAACGTGGAGCTGATCTCACCTATCGCGATGGACGAGGGGTTGAACTTCGCCATCCGCGAGGGCGGGCGTACGGTAGGGGCCGGTGTCGTAACGGAGATAGTGGAGTAACTGGGCTTTAGTTGCTGGGGCGGCGTCACTGCCGCCCCTGTGATTCGGAGGTAAGTTGTGCGACAATTGGTAACGCTGGCATGCGAGGAGTGCAAGCGCCGGAACTACCACAGCAGGAAGAACCGGCGTAACACCCCGGATCGCATCCAGCTACAGAAGTATTGCCCGTGGTGCCGCCATCACACGGCGCACCGGGAGACCCGGTAGTACCGGCAGACAGAGGGCAGTAGCTCAGTTGGAAGAGCAGCGGTCTCCAAAACCGCAGGTCGGGGGTTCGAGTCCCTCCTGCCCTGCTTCCAGAGGCAAAGGACATTATGGGTAAGAAACGCGGATCCGCTACGACGAAGGGGTCCAACAAGAAGTCACAACAGAAGCAACCACAGAGGGCTGGCGTGCTGGCCGGTTCCAGGCGGTTCGCCAGGGACGTAAGGGGCGAGCTCAGGCGGGTCAGTTGGCCAGACCGCGACCAGCTCAGGCAGAGCACGGCGGTGGTGCTCATCATCGTCATCGTGCTGGCGGTCTACGTCGCCGCTGTGGACTTCGTGTTCCAGAACCTTGTTCGTCTGATCTTCCTGTAGGTCCCGTAGGCATTAGGAGCAGTTCGTTTTGAAGAAGTGGTACGTCGTAAACACATACTCGGGACACGAGAACAAGGTCCGCACGACGCTGGAGCGTAGGATCGACTCCATGGGTCTGGAGCGGAGCTTCGGTGAGATCCGCATCCCCACCGAGAGCGTCATCGAGATCAAAGACGGCAAGAAGGTACCGACGATACAGCGCCAGTTCCCCGGCTACGTTCTCGTGAACATGGACATGAACGACGCGACCTGGCAGCTCGTCAGGCAGACGCCGGGGGTAACCCAGATCGTCGGCGCCGGCGAGAAGCCGCTGGCGCTCAGCCGCGCCGAGGTCGAGAGGCTCCTGCATCCTGGGGAAGTCGAAACGCGCGAGAAGGTCAAGACCACGGTGGACTACCAGATCGGGGAGACCGTCAAGGTAATAGGCGGCCCGCTCTCGGACTTCACCGGTTCTATATCTGACATAAACGTGGACCAGTCGAGGTTGAAGGTGCTCGTCTCCATCTTCGGGCGCGAGACGCCCGTGGAGCTCTCCTTCAACCAGGTAGCGAAGCTCTAGAGAGGATTTTATGGGTAGAGGACGCGGGCGCCGCGTAGCGCG
>JBKPSF010000395.1:0-2638 GCA_046734875.1 Actinomycetota bacterium | reverse complement strand
TCCAGATCTTCGGCGCCCTCATGATCCTCTCCGCACTGGTTATCGGGGAGGTAGTTCCCGTCCTGAAGCGAAGCAAGTAGCGTGACGGCACACTGCGCCCGACAACGCCGTACCGAAGGCCAAAGCGGTACACTAGAAGGTGGGGGTACAGCGCAACGAGGAGGTTATTATGAGACGCACCGTCGAGGTTCCCGACTACGAGGTTCACAGCGAGGTCGGGGTAGACTCGTCGAAGACGGCGCTCGTGGTCGTGGACATGCAGAACGACTTCGTGAAGGAGGGCGGCAGCCTCGTCGTCCCTGACGCGGAGGGTACGATCCCGGCTATTCAGGACCTTCTCGGGCTCGCCCGGGGTTCTGGCATGAAGGTCGTCTTCACCCAGGACACCCACGCCGCGGGAGACCCCGAATGGGACATCTGGCCCGATCACGTAGAGGAGGGCACGTGGGGCTGGGAGATCGTCGACGAGCTCTCGCCACATGAGGACGAGTTCATCATCCGCAAGATCCGTTACGACGCTTTCTACGGGACGCACCTGGACCACTTCCTGCGCTTCTGGGGCGTAGACACCCTTGTTATCTGTGGCACGGTGGCCAACATCTGCGTCCATTACACCGCCGCGAGCGCCGCCCTGCGCTGGTACAGGGTGATCGTTCCCAGGGACGCCACCTCCGCCCTACATACCTTCGACCTGGAGTCTTCCCTGAGACAGACCGCGTTCCTGTTCAACGGCACCATCACCGAAAGCGACGCTATAAAGCCCAAAGAGGCGGGTGAGTCGGTCTACCGCAGCAAGATCGAAGAAGCCGCCGCAGAGGTTCACGAGAACGGGTGAATCGGCCGCCGCCGGCGGCCTCATCTGTCGCAACACTCCAAATGAAAGTTGCTGACGGCCTCTTCCCATGCCTGAACCGGACCTGTGAGATGGGCAACGAGCCCGAGCAGCTCGACATAAGCGCCACATGCACTTTCGATGTCGACCAACTGAAGATCACCACGATGGTGCTCGACGTGCGCGGGAGTGTACCCGGGTTGGACGAGGAGGGTTTCAGAAACGCGACCGAGCAGGCAGAGCAGGGCTGTCCCGTCTCCAACGCCCTGCGCGGCAACGTAGACATCCAGCTAAACGTAAGCCTGGACTGAGGATCAACCCTTATCGGGCGCCCTCGCTGCGGGCCACAACGCCGTGTGGCTTGCGCTCGATCCAACGCACGAACCGAACGATGTCGGGGTGGGAGCGCAACGCCTCCACGGTGTTGTACTCCCGCTCCAATTCTTTCTCCGTGAGAGTGCGATGGATTTGCCGGTGGCAGGCGCCGCACAGCGGCACGGTACGATGCAACTCTTCCCGGCTAAACGACCTCCTGACCCGCTTGTTACCATGACGACTACGCGGTATCAGATGGTGCCTCGTACGCCGCTCGACAACGCGACCACACAACCCACAAACCCCACCGCTCTCTGAACCCCTCACCATAACGCGATAGATTGTACCCCGCTCCCAACCGCGAGAGGCCAAAAAGCCGAAACCGAGTGCCGCAGGCTCGAAGCGTGCTGAACCGCGTCAGCGGTTCACGATCCTGGCCATGGAGTAGCTGTTCACGTACTCGCCGTTTCTGAAGGCGAAGCGGCGGTGCGTGCCCTCGATCTCGAACCCGAACTTCTCGTACAGGGCGATGGCGGGAGCGTTGTCCACGTAGACGTGCAACTCGATGCGCGTGAGGTTCAGCCAGTTGTCGGCCAGGTCGAGGGCGGCCTCCATGAGCGCCGTTCCCACGCCCTTGCCCTGCCAATCGTCGCGGACCGCCATCCCGATACCGCCGACGTGCCGCCTACGCCAGAGAGTCGGATAAGTGTCGAGCGAGATGTCTCCGACCACCTCGTCCTCCACGCAGGCCACCAGCGAAAATAGTCCCTCCGGTGGCTTGGCGAGGCGCTTGCACCACATCTCGACCGACGGGAAGGGCATCTGCAAGGTACCGGCTACGGCGCTTGGGCCGCTAAAGATGCGGTGCAGCGCCTCGTGGTCGCCCGGCTCGGCGCGACGGACGATCACGGGCCATCCTCTCGAAACCTCCTCGGGCATACCGATCGAAAGTGTAGCATGATGCATAACCATACTGTGTATGACCCGTGTGTGCGACGGGACAACATCTCGGTAACCAGCGATTGCAACGATGGAAATTGCTTATTCGAAGGCTTTATCTACGGGCAAGTTTGTGTGGAAATCTCGTTAGACGTTTCATCCGGGCGAAAGTATGGAAGATATCTATTTGATATTGTGCCCAACTCTGAGGAGGGACAGAGCAACTTCGACAACGTGACCTCGACGGCTTTGTGCGGGGGAAAGGAGCGCTAACAGGAGTCCGTCCAAGAGAATATTTGCTTTGGCATGGAAACGAACCTTCGGGGAAAGGGAAGACGTATGAGCGAATCGAACGCGCAAGAAGACAAGATCAGACAGATAGTACGAGACGAGACCCAGGGCGAGGGCGAAGCGCCACCGGCTGCACCCATAGCGGACCCCGCTCCTCTGGGGCTGGCGGCTTTTGCGCTCACGACCTTCCTGTTGAGCCTATTTAACGCGGGCCTCTTGCCCGAGTCGGGAGAACCTCTGGTCTTCCCGTTGGCCGCCTTC
>JBKPSF010000394.1:0-9326 GCA_046734875.1 Actinomycetota bacterium | reverse complement strand
GACAAGAACCCGGTCGTATTCGAGAGCCTGAACAGGTTGCGCCTCCATTTCAGGGACCGCCTGGGTCTCGCCGACCCCGATGTGCTCGCGATGTGCTGGGTGACGGACTTCCCGCTCTTCGAGTGGAACGAGGAGGAGGGCAGGATCGAACCGATGCACCACATGTTCACCATGCCGCGGGAGGAAGATCTGGGGCTCCTCGACTCGGAGCCCTTGCGGGTCATCGGGCAACTCTACGACCTCGTCGCCAACGGCACGGAGCTGGCCTCGGGGAGCATGAGGATCCACCGCCCCGACCTGCAACAGAAGGTGTTCGACGTGATCGGCATCGGTCCGGAGGAGGCCAACAGGAGGTTCGGGACGATCCTTACGGCGTTCCGCTACGGCGCACCACCGCACGGCGGCATCGCCCCCGGCGTGGACCGCCTCGTGATGCTCCTTACCGACCAGCCGAACATCCGCGAGGTCATGGCGTTCCCGAAGACCCAGGCTGCCCGCGACGAGATGATGGACGCTCCAGGCCCGGTCTCGGAGGAGCAATTGAAGGAACTGAACATCTCGCTGCGCCGCCGTCCCGAAGGCGAACGTGGCTCCGACCCGGCATCCCGCCCCTACGAAGGCAACAACTAGGGGAATGCGGCCAGGGCACAGTCCTGTCCCCAATTTCGCCCTTACCTTCGACGATGGGCCGGACCCTATATGGACCCCGCTCGTGCTCGGGGCGCTGGCCAAAGCCGGCGCCCGCGCCACGTTCTTCGTCGTCGCCCCGCGGGCCAGACGTTTCCCGGAACCCATGGGCCATGTGTGAGCGATCTCGTTGCCCGGGTAGAGGGCTCCGATACAGTTAAGCGGCCATGAGCACATCGCGACTCGACAACAAGGAAGGCATCTTGGGGGTAGACCGCAGCCTCGAGTCCAGCCTGGCCGAAATTCTTGCCGGCGCTGCCGAAAGGGACGCGCACCCCTCGTTTCCCGAAGATGCCTTCCGGCGGCTCGCGTCCTCGGGCGTGCTCGCGATCCCGGTTCCCGAGCCCGCCGGAGATCAGGGACGAAGATCCAAGTTTGCCGAAGAATGGTGCATCTTGCGGGCGGTAGCCCGCGCCGACGGCTCGGTGGGTCGCATACTCGACGGGCACTTCAACGGGGTGGAACGCATCTCGCTCCTCGCGCCCGAGCCGCTGCGCTCGGCGGAGCTAGAAGCGGTGGCCGCGGGCGAGCTACGCCTCGGGGTGTGGGGCGCCGACCCTATCAAGGACGAGGGAGACCCGGCCAGGCTCATCGAAAGCGGGGAAGGACCCACGCTCGCAGGCGTAAAGACTTTCTGTTCCGGCTCGACTGGGCTCGACCGGGCGCTCGTGCTGGTGCGGGGAGATGACCCGGGACCACCGCTCCTCGCCTACGTGGACCTCTCGACAGGCGTGGAGATAGACCCGACCTGGTTTCGGGGCTCTGGCATGCGAGCCTCCGAGAGCCACCGCGTCGTATTCGACGGGGCGACCGTGCTCGCCGTCCTCGGGGAGCCGGGCGAGCTTCTTCGGGAGCCTTACTTCAGCCGCGACGCGATCCGTACCGCCGTCACCTGGGCGGGTATCGCCGACACGGCCGTCGATGCCACACTCGAGGTTCTGGCCGCCAAGGCCGGTGGCAGAGAAGCGGACGACGTTGTCTCCCTCGCCGCAGGCGAGATGCTGACGGCGCAAGGAACCATGGACCGCTGGCTCGCCTACGCCGCCCAGCTTGCGGACGAGGACCCGGACCCGTTGCCGGGGATCTCGACAGAGTTGCGGCAGGCCGTCGCCGTCTCGTGCCGGGAGATCCTGGACCAGGCGGCGAGGGCCGTTGGGTCCCATCCCTTCGCCGTCTCGGGCCCGCTCGACCGCGCGAGGCGCGACCTCGAGCTGTTCCTCCTCCAACACCGCCTGGAACCCGCCCTGGTACGCCGCGGGCGACAGGCCATCTCGGAGAAAGGGTCTTGAACGAGCGGTTGGGACGCGAGTATTTCGAGGGGCTGTACGCGGACTCTGACGACCCGTGGGACTTCGAGACGAGCGAGTACGAGCGGAACAAGTACGCCAGGACCCTGGCCGTGCTGGGCGAACGTACGTTCCGGCGCGCCCTGGAAGCGGGAGCGTCCATCGGGGTCTTTACGGAGATGCTCGCTGACCGTTGCGATGAGCTTCTGGCGGTAGACGTCTCGGAGCGGGCCGTCGCGACGGCGCGCAGGCGCCTCTCGGGGAGGGAACACGTCAGGGTCGAACGACGTACCCTTCCAGAGGAGATGCCCGACGGTCCGTTCGACCTGATCGTAGCCTCCGAGGTTTTGTACTACTTTCCCGGGGAAGAAATGCTAGCGGTCCTGAGGGGCTTCGAGCGCGAACTGGCCGAGGGAGGCAGCCTGCTCGCCGTCCACTGGCGCAGGGAGACGAAGACATACCCCTTGCAGGGAGACGAGGTGCACGAGTTGCTCACGCAAAACACGCGGCTGCAGAACAAGGAGACCATCATAGAGCCGGACTATCGTTTAGACCTCTTCGAGGACGCCGGGTGAACCGGGGAGAGCACCTGGTGATCGTCGGTGGCGGGCCCGCAGGCCTCGCGACGGCCCGCGCCTACAGGCAAACAGGCGGACAGGCCCGCATCACGATCCTATCTTCCGAGACGTATGCCCCCTACAATCGTCCCCCGCTCACCAAGGAATACTTGAGGGGCGAGGCGTCGCGCGACGATCTGCCCCTCCAGGACGACGGCTGGTACGAGGATAACGCCGTCGACCTCAGACTCGGCACCGTCGTCGCCAGGTTGAGCAGGGATAGGCAAACCGTCGAGCTGGACGACAGCGGGGAGCTATCGTACGACGCCTGCGTGCTCGCCACGGGGTCAGAGCCCATTCGGCCTCCCGTTCCCGGCTCCGACGACCCGGAGATCCTCGTGATGAGGACCGTCGAGAACTCGACCCGACTGCAGGGCCTCGTCGGAGAGGGAGGTGAAATCGTTGTAGTCGGCAGCGGCTTTATCGGGTGCGAGGCCGCGGCCTCCCTCTCGCTGCGCGGCGTCCGGGTAACCCTGATCACGCTTGAGGAATCTCCCCAAAAGGAGCGTCTTGGCGGGGAGGTCGGGGAGCGCATCGAGGGCTGGCTCCACGACTACGGCGTCGAGCTGCGTGTTGGCGCGAGCCTCGAAGGCATCAAGCGCCTGGCCGAAGGCTACGAGCTGTCCATAGAAGGTGGCAACACCATCTCTGCGGGCACGGTCCTCTTCGGGACCGGCGTCGCGCCCCGCACCGGACTCGCTGAGGAGGCCGGTCTGGAGGTTGACCGCGGGGTCGTCACGGACTCGTCGATGCGCACCAGCGCGCCCGGCGTCTTCGCCGTCGGGGACATCGCCAGGGCGTACAACGAGTCTGCCGGTCGCCACCTGAGCGTCGAGCACTGGGGAGATGCGCTCGAGCACGGGCGCATCGCGGGGACCGTGATCTCCGGCGGCGAAGCCGCGTGGAGCATGACCCCGGGCTTCTGGTCCACCATCGGTGACAAGACCATCAAATATTGGGCCTGGGGCGACGGCTGGGACGAACTGTCTTTCGAGGACAGAGGCGAAGCCTTCACAGTCTGGTACGGCAAGGAAGGCACGCTCGTAGGCGTCCTCGCCCACGACTCGGACGACGACTACGAGCGGGGTCAGGAGCTAATCGAACGGGGAGAGCCATTCTCCCGATGACGCTGCCGCCTCCGAACCCGGCCTTGAGGGCCTGCGTGGTCGTGCCAGCCCGCGACGAAGAGGCCCTCATCACTTCCTCCCTTCGGGCGCTCGCCACGCAAACTCGTGTCGAGTCGCATGAGTACGAGGTGTTGCTCGTCCTAGACCACTGCACCGACGCGACCGAGGAAAGGGCGACGGAGGTCGCCCTCGCCAATCCGCGGCTTCGGGTCCACTTCCTCGACGGGCCGGGACTGGGGTCGGGGCACGCGCGCGGGGTTGGCATGGATGCCGCCTGCGATAGGTTGATGGGCCTGGGCCTGCCCGATGGCCTCATTGCCTCCACCGACGCCGACACCGTCGTGGCCCACGACTGGCTCGGCGCCCAGCTCGAAGCAGCGGAGCGGGGTGCGCGGGCCATCGGTGGCCGCATCGAGCTCGATGACGGTTCGCTTCCGCACCTTGTCCGCTGGCACGCCGAACGTGGCAGGAGGCGCCACCAGAAGATTTTGGCTGACCCCGAAACGCCCGGAACAGCTGAGCACTGGCAGTTCAGCGGGGCCTCCCTCGCCCTGACGGCCGCGACCTACGTGCGGGTCGGGGGGCTCGAACCGAGGGCGACACTCGAGGACGAACGCCTCGAACACGCGCTCCGCGAGCAAAACGTCCCCATAGATCGTCTGCTCTCCGTGCGCGCCACGACCTCATCCCGGCTAGAGGGACGCGCCAGCCGGGGCCTCGCCCACGACCTCGCCAACGCAGCAAGTCAGCATTTCAGCACTTCAGCATTTCAGCAAGAACGAGAAAGCTAACGTGCTGACCAGCTGCAATGCTGACTTGCTAAAAGAGCCACTCGTGGTCGGGGTCGTTCTTGAACTTCCACTCGCGTATGGGGCCAGCCATGACGTTCAGGTAGTAGAGATCGTAGCCGGGCGGCGCGGAGACGGCGTGGTAGCCGCGGGGGACGAGCACGGTGTCGCCGTCAACGACGGTCATCGTCTCGTCCAGGGAACGGTCCTCCGTGTAGACCCTCTGCACGGCGAAGCCCTGGGGAGGTTGTATCTTGTGGTAGTAGGTCTCCTCCAGGTAGCTCTCGTTCGGCAGATCATCCTGATCGTGCTTGTGCGGCGGATAACTGGACCAGTGACCGTTCGGCGTAAGAACCTCGACGACGAGCAACCGCTCAGCTTGCCCCTCAGACATAAGTATCGGGTGAACGCGCCGTTCGGCGTTCCCCGACCCTCTCACCTCGACCTCTATATCTCCGGGCTCGACCAGGAACGGCTCTACGCCGCTCTCCGCAGGCGCCGAACAAACCGCCAGCTCCAGATACGAGTCCGCCTCGACCGTAAATTCCGTCCCAGGCGGAAGGTAGACCGCGTGAGGTGGACCCTCGAAAACGGAGTCGCGTCCTCCTATGCCCCTCCACTGATGCTCCCCGGCGGAGACGTTGCAGAGACCCTCGAGCAAGACCAGGCAGACCTCCTCTCGCCCTGCTCGGCGCTCCACGGCCACTCCGGCCGCGAGCCGCAACACCTCGAAGCCCACGTACTCCCAGCCGGCCGACTCAGGCGTAACCCTCAGCACGCTCCCGCCATTGTCCGGCTTCTCATTGATGCTCACCACTAGGTCAGACAAGCCCTCAACCCCTCCCCGAAGCCTCCATCACAAATAACGGCGCTCTGCCTTCGTGTTCTCCGCGTACTCCTTGCGGGCGGCGACTACCGGCTCCATCTCCGAGACCTCCGCGACGGGCACGTCCCAGAAGGACTCGTAGTCGGGCACGCCCTCGTAGCGGTCTACCGGGATGTGGACGACGACGGTCCGGTTCACGGATTTGGCCTCTTTCAGAGCGTCCCGAAGCTCGTCCACGGACTTTGCCCTTATCACGTGAGCGCCCAGGCTTTGGGCGTTGGTTGCCAGGTCTACGGGCAACACCTCGCCGGGCTCGTCATCGGAGTCGAGGCCGATGGAGCCGTTCTTGCGGTAGCGGTAGTGGGTGCCGAAGCCACGGGAGCCCACCGAGCGGGAGAGTGCGCCTATAGAGGAGAAGCCTGCGTTGTCCACCAGCACGACGGTGAGCTTGTAGCCCTCCTGGATGGAGGTGACGATCTCGGCGTTCATCATCAGGTAGGAGCCGTCGCCGCACATGACGTAGACCTCCCGATCCGGCACCGCCATCTTGATACCGAGGCCACCGGCGATCTCGTACCCCATCGTCGAGTAGCCGTACTCGACGTGGTAGCCCTTCGGATCTCGCGTCCTCCAGAGCTTGTGCAGGTCCCCCGGCATCGACCCGGCCGCGCAGACTACCACGTCCTCGGCCTCGGAGAACGAGTTGACCGCACCAAGTACCTCGCTCTGCGCGGGAAGCGGTCCGTGCCCCAGCGTGTACAGCCGCTCGACCTCCCTATCCCACTCCACATTGCCCCGCGCGCTCTCTTCCCTGTACGCCTCCTCGACCTGGTAGCCGGATAGGGCATCGTCCAGAGCTTCGAGCGTGGCCCGGGCGTCTCCCACGAGAGCCAGTCCGGCGTGCTTGTGGGCGTCGAAGTCGGCGACGTTGATGTTGACGAAGCGCACGTCTGGGTTCTGGAAAGCGGTCTTCGAGGCCGTCGTGAAGTCGCTCCAGCGGGTGCCGACCCCGACGACGAGGTCGGCCTCGCGGGCAGCGCGGTTGGCGGCGGAGGTGCCCGTGGCGCCCACGGCCCCGAGGGCGAGCGGGTGGTCGTAGGGCATGGAGCCCTTTCCGGCCTGCGTCTCGGCGACCGGAAGACCGGTGTTTTCGGCGAAGCGCCTCAGGGCTTCCGTGGCCTCCGAATAGATCGTACCCCCGCCGCTGACGATTATGGGCCGGTCGGCTTCCCTGACGAGTGCCGCGGCACGCTCTATCATCTCCGCCTCCGGCATCGGGCGGCCCACGCGCCAGACCCGCTTCTCGAAGAACTCCTCGGGGTAGTCGTAGGCCTCGGCCTGTACGTCCTGCGGTAGGGCGAGGGTCACGGCCCCCGTCTCGGCCTGGTTCGTGAGCACGCGCATCGCGGAGAGCGCTGAGGGGATGAGCTGCTCGGGGCGCACGACCCTGTCGAAGTACCGGGAGACGGGCCGGAAGCAATCGTTGACGGAGAGCGTCCCGTCGTGGGCCGCCTCTAGTTGCTGCAAGACGGGGTCGGGCCCGCGCGAGGCGAAGACGTCGCCAGGCAGGAGCAGAACGGGCAGGCGGTTTATGGTGGCCAGGGCGGCGCCAGTGACCATGTTGGTCGCGCCTGGACCGATGGAGGTGGTGCAGGCGAGGGTCTGGAGGCGGTTTCTCTGGCGGGCGTAGGCGGAGGCTGCGTGCACCATCGCCTGTTCGTTGCGGGCCTGGTAGTAGGTGAGGTCTTCCGCGTACTGCTGCAGCGCCTGGCCGACGCCGGCGACGTTGCCGTGGCCGAAGATCCCGAAGCACCCCGCGAAGAACCGCTGCTCCGTCCCATCACGCTCGACGTACTGGTTCGCGAGGAACCGGACCAGCGCCTGGGCCATAGTGAGCCGTAGAGTGCTCAATTACCTCACCTCCGGTTCTCCGTATCGACCGGGCCACGATCTACTCGGGACCCACGCCGGCTCTCTCCTATATGCCCTTCGGGCGCGTCAGGTAGTCTCCCTACCCCTGTTCTCCTCTTCGTGCATCGAATCGGACTCCTCGTGGAAAGCCTCCGCCAGGTGCGCGTCTTCCGCACGGGCCGCCTCGTCGCGGTCGGTACGCTCGAACTCGGCGAGTTCCGCGGAGAGGTTCTCCATGTCCTCGCCGCCCGCCATCATAGAGGCGACCTCCTCGCGGGTTACCTCGGATTTTTCGAACGTGCCCAGGCTCTGGCCGCGCTTCAGGATGGTAAAGCGGTCGGCTACAGGGTAGGCGTGGTGGACGTTGTGGGTTATGAAGATCACGCCTATCCCCTGGTCGCGCGTCTGGGCGATGTAGCGCAAGACGACCGCGGCCTGCTTGACCCCGAGGGCGCTCGTGGGCTCGTCCAGGATAAGGACCTTCGCCCCGAAGTACACGGCCCGCGCTATGGCTACCGACTGCCGCTCGCCTCCGGAGAGCGTGCCGACCGGCTGCGAGGCGTCGCGGATGTCTATGCCCATTCCTCCGAGTTGCTCGCGCGTCACCCGGTCGGCGAACGCCGAGTCGTAGCGCTTGAGGGGGCCAGCGCCCTTCGTCGGCTCGCGGCCCAGGAAAAAGTTGCGTGAGATGCCCATCAAGGGGATCATCGCCAGGTCCTGAAAAACGGTGGCTATGCCGCGGTTCAGGGCGTCGCGCGGGGAGTTGAGCTTTACCTCCTGGCCCTCTATGAGTAGCGTGCCCTCGTCGTGCTGGTGCACGCCGGAGAGCGTCTTTATCAGGGTGGACTTCCCCGCGCCGTTGTCACCGAGGAGGCAAAGGACCTCGCCCGGGCCAACGTGCATGGAGATGTCCTGGAGCGCTATAACGCTTCCGAAATACTTCGAGATACCCTGGACCTCCACGAGAGGTGTGGAGGTCGCCGTCTCTGCCGCTGTCATCTCGACCTCGCTGCTCTGTTGCGGATGTAGTTGTTGACGATCACGGCTATAAGGAGCATGGCCCCGAGGAAGACCTGGAACCAGTCGGTGTTGACGCCGGTAAAGAAGATGCCCTGGCTGACCATCCCGAAGATGAGCGCCCCGAACATCGGTCCTATCACCGACCCGTAGCCACCAGTAAGGAGCACCCCTCCGATAACCGTCGCGATGATCGCCTGGAACTCGAAGAGCGTCCCCCGCAGCACGTCGGCCGAACCGGCGTCGAGAACCTGGATCACGGCCAGCAGCGTCGAGGCGACGGCGGTCGCCATGAACAGTATTATCTTTACCCGGTTGACCGGCACCCCAACGTTGCGGGCAGCCACGGGGTCACCTCCTGTGCCGAAGATCCAGTTCCCGAACGTGGTCCTGAGCAGCACGTAGGTCCCGAGGATGCCTAGGCCCACCCACCAGAAGATGGAGGCGGGCACCCCGCCGATCTCACCGGCGAAGAGGCTGGCCAGAAAACTCGTATCTTCCAGGCCCGAGACCTGGGTACGGCCCGTGATCAGGCGCGTAAACCCTATCGTCGCCCCGCGTAACGCGAAGAGGGAAGCGAGCGTCACGATAAAGGAGGGCAAGCCGGTCTTGATGACCATGTATCCGTTCAAGAAACCGACGAGGAGCGCGACCCCGAAGGCCAGGATCAGGGAGGCCCACAGCGGCCATCCGAACTCGACCGTGGGGATCGCGAGGATCATACCGGCGGCCCCGATCATGGACCCCACGGAGAGGTCGAACTCACCGGCGATCATGAGCAGCGCGACCGGGATTACCACGATGCCGAGCTGCGCCGAGACCTCCAGGTAGCTGATGGTCCCGGTGCTCGTGAGGAACCCGCGGTCCCCGGCCACGATGGCGAAGAACGCGAACACGAGTATCGCCCCGGCCACGGCACCCAGCTCGGGACGGTTGAGTAGCTTCCTTAAGATACCGGCCCTGCGGACCCTCTCGTCCGCTGGCCGGGCGGCGGTCGCCATTGTAGACCCTCCTTTCGTAGCGGGGCGGCGCCGCTGCTGCGCCGCCCCCTCGGGAAACCGTCTAGC
>JBKPSF010000393.1:0-6226 GCA_046734875.1 Actinomycetota bacterium | reverse complement strand
AACATTATCAGCCGCATCCGCAAACACCTGCCGCTCCTCGTACCGGTCTTCGTCACCACGGTACGCTCTACGAATGTCTTTTCAATGGCTCTGGAGTCAAAGGGGTTCGGCGCCGGGTCAGGGCGCACGTTCTATTTGCATATCGCCATGGGCCGCAGGGACGTCCTGGTACTTTTGATCTTCGTGTTGCTCCTGGCAGGGTGCATCGCATTGCGGGTGGCAGGGTACGGTGGACTGGAGGGCTTCACCAGGTAAGTAAGCGAGTTCAAGGAGATACGAAGATGAAGGAAGTCTTTACGATGTGGCGCCATACCCAGCTGGTAGTGCTGGTAGCCCTAAGCGCGGCGATCTACGCGGCGGTTTTGATCCCGTTCAAAGGTTTCCCCATCGTTCCAGGATATATCGAGCTCCGCCCGGCCAACGCGTTCCCGGTTGTCTTCGGGCTCTTGTTCGGTCCGGCGGGGGCCTGGGGGGCGGCCCTGGGAAACACGATCGGGGACTTTGTCGGTGGCACCCTGACGCTGGGTAGCGTTGGTGGTTTCGTGGGGAACTTCTTCCTGGCTTTGCTGCCGTACAAGATGTGGAGCATCTTCTTCCGGCGCGATGAGAACATGGAGACCAACGTGGACTCCAGCAAGAAATTCGGAGTGTACATCCTCGTGACGATCCTGGCCTCGACCGTCTGCGCCGTCATAATCGCTTGGTGGGTCGATCTGCTGGGCCTCTTCCCCTTCCGACTGTTCTTCGCCCTCATATTCTTCAACAACGCGATAATGGCGGGCGTACTGGGTCCCATACTCTTGCTCGCCCTCTATCCCCGGGTGAAGCGCTGGGGGCTACTCTGGACCGAGATAATAGAGCCCGAGGAGGTCTCGTCTTCCAGGCTACAGAGAACGGGCGCCATCCTGGTGTGTGTGGGGGCTATCGGCTCGGTCGTGGTTGGCCTGATCATTGGTTTCTTCCAACAGGCGCTGGGAGGTGTGGGCATAGCACTCGGACTCGTCCCATTCCTCGTTCTTATCCTCGTCGGCGCGTTTATGCTCGGCGGACGCGAACAGGTCGAGGCCGCACGGGAGAAGATAGAAGGCGAGACAGCGGAGGCGTGAGATAAACGTCATGCAAGAATCGGTGGTGAAAGATCCCGCACTCGCCCCTGATGGCCACAGGAAGATAGACTGGGCCGCCGAGCACTCGCCGGTTCTGAACTCCGTCCGCGACAGGTTCTTGAAGGACGGCACCTTCGACGGCATCGGCGTCGGCGTTGCCCTGCCCATAGAGGCGAAGACGGCCTACCTGACGGTCGTGCTCGCCGAAGCCGGGGCCGACGTGGCCGTCGCCAGCCCCGGCCCGTTCTTCGTGCAGGATGACGTGGCCGCGGCCCTCGCCGAGCGCGGCGTCACGGTCTTCGCCTCCTCCGAGAACGACCCCGAGGATGCCGACCGCGAGCTCGAGCGCGTCATCGACGGGGCGACGGACAACAAAGAAGCTGTGTTCATCGACGACAGGGCGGGACTGGTGCGGCTGGCGCACACTACGCGGAGGGATCTTCTCGGGCGCATCCGGGGGGCGTCCGAGGAGACGACGAGCGGGGTGGCTAAGTTCAGGGCGATGGAGCGGGAAGGCATCCTGGAGTTCCCCGTGATCGCGGCCAACGACGCGAGGTGCAAGTATCTCTTCGACAACCGCTACGGCACGGGCCAATCGACGTTGACGGCGATCATGCAGAACACCAACTTGATGATCGGTGGCAAGCGCCTCGTCGTGCTCGGCTACGGCTGGTGCGGCAAGGGTATCGCCCGCTACGCGGCCGGACTCGGCGCCCGCGTAGCGGTGTGCGAGGTAGACTCCGTCCGCGGCCTGGAAGCCTACGCCGACGGCTTCGACGTTCTTCCCGCCATCGAGGCCGCAGAGGTAGGAGAGATCTTCGTCACGGCAACGGGCAGCACCGACGTCCTGACCGCCCAACACTTCGAGAGGATGCGTGACGGGGCGATCCTGGCCAACGCAGGCGGGGTGGACGTGGAGATAGATGTGGATGGCCTCGGGTCAGCGGCGACAGGCACCCGCGAAGTACGCCGCAACGTCGAAGAGTTCACAACGGGGGACGGTCGTAGGCTCTACCTCGTCGGGCGCGGCATGGTCGTCAACCTGACGGCGGGCGACGGTCACCCGGTCGAGATCATGGACCTCACCTTCGCCATCCAGGCCCTCTGCGCCCATCGCCTCACCAACGAGCACGCCTCGATGGAGAACCGGGTACACCTCCTTCCTAGAGAGATAGACGACGAGGTTGCCCGCACGAAGCTCGACGCGGTAGGTATGGGCGTCGACGCCCTGACGCCGGAGCAGGAGGAGTTCCTGGCCGCCTGGCGCGAGTGAGCGGCGAGTCGCGCGTGACCCGCGCCGTCAGCGGTCAGCGAGAACAAAGAGTTGAGGGCTGATAGCTGATGGCCGACCGCTATTGGTCCGCCGCATTGACCAGGTAGCCCTTGTTGTTGGGCGGGCCGTAGGCGAAGCCCTGGAAGTAGGCGCCGGCTGCGGTGTTGAAGATGAGCGCGCCGCCCCTGTAGTTCAGGAAGTCCTCGGAGTCGATGAACTCGACGGAGACGGAGTCGAGGTCGGCGTAGCGGGCCTTTATGTCACGCGCGACGAGCGTGAGATCCCGCTCGGTCGTCGCCCTCGTGTCCACGACCAGGGTCGTCCCGCGGGCCCCGTTGCGCTCGCTCCTGTGCGTCTCCAGGACCTCGTAGCCGGGCACGTTGTCGGGTCTCCCGAAGCTGCCGATCCTGACGTCCGGGGGATCGGGGGCCACATAGGTACTACTCACGGCTACGTAGGGCTCGGGGGCGGGACGCAGTTCGGGGAACTCGACGGCGGATACGCGCCCGCCACCGGCCAGCCAGAGGAAGACCGCACAGACACCGAACAGCGCCGTGAGCGACGCAAGGAGCGGAATGGACCTGGCCTTCGGCATAAGGGGAAGTTTAGCCTCTGGCGCAACGTAAAGCTCACACCATACGGCTTGCGAGATGTATTAGACTATAGAGGCTGGAGATTTTGTATTTTGGAGGAGCGGTTCTGATGGCTCAGAGAGCATATGACGTCGTAATAATCGGCTCAGGTCCTGCTGGGTACACGGCGGCTCTGTACGCCGCGCGGGCGAGCATGAAAGTGCTGGTTTTCCAGGGTTTCGAGAGCGGTGGGCAGCTCATGCTGACCTCCGACGTGGAGACCTATCCCGGTTACAGGGATGGCGTGATGGGCCCCGAGATGATGGACGACTTCGAGGCCCAGGCCGCCCGTTTCGGGGCCGAGATGCGCCCCGACAACGTCGAGCGGGTGGAGTTCTCGGAGCGCCCGTTCAAGGTGTGGGCAGAGGACGAGGACGAGCCGACTCTGGCCAGGGCCGTCATTATCGCCACGGGCGCCAAGGCCAGGTGGCTTGGGCTGGAGAGCGAGCAGCAGCTCATGGGCAAGGGCGTAAGCGGCTGCGCGACCTGCGACGCCTTCTTCTACAGGGGCAAGAAGGTCGCCGTCGTCGGCGGGGGAGACACGGCAATGGAAGAGGCTGGTGTCCTCGCCAAGTTCGCCGACGAGGTAGTTTTGATCCACCGCCGCGAAGAGTTCAGGGCGTCCAAGATCATGCTCCAGAGGGCGCAGAACAACCCCAAGATCACGTTCATGACCGACACGGTCGTGGAAGAAATTTTGGGCGAGGACTCCGTGGAAGGCGTGCTCGTCAAGAACACGAAAACCGGCGAGGAGCAGACCGTCGAGGTGAGCGGATTCTTCGCCGCCATCGGCCACGCCCCCGCGACCTCCCTCTTCGAGGGGCAACTCGAGATGGACGATGGTGGCTACATCCTGCAGAAGGAGAACACGATGACCAGCGTCCCAGGCGTGTTCGCCGCCGGTGATGTCTCGGACACGCGCTACCGCCAGGCTGTCACGGCCGCTGGCGACGGCTGTAGGGCGGCCATCGACAGCGAGCGTTGGCTCGAGGAGCAGGGCGAGGCCGAAGAGGCCGAAGATCCGGCCGTGTGGACCGCCGAGAAGGACGTGGCGAATATTTAGAGGCTGCAGGTTTCAGGCATCAGGTCGGCCTGGAGATAGGCTGTCTTGGAAAGCGCCCTCGACTCTTCGTCGGGGGCATTGTTTTGTTCCGTGCGCTGGAGGGAATCGCGGGTATAATGCGCTGCCGACAGGGGGAAACTGTTGAGGCGGAGGACCATTATGCTTGTCGAGGACGACCGGGATCAGGTAGTCCTCGCCATGCGCGCCCTCCGCAAACACGGCATCGTGGCCGAAGTTGACGAGGTCGTGGTCTCGGGGAGTGGCGAAGAGACGATCGACTACCTCCTCGGCGAGGGCTCCCGTGGCGAATGGGATACCGTCGTTATGCCCGAGTTCGTGCTTCTCGACGTGCACCTTCCCGGGATGGACGGCCTGGAGGTCCTGAAGCGGCTGCGCGACGACGAAAGGACACACCTTTTGCCGGTGATCCTGTTCTCTTCCTCGAAGGAACACGTGGTCGAAGGCTACGAGCTCGGCGCGAACTCCTTCGTCACCAAGCCGGCCAACTTCGAGAGGTTCTCAGAGGCGATGCGGTACCTTGGCTGGTACTGGCTCGACTACAACGAGTCGCCGTAGGCACCGGTCAAGCCAAGGAGCCCGCGCGGTTTAGCGCTTCTTTCAACCCGGCGACCGTGAGCGTGGCCGCCACGGGACAGCCCCTCACGAAGCCGAAGAAAGGACCGAAATCCTTGGTGGCGGGGAAGCCGGTGACGAATAGTCCTGGCAGGCTCGACTGGAAGTGCTCATCGAGCACGGGGAAGCCGTCGGCTAGCTCCATCTCGTCAAGGACGCCCGCCAGGTAAGGAACCTTCGTCATTTCGGGTTTGTAGCCGGTGGCGAGGATGATGTGGTCCACGACGAGTTGGGTCCCGTTGGAGAGCTCCACCTCGATGCCGCCGCCGGAGAGTTCCCTGCAGCCGCGCACGAACGCGCGCGGCCACCGGTGGATGTGGGAGCTGTCCAGGCGCGGGGTGAGCCAGGGCTCCAGCTTGAGCCTCCCTTCGGCCCAGAACCTGCGGCCTACCGCGTCGCGCTCTTCGGCCGGCAGGTTCCTGAACCATCCTGGTACGGTGGCGGTGAGATCCATCAGCCCGTCGACGAAGCTCCAGTCAGAGGGGGCGAAGTCAGGGGCGTCGTGACGGTGCACGACGTGTATCGCCTCCGTGTCCCCGTCGGCGAGCAGGGCCGCCCACTCGAAGGCGCTCTGGCGCCCGCCGACGATGAGGACCCTGGAACCTCGCATCTCCTCGAAGTCGACCGTCGTACACGTGTGGGACCAGCGACCGGGCGAGAGGGACTCCTCGACCCACTCGGGGATCACGGTAAAGTGGGTTATGCCCGGCGCGGCGACCACGGCGTCGGCCGCGATGCGCCGGCCGCTCTGGAGCGTTGCTTCGAAGTGCCCGTTCGGACGGGAGAGGTTCTCGACCATATCGGGCAGCACCTCGAGGCCAGCCTTTTCCTGAAACCAGGTTGCGTAATCGATAAACAGCTTGACGGGGATCGGGTCGACGTCGGCCGGGTCGATGCCGCGCTCTTCCAGATACGACTCGAACGTATGCTCTTTGGTAGCGTCCAGGTGCCAGTCGGCGCCGGAGCGCAAGAACATCCCCGAAGGCATGTTGTCGCGCCAGAAGGACATCGGCTGGCCCACGACGAGCGGTTCGATCCCGACCCGCCGGGCGTAGGCCGCGGTTGCCAGGCCGTAGGGCCCGGCCCCGATCACCAGCAATGGCGTGCGGCTCTCCCCGTTCGTGTGCTCGATGTTGGACGCAGACATGCTGTATTCTCCTCGCCTCGCGTTACTGAAACAGGTGGTTCCATACTAGTAGTACACGTCCGTAGAGCACATCCCCCAAATGGGCTAGTTCCCGCGCTTCTCGAAGGATCTGGATGGGAATCATCCCCGGTCGGGTCGAGTCTGACGGGAAACACAGGCGGTTCCGCCGGATACACCTAGACGAGCTTTTTGCGTCCCACCACGTGGATCAGGCGCGCCACGGATCTATACGGTTCCCTCTTTCCGGCCTCCCACTCCAGCTCCAGTATCTCGGGCAGGTCCTCGCCAGGCATACTGTCCCCGAGGTGGTCCGCGAACACCCTCACCCCGTACCAGTGCTCGACCGTGAGGCCGGCGTTGGCGTACGCTTCG
>JBKPSF010000392.1:0-5015 GCA_046734875.1 Actinomycetota bacterium | reverse complement strand
CCTATCCTCAGTTCATCGGCCACCGTGCATTCTCCTTCCGGAAAGATTGGTCTCTTCTGAAGGAAGCACACGGTGGCCGTCTTCGTCAACGGCCCATTCCTATTTACACACTCACGCGGACACTACCGGGGTTTACGTCTGTCTCGTGCCCGTTGTGCTCCGAAAGCCAGTCCCAAAGCATGTTCTTGGCCTGTTCTGTGGTCACCCGCTGCATATTCCGGGCCCCATTCCTGGAAACCCTTCATTTGACCTTACCTCATGCATGAAGACTCTAAAGGTCGCCGGACGGCGGGTCATGGGCCATGACGAGCATTTCTTCTGGCGCGATATTCCCAATTCGTACGTTCAGGTCTCCGACCGATCCGCTCCGGCCCCGCGCGGCGGGTCACCACCCCCTCATGCGGCCCCTCTTACTTAGCAGCCCCCAGTCGGCGTGCTCGCGCGAGAAGGCGAAGCGGCCGTCCGTCCAGCGGAAGAGGTCGTGCTCCGCACCGTAGACGAAGGCGGGGTTCCCCCAGCCCTGCTTACGGCACTCCACCTCGAAGTCGTAGAGGAGCCGGGCGCCCATGCGCGTTTGCTCCGCCTCGGAGCGTTTCGGCCGAATGCCGTCCCCGTCGCGTTCCATGCCCGGATTGTCCGCACCGGGGCTCCGGTGGCAACGGAGAGATCTCGACCCCGATGCGGCGCGAAAGAATGGCCGCCTGGCATATGGCAAGGCGCGTCGGGGTCGGCGAGAATCCGCCGTGGGTGCCGGGGTGGATCGCGATGCACCCTCACACGAGAGCCGCACGAGTCGGCGGGGGACGCCGCCGGCGGCGAGGGGGTCGGACGCATGGCAGGGGGAACGGTCAGGTGGTTTTCCGGGGAGAAGGGCTACGGCTTCATCGCGCCCGACGGGGGCGGAGAAGACATCTACCTCCACTACACGGCGATAGACGGAACCGGGCCCAGGTCCCTCCAAGAGGGCGAGCGGGTGAGCTACGAGCCGGGCGAGAGCAGGAGGGGCGAGATAGCGACCGACGTCCGCAGGCTAGGCTGAGCGCTATGGAAGCGCTCATGGATCTGTTCGGGCGTGGCTGCTTCCCTTGTTCGTCGTAGGCATCGTCTTGGTAGTTGGCGGGCTTCTGACTAAGGAGATGGCGCCGAACCGTTCGGTTTAAGGGCTCGGCCGCGGGGCGGCGAACCTGGAGTGAGACTGATGCTGCTCGCCGCGGCGCTGCTGCAGCGTGTAGGGCTCCTGGAGCAGGGATCGAACCCGCGTCACCTCGTCCAAGGCAAGTATCCCTTGACCGTCTAAGCGCGCTGGCCCTACCAAGGAGGGCTATCCCAACCGCGCCCGGTGTCCGTCACCTCCCAACTCACCGCGGCCTTGCCCCCGGAGAAGCGCGCGAAGAGCATCTCCGGCCACGTGGCCCTCTCGCCGGTGGGCGCGTGGGTGCCGCTGAAGGTCAGGCGCACGGCGACCAGGTCCCCCTCGGCCACCATGTCCTCTATCTCGACCCGGACGCCCGGGAACTCTTCGTGCAAGCCCGCGAAGGCGCGCTTCATCCCCTCGGGACCGCGACCGACCCCGGCCGCTTCCGGGCGAAGCTCGTGTCCTTCGGCGAACAGTTCGTCCGCCAAATCTAGGTTCTTCCGGTTTATCACTTCGTCGATGATGCAACGCTGGGCGTCCTTGTTCTCCGTGGTGCCCACCGAACATCCTCCTCGCTCAAGAAACCTCCCGGCGGGTGCCATTCTACCGGCCGCCGAAAACCGGCGCATCGCCCGGATTGCCCGCTTCCCGGTCGGCCCAACCTTTCGGCGCCGAGGACTCACGTACCGACGGCATGGTCTCCCCGCCCAAAGCCAGGCGTCCTGCCGCTAGACGACCTCGGATCAGCGGCTATGCTTGCGGAGGGTGAGACGCGCACTCGAGGCAGCGTATCCCGCCCACCGCGCTTTCCCGGAACGTTACCTCGGCGCCGCGCTTCTCGGTGCCATCGGGCAGCATGCACCTCTCGAGCGTAGTTATCTGCCGGCCGCAGGAGGCGCACTGTTCGGGGAGCTGCCACATGTAGTCTATGGTATCAGCGTTAGGCGTCCCGCAGTCGGATGTTCACGTGGGACGGGGCGTGGGGGGACGGATCGCGGGGCACAGTGTGAGGATGTGGTTCCCGAGGCGAGGCCTCCGCGGCCAAACGGTCTCGGATCGGGCGCGCTTCTCCGGTGTGCCCGACCGGCCGAGAGACCCTCGCCCGCCCCCATCCTGCGCGCTCGGGTGAATACGCCGTCGGTTCGTGTTTCACTTATAGACGCCATGGGCCCGACAACGTCACTCAAGGTCATGCTGGTGGAGGACCACGCGGCCTTCCGCCAGGCCCTCACCTACTTGCTCTCCGACGACCCGGGGATCGAGGTGGTCGCCCAGGCGGGCTCCCTGGCAGAGGCCAGGGGGGCGCTCGAAGGAGGGGACCTCGATGGCGGCGTGGACGTGGCGGTCCTGGACCTGGCCCTGCCCGATGGGGACGGCAGGGAGCTCATCGGCGAGCTCAGGCGCTCGAGCCCGGGCGTCAGGGTCGTGGTTCTGAGTGCGACCATTTGGGCCGAACACGTCGAGGAGATCCGTGGGGCGGGGGCAGACGCCGTCCTGGACAAGGTGAGGTCATACTCGACGATCGCCGGGGAGGTGAGGCGCCTTGCCCGAGGGTAAAAGCCCCCTCCAGCAAGGCGCCCTGCGCCACGAGCATCTCGGCTGCGGCGTAGCGGGCCGGGCGCCCGGGCGACTATCCCCCCTCGCTCCCGTGGGCACGCTTGTCGTGGCGGCGCACGGGTACGCGGAGGAACGGATGGTTCCGCCCGATCCCCCGTGCCGCCGTCAGCGGAGCCGGTCGCGCCCCGAACCCGGTCGCGCTACCATGCGCCATGGCGAAGGGGAAGAAGGCGCCGAACGGGTCCGGCTGGCAGCGTCCCGATGGCAGGTGGGGGCGGCGATCTCCTATCCCTATTTCGACCCGGAAACCGGCCGTACGAAGACCAGGCGCACCTCCACCACGGAGAAGTCCTGGGAAGAGGCGCACCGCTGGCTCGTGCAGAAGCAGATCGACCTGTTCGGCGGCGTTCCCGACGGGACCTCTACGGCCACCTGGTGCCGGGCTCCCAGCAGGCCGCGATAAGAGCCCTGAGGAGCATGCGCAAGAGGCCAGAGTGGGTCGCCGGTTAGGCTCCGGCTCCTCCGGTTGGCGCGTCCGGGTTCGACCGCCGATATGCTTCCTCACGCCTGAGAAACTCGTCACGGACCTCCTTCCACACGCGATCCTGCGCCTCGATCCGCAGGTCGTCGATCTCGACAGGCGGTCCCAGTCCCTGTCCGAGAGCTCCGCATAGAGGGGCTCGGAAACCTCGGGGGGCGTGTCCTTCTTGATGCGCCTTAGCGCGTGCTCGTAGGCGTGGTGGTTCGGGCACAGCGGCACGACCGGTATGCTCGGCGATCAGTCGTAGATCGCCAGCGTGCGCAGTACCCCCGCGACCTTGCAGATCTCTATAAGGTGGTGCGACTGCGAAATGTATTTGTGCCCCCCGCACACGTGGCATGGGTGCCTGTCTTTTGGGCGAGGATTGAGCGCGCGGACGGTGCGCTTCACGCCAGCAGCGTCTGTCCTCTCGCGGGCTCCGGATCCAGCGCTTCGATAATGTCGAGCCGCCTCATGAGCCCGGGCGGCTCCAGCCCCACGTGCCCTTCCTGACACCAAAGATGAGGGTTTCGATGCGACCGTTTTGTGCCACTTCAGGCGCAAGCTGCTGGAGCAGGGCTTGGAGCGTGAGCTCTTCTAGCGATTGGTGAGAGCCGCCCGAGAAGCGGGGCTCATCGCCAACGGTGCCGCCCAACTCTTGGACAGCTCCCACATACTGGGCGCCGCCGGAGCCACCTACACGCTCATCCGGGGTGGCATCCGCAAACTGCTTGTGAGTGGCCCGGAAGTGCTCCCGCAGCCGCCTCCGTCTTCGATTATATCAGCGGCTTCCTAAGGGAAGGGGTTGCGGCGGAATGAATCAGAGACGATTTGCGCACGTGCAAGGAACCATTTCGAGGACGTGTACAGCCTACGACAGGCCTTCGCCCTAGCCGGATGATCCTTGCTAACTTAAAGGCAATTGCGCTGGCTTTGAATGACGACGGGGTCGGGTCTCTACAGGGAGAGCGGTGGGTTTGCGAAAGCCGGTCCGCGACACCACAACCGGGGGCACATCGTGTTAGGCTGGTATGCACCTCGATGGCCCAACCATGTAGGGAGGATCCTATGGAGTATCGTCGCCTCGGACGCTCGGGTTTGTTCGTCTCCGCCTTGACCCTCGGCACGATGACCTTCGGAGGTCAGGGGGGCTTCAGTAAGGTGGGCGCAACGGATGTCGCTGGGGCGAGGAGGCAGGTGGACATGTGCCTCGAGGCGGGGGTCAACCACTTCGACACTGCGAACATCTATTCGGGCGGCGAATCCGAGGAGATACTCGGGGAGGCGATCTCCGGCCGGAGGGAAGACCTAATCCTTGCTACCAAGGTCCGCATGTCAGTTGGGGATGGCCCGAACGATACAGGCCTCTCGCGACACCACATAATCCGCCAGTGTGAGCAGAGCCTAAGGAGGCTAGGCACGGACTACATCGACCTCTATCAGGTCCACGAGTGGGACGGGCTAACCCCGCTGGAGGAGACCCTGGAGGCGCTGGACACCCTCGTGAGGAGCGGCAAGGTGCGCTACGTGGGCTCATCCAACTACTCCGGCTGGCAGCTGATGAAGGCGTTGGGCATCTCCGAGAGGCTCGGGCTGCAACGCTACGTCAGCCAGCAGATCCACTACACGCTGCAGGCGAGGGAGGCCGAGTACGAGCTGGTGCCCCTCGCTGTAGACCAGGAGTGCTCCATCCTCGTGTGGAGCCCACTGGCCGGTGGCCTCCTTTCCGGCAAGTACCGGCGAGAGAGGGACGCCCAGGAGGGTAGGCACGTTGAGGGCTGGGACGAGCCACCCGTACACGAC
>JBKPSF010000391.1:0-2720 GCA_046734875.1 Actinomycetota bacterium | reverse complement strand
GCCAAAACACTACGACATCGCCTGATTCGGCCGCCGAACCGGGGCAACGAGCTCCGTGCGTAGGTGAGTATCCATCGACCAGCCCACCACCTTGCGGTTGCAAACGTCGGGGATGAAGGCCAGGTAGAGGAAGCCCTCCCCGGCTCGGACGTAGGTGATGTCGGCCACCCAGAGCCTGTCCGGCTCGGCCGCCGCGAAGTTCCTGCCGACCAGGTCGGCGGAGCGCGTCAGGCAGGAGGTCGTCCGCCTCTCTCATGCCGGGCTGGACTCGAGGACGTTCGGGATCGAGGCCGTGAGGCAACTTCGTAAGGCGATCCCCACGGATGTTTCGTTCTTCGCCACCGCCGACCCCGCGACGCTGCTCTTCACCAGCGCCGTACGCGACGAGGTCCTGGCGCGCGCCACGCCCCAGTTCCTCGAGCGCGAGTTCCTTAAAGACGATCCGGTAAAGTTCGCCCGACTGTCGAGGGGACGCTCGCCGGTCGACAGCCTGGGCATGGCCACCAAGGGCGAGCTGGCCCGCAGCGCGCGCTACCGCGAGATGCTCGCCCCTATGGACCTGGGGGACGAGCTGAGGGCCGCCCTCGTCGCGGGCTCGAAGTGCTGGGGCTTCATGTGCCTGCACCGCGAGCGCTCCAGCCCCGACTTCACGCCCGCCGAGGCGGCCTTCCTTGCGGGGCTGGTCCCGCACCTGGCCGAGGGCCTGCGCAAAGCCCTCCTGCTCGGCGGTTCTCGAGCGACGAGCCCGCGGCCGGACGGACCGGGCTTGGTCTTGCTCGCGGACGATCTCTCGCTCGTGGCGATCACGCCGACGGCGGAAGGATGGCTCGCCGAGGTGCCGGAGAGCTCCTGGCCGAGCTCGCTCGAGCTGCCCGACGCGGTCTACGCCGTCGCCGCCCGCTTGCTCACGCTCGAGCGTGGTGGTCACACGCCGCCCGACCTAACGCCCAGGATAAGGCTCAGGTCTGCCTCGGGGCGGTGGCTGGTGCTTCACGCCTCGAGGCTGCGCGCCAAAGAGACCGAAGGGCGGATAGCCGTCATCTTCGAGGAGGCCCGTCCCGCGGAGATCGCGCCGCTGATAGTCGACGCCTACGGGCTGACCAGGCGCGAGGGCCAGATCACGCAGCTGGTCCTGCGCGGGCTCTCGACGGCCGAGGTCTCCGAGCAGCTGCACATCACGCCAAACACCGTGCGCGATCACTTCAAGTCGATCTTCGACAAGGTCGGCGTGCGCAGCCGCAGAGAACTCGTCGGCCAGGTCTTCGCCCAGCACTACGGTCCACGCATGGCGGCAGGTAAAGAACCGAACGCCGACGGATGGTTCGCCTGAGCTTCCGCCAGGCCCTCACCTTCTTGCTCTCGTTGCTCTCGGACGCTCGCGTTTGGGAGATAATCGGGGGGACGCACGCCGTAGATGTTCGAAGCCTATCCGCTAGAGGAGCCGTGGACAGGATCCAACTCGTCGAACTCATCGAACTCATCGAGGTCCAGACCGGGCTGTTGTCCGATGAGGGCAGGGTGCTGTGAGAGGAGCTGGAGCTCCTCAGGGAGTCGATCCCCGAGCCGGAGGGGCCCGGCAGGACGGCCCTCGAGTACGGCCTCATGGAGCGGATCTTCGAGCTACCCACAGCCCAACAGTTCGTCACCGGCAGGCTCTCCGAGCTGGTCGGCGGCCTTCGCGCGGCGGAGGAGGCGGAGCGCCGGGGGGAGTCGGGGGAAGGCCACAGGGCTCGTGGCGTGATCGACGCCGCCATGCTCAGAGACCGCGAAGAGGGACAACCGATAGACGCGCACATGACGCTCGGCAGGGCGCAGGAGCGTCTGGAGGAGCACGGCTAGCCCCTAATCCTTCCTCGCCTCTCGTGTACGTCCCGGCCACCCCCGTTCCTGGCCGTCGGGTGGACGTCGGAAACGATGGAGCATGCGCGTCGGGTGGGACAGATCGACCACTCCCGTTGGCCCATACGCCGATAGGTCCAATCGACCATTTACGAGAGCCGCCACCGAGCATATCATCACCCCAATAGCCAACAAACGAAAGGGTTCTACATGTTCGCAAGCGCAACCGCAAAGGTGGTGACCGCCGTCTGCGCCGTAGTTGGCGCGATCGCCTTGCTCGGAAGCATGTTGGTTACCGTGATCGGGGGGTCGCCGTTCGTCGCGTTCGGGCTGGCGGTGGTGTTCTTCGCGATGTTCTTGGTCGGCTCCTACTGGTGGATGGTCTTCGGGCCGGGACGGGTCCTGTAATAGAGATGCGATACGCGAGGAGGTGGCGTGAGCCACCAGGAGCGTCGTAAGGGGGGTCGACCTGGGCGGCACCGCGTTCGCGGGGAGCCACCCGGAATGCTCCTCTCCCCCGAAGCGTACAGGCACGGCCAGAAGGCGCTTGATCACCGCCATCTCTTACCCCACGCCTGCAATACCGTGTGAACAGCAGGCCATCAGACCGGCAACAAGCACAAACCTGAATCGCTGACCAGCTAGAACGCCCCCCAGTCCTGCTCTCCCGGTATGTAGTAGCTCGGGCAGATGAAGCGGAAGGCGTGGGCTATCCTTCGCGCTTTTCTGAGGTCCTCCATGGTCTTGGCCCGCTCCACGGCCAGGTCGGGGTCGAAGAGCTCGGCGAAGTAGGCTTCGGCGGCCTCTTTTCGTTCCTCTTCGGTGGCGAACTCGGTCCTGATGGCGGCCAGCTCTCCGGCGTCGAGCCAGAAGCCGGCGCA
>JBKPSF010000390.1:0-6800 GCA_046734875.1 Actinomycetota bacterium | reverse complement strand
AACACCCTCCTCTCAGCTTTCGACCGCGCCTATCCCCCGGCGGCGCCTGCGGCCGAGGTCCTTCGAGGCCAGCGTGGCACCCGTCGAAGCGAGGATATGAGTGCCCGTGTCGCCCTGAAGACATCGGTCTCTTCGCCCGTTGCGCGTATCTCTTTTAGATCACGCCCGTCGCGATCGTTCTCCTCGCGCCGGGGCTGGACCAGCCGTGTTACGGCACAAGATCCGCGGGCCTCGGGGACCGCGATGCCGGTCTCGCTCTCGATCCAGGCGGAGACTATGGCGCGGTGGCACCTCTGGCCCTTCTGCAAATCCTCAAAGCAGAGGAGCGCGACCGTGACGCGCTTCTGGAGAACTACGCCGAGATGATGCCCGAGGCCCTCGACGTCCTACAACCGGAGGAACGTCACCGCGTCTACAAGATGCTGAGGCTCAGGGCCGTGGCGTTCCCGGACGGTTCGTTGGAGGTTAGCGGAGCGCTCGGAGAGGAGCTGTTTGTTTGTAAAGGTCCGACGAGGCGGTCACGTTCTCGCGGCACATAGGCAGCAAGGTCGAGGAGGTGTTTCAAACCCGCCCGTGTGCGGTCGCGGGGGCGCGATGATGGGCACGTTTGCCCGAAATCGTTTCGGGTTAGATATTGGGGAAGGAACCGTCTTGGGCGGTGTACGAGGAGGAGATATGTTTCGCACGGAGAAGCCTTGGCTCGCTGTGTACGAGCGCGGGAAGGTTGAGCCGGAATCGCAGGTTTTCGAGGGCTCCCTTTACGACCTGTTCAGGCACGCGGTAGAGGAGCACCGGGGGAGGAACGCGCTAAGCTTTTACGGCACGACCTTCGAGTTCGGGCGGCTGCAGGCGCTAGTGGAGAAGATGGCGGCTTCTCTCTCGGCGGCCGGGGTCTCGAAGGGGGACAGGGTTGCCCTCATGCTTCCCAATTGCCCGCAATACGTCGTCTCGTTTTTCGCCACCGTCAGGCTCGGGGCTATAGTCACCCAGATCAATCCCCTGTACGTGGAACGTGAGATCTCGCACATCCTCAACGATTCCCGGGCCGAGACCATCGTCGTCTACTCCGCCGTCTACGACCGTGTGAAGGCAGTATTGCCCGAAACGAGCCTGAAAAACGTGATCGTCGTGGACTTCGGCGAAGGACCGGAGGCCCTCGACGACGGACATCAACCCTTCGGAGATTTTCTTGCTACCGACGTAGACCCTGCGCCCGACGTGGAGATAGACCCGGCGGAGGACGTGGCGGCGTTGCAGTACACGGGTGGGACGACCGGCGTCTCCAAGGGAGCGATGCTGACCCACCGCAACCTGGTAGCGAACCTCCAGCAGACCATCGACGTTTTCGTCAGGAACCCGGATCAGTTTACGGGCCGCAAGTGCATTGGGGCGCTCCCCTTCTTCCACATCTACGGGCTGACCTGCGTGATGCTCTTCGGCATCAGACTCGGCGTCGAGCAGGTGCTGCTGCCGCGCTTCGAGGTCGAGGAGGCGCTGGCCGTCTTCGAGAGCGCCCGCCCTACCATGTTCTCGGGCGTGCCCACCATGTACATGGCGCTCCTCGCGAGCGGCGAGGATCTGCGCAAGCACCACCTGCACGACGTGATGATCTTCAACTCCGGCGGCTCGGCCCTGCCCGTAAACCTGAAACGCACCTTCGAGGAGCGGGTGGGAAAGCCCCTCTTCGAGGGTTACGGCCTCTCCGAGGCCTCCCCCGTGACGCACAACAACCCGCCCTTCCTGGGGGAGGGACGCGAGCGCAGCATTGGCATCCCCATCCCCTCCACCGACGCCAGGATAGTGGACGTAAAGAGCGGGGAGCGGGAGATGCCCGTCGGCGAATCGGGGGAGCTGATCATCAAGGGCCCGCAGGTCATGAAGGGCTACCTCAACATGCCCGAGGAGACCGAAGGGACCCTCAGGGACGGCTGGCTCTACACGGGCGACATCGCGACGATGGACGAGGACGGGTACTTCTATATCGTGGACCGTAAGAAGGACATGATCCTGGCCTCCGGATACAACGTCTACCCGCGCGAGGTGGAGGAGGTCCTCTTCGAGCACCCCGACGTGGCCGAGGCCGTCGCCATAGGCGTCCCCGACGAGTACCGCGGTGAAACCGTCAAGGCCTTTGTGGTGAAGCGGTCGGGCGCCACGACAAAAGAAGTCGAGATACTGGCCTTCTGCAAGGAGCGCCTCGCCGCCTACAAGGCCCCCAAAGCCGTCGAGTTCCGCGACGACCTGCCCAAGAGTGCCGTGGGCAAGCTCCTGCGGCGCGTCCTGATCGACGAGGAGCGCCAGAAGACGGGCGCGACATCCTAGAGGAGGACCACGTATGGATGCCCTCGACCTTTTTCGCCTCGACGGCAAGACCGCCATCGTAACCGGCGGCGGGCGCGGGCTCGGCCGCTACATGGCGGAGGCCCTCTCCGACGCCGGGGCCGCCGTCGTGCTCTGCTCGCGCAAGATAGAACCCCTCGAAGAAGTGAGGCAGGAGGTAGAGGCCAAGGGAGGCAGGGCCCTCGCCGTCGAGTGCGACGTCACCGACCCCGACGACGTAGAGGGGATCGTTGCGGCCGCGGAGGAAAATTTCGGGAGCCTCGACATCGTCATCAACAACAGCGGGGCCACGTGGGGGGCGCCGCCCGCGGAGATGCCTCTGGAGCGCTTCGACCAGGTGCTCAGGGTCAACGTGCGGGGGACCTTCCTCATGTCCCAGGCGGCGGGGAGGCGCATGATCGAACGCGGAGCGGGCGGCACCATCATCAACATCTCCTCCGTCGCCGGCCTCATCGGCGGCCGTCCCGACTACATGCAGACCGTCGGCTACAACTCCTCCAAGGGCGCCATCATCTCCATGACCCGCGACCTCGCGACCTCCTGGGCCCAGCACGACATCACCGTCAACGCCATAGCCCCCGGCTGGTTTCCGACCCGCATGAGCGGGGGCCTCATCGAAAAATTCGAGACCGAAATGCTCGAAGGCATCCCGCTCCACCGCTTCGGCAACCCCGAAGACCTCAAAGGAGTCGCCATCTTCCTGGCCTCGCCCGCGGCAGCTTACATCACGGGCCAGACCCTCATCGTAGACGGCGGCGCCACCGCGTGGTGAGCACGCTCCGGTCTTCGGCCTGCGCTTGTCAGCACGGCGCTTGTAGCGCCTTGTCAGCACGCTCGGCTTCGCCTCGCTTGTCGGCACGCCGCCAAGCGGCGGCTTGTCAGGAAGTCGTCACGGGGCGCTGCTTCGAGCGTCGGACGCGGCTGCCGGGGGCAACGTTTCCTCGTGCGCGGCCGGGCGTGGCCGGAACGGCGAAGAGCTGACAAGCCCGCGAAGCGGGCGTGCTGACAAGCGAGGCGAAGCCGAGCGTGCTGAAAGTAGAGGCCGAAGGCCGGAGCGTGCTGACAAGCGGAGCCCGAAGGGCGTAGCGTGCCGGCAAGCCTGCAGGCTTGCCGAAAATCACTCATTTGGGGGATGCCGGCCGTCGGGTCGTCTGGTATAAGGCCTTGTTTGTGATGTGGAGAACAAGCGAGGAGGTGATGCATAGGCTTAGGTCCGGCCTGGTGCCGGGAAGATACGACCGACGATGAAGGAGGTATCTATCGCATGACCGAACAGATGGTCCCCAGCCTCGACTTCGAGGCTATGCGCCGCGCTATTGAGGGGAGCGACTACGAGGCACTCGTGTCCTTCTACTCCGACGATGCCGAGTTGCGCATGGTCAACAAGAACTCGACGCCGAGCTCGCCGATGGTACTCAGGGGCAAGGCGGAGATCTCCGAGATGCTCAAGGATGTGTGCGGGCGGGCGATGACCCACCACGTCGAGGACGAGATTATCGGCGAGAACCGCATCTCCTACAACGAGGCGTGCGAGTACCCCGACGGGGTCAGGGTTCTTGGCGCGACGACGATGGAGCTGCGGGACGGAATGATCGTCAGGCAGACCAACGTCGAAGCCTGGGACGAGTAAGGCGGCACGTCACAGCCCGCGTGTAGGACGTACGTCCGTCGGGTCGACGCGGAGGCGCGGTACGATTAGCGGCATGACACCCTGGCCTGTCACCAGATCCGCCGTGCTTCCGTGTCGGGTACAACCCTCCTGCGCCGAGCGGGGAGGTCCCTTCGGACGTCCTCGTCATGCCTTTCTTCACGCGGTTGGGAAACCACCCATGGAAGGGAAGGAGCACGATGTCGGTCGAGAAGAACAAGGAGACCTTCAGGCGTTACGTAGATGAGGTCTGGAAAGAGGAGAACCTCGGAATTGCGGACGAGGTCTTCGCCGAGAAGTACCTCTCCCACCAGTCCGACGGCACCGTTCTCGAGCGCGGCCCCGAAGACGTAAAGAAGTTCGTCACGGAGTACCGTTCCGCCTTCTCCGACATAGAGAACACCGTGGAAGACATGATCGGGGAAGACGACAAGGTCGTTAACCGCTGGAGCCTGCAAGCAACGCACACCGGCGATTTCAGGGGCATCCCCGCCACGGGCAAAAGAGTAACCATCAACGGAATAGGCATCTTCCGCTTCTCCGAAGACGGCAAGGTCGTAGAGAGCTGGGACAGCCTCGACCAACTAGGCATGCTCCAACAGCTAGGAGCCCTCTAGCACGCTCCGGCTTCGCCTCCGCTTGTCAGCACACTCAGGCCGGCGGCCTTCGTTTGTCAGCACGCTTCGCCCTTCGGGCTCGCTTTCAGCATCTAGGGCCGTGGCAGGTTGGCGCCACCGTGGATCACTCCTGCCTGTGGCTCTCGCGGCGGGTCGAGGTAGACGCTGGCTGCTCGCCCGAACACACCAAACCTACGTAGTACTTGCCCTCCTCGCGGACTCCCGCTCTCGCATCAATAACGTACAGCAAGCGCCCATTCTCCTGCCCAACCGCCGAATATAGCCCCTCCAGGTGGGCCCCTAAATCACCTGCTGACAAGCGTAGGCCCGAAGGGCGAAGCGTGCTGACAAGGCGCTACAAGCGCCGTGCTGACAAGCCTGCAAAGCAGGCGTGCTTGTAGCTTTTGTGATCCGTGGTCCTGGCGCAAGCGTATACGCATCGCTGAACGGAGGCCGGCTAGATGTGAGAGCTGGCTACGGAGAAGGGAGAGGGCATGGCGGCGATAGATGCTTGGCTCGAGGGGTTTTTGCACGGGCCGGCGGGTCTCTGGGTGGGGCTGGTGGTCGGTTCGTCGCTTGGTACATGCTCGGTGCCCTTGGGATAGTGGCCTACCCGCTCCAGGAGATATGAGATGGATGGTGACCCTCACCCGCGCGGACCGCCCGGGACGCCCGGTTTGCCAGAGTTCGCTAGCCGCGCCCTCCGGTGCGGCACCCCAGACACACTAGAGAGGAGGAAGCGTGCAACGACTGACGACGCTGCGGGCGAGCAAGGGGCAACTATTGCTCGTCCTGGCCGCGCTCGCGGCCTCGGCCGTGGCGCTGGCCTTCGTCGGCTTCGAGAAGCCGGCGGATGCTTCGTCGCACAGGGAGGCGCCGTTTATCAGCGGCGATCCGCTGGCCGACGCCACCGACGTCTACGCGTTCCGCAGCCCCGACAGACCGAACACCGTCACGCTCATCGCCAACTACATCCCGGCCGAGGTGCCGGCGGCGGGGCCGAACTTCTACAAGTTCGGCAAGGACGTCCTGTATGAGATCAACGTCGACAACGACGGGGACGCGAGGGACGATATCTCCTTCCAGTTCCGTTTCCGGGACAAGATCAACAACGGCAACACTTTCCTCTACAACACGGGCCCCATAAAATCGCTGGATGACCCCACCCTGAACCAGGAGCAGTTCTATTCGGTGTCGATGCTCCGGGACGGGGATCACGACGATTCGCTCCGCGAGGGCAAGGTCCTGGCCAAGGACCTGCAGGTCGCGCCCGCCAACGTGGGCCCGATATCCTACCCGAACGGCTACCGGCCGGTTGCCAACCAGGCCATCTACGATATCGATGGGGGCATCAAGGCCTTCGCCGGACCGCGCGACGACCCGTTCTTCGCCGACCTCGGTGGCATCTTCGATCTTCTGCAGGGGATCGAGGGCGACGACTACCTCAAGGACCTGAACGTCCACACCATCGCCGTTCAGGTGCCCATCAACATGCTCAAGGGACCGAAGGACTCCATTATCGGCGTGAGGACCACGTCCTACCGCCAGTCCATGAGCGTCCTCCGCCCGATAGGACAGCCGAATTCGGACCTTGCCGAGCCGAAGTCCTCCAAGGGACCCTGGGTGCAACTCTCGCGCCTGGATATGCCGCTCGTCAACGAGCTGGTCATCCCTCTCAAGGACAAGAACCGCTGGAACGGCTCACAGCCGCGCTTCGACAGCCAGTTCGGTAAGTACGTGCTAGATCCCGAGCCGGCCCGCCTCATAGAGGCCATCTTCGGCATCGAGGTGCCGAAGCCACCGCGCAACGACCTCGCCACGATCTTCCTGACCGGTATAGAGGGCCTTAACAAGCCCGCCGGTGTGGTGCCGTCCTCCCAGCTCAGGCTGAACATGGCCACCGCGCCGTCAGCCAACCCGAACCAGCTGGGGATTCTGGGCGGGGACAACGCGGGCTTCCCGAACGGACGACGCCCGATCGACGACGTAGTCGACATCGAGCTTCGAGCCCTCGCCGGAGGGACGCCGCTCACGCCAGCCTTCAACAAGGCGCCGAACAACACGCTCAGCGACCGCGTCGACGGCAACGACGTTCCGCTGCGGAACAGCTTCCCGTACCTGGCCGACCCGCAGAGCTACGCGGATACTGACTAACGAGCAAGGGTTTGTGGTGGGGAGGAACGGGCCTCCCCACC
>JBKPSF010000389.1:0-4172 GCA_046734875.1 Actinomycetota bacterium | reverse complement strand
ACCTGATACTCTCGATGGACTACTACACCACCCCGACCAAAGCGCAGGTCCGCGAGGCTGCCTCCTACGTGCTCGCCCACGAAGATAAGGGCACGCTCGTCGTCCGCTGCGACGCCAACGCCAGGCTCGACTACTATCTGGACGGCGGGAAGTCCGGCCAAGGAGACAGCATGCAGGCCTGCGAGGCCAAAGACGTGCCGAACGTAGTGAGCAAGATCAAGGAGGAAGACTATACTCGGGTCGTGCATCTCATCTCCCATCCCGAGCCCGACCAGCGCATGATTTCCACGCTCCAGAGAACGTTTCAGCCGGTCGACTACGAGCGCTTCGACGGTGCTGCGGTGGTGACCTACAAAGTCGGGCAACACCCTTCCGCGGGTCCGCCGCAACTCAAACCTCCGTCCGGCCTACCGAAAGAAAGATGAACCCCTCGCATCGAACCGGGCGGCATGAGAGGGTCCGAGAAGGGATCAGGAACGGGGTTGGCCCAAAGGGCGTTCTTGCGGCCGTCCTCACCCCCATGAACAAGGACCTGGTACCGGACCACGCCTCCTTCTCGGCCCACTGCCACAGGCTGCTGGCGGCCGGTTGCCACGGGCTCTCGGTCTTCGGGACGACGGGCGAGGCCAACTCCCTCTCCGTCGACGAGCGGCTCGCTGCACTCGACGCTCTCCTCGAGGGTGGCGTTCCCGCGGACGCTTTGCTGCCAGGGACGGGATCTTGCGCCCTCACCGACACCGTCCGCCTGAGCCGCGTGGCGCTCGAAGCCGGCACCGCCGGCGTCCTTGTGCTGCCGCCCTTCTACTACAAGGGCGTGGGGGATGAGGGGCTGTTCCGCTTCTTCGCCGAGGTCATCGAGCGCATCGGCGACGAACGCCTGCGCCTCTACCTCTACCACATCCCGCAGATGACGGGTGTGGACCTCGGGCTGCCCCTGATCTCACGCCTCATCGACGCCTACCCCGGCGCAGTAGCTGGCACCAAAGACAGCTCCGGCAACAGCGAACGCATCATGACCCTCTGCCGGGAATTCCCCAACTTCTCCGTCCTCGCCGGAACCGAGGCGCTCCTGCTCGAGACGCTGCGCAACGGCGGGAGCGGCTGCATCTCGGCCACCACCAACGTCACCTCCCGCCTCGCCCGCCAGGTCTACGACGCGCACGCAGAAGGACGAGACAACGAAGCAGAAGCCCTGCAAGAGCGCCTGAGCGGCATACGCGCCTCCATCGAGGCCTACCCGATGATACCGGCCCTCAAAGTCCTGATGGCCGACCTGACCGGCGACGAGGCCTGGCGCAACCTCCGACCTCCACTCTCCGAACTGGACGAAAAGCAGGCGCAAGTACTTCTCGACGAGGTACCTCTCGCGAACCTACTGTGACGGAGTAAGGCTTCAGCAAGAGAAACGCCGCTACAAGACCTGATGCCTGTAACCTTCCCTTCAGGAACCGAACAGCTCCTCGAACCCGGCTTCGTCGAGCACGGGAACGCCGAGGTCCCTGGCACGCTCCAGCTTCGAGCCGGCCTCTTCTCCGGCGAGGACGTAGTCGGTGTTCTTGCTGACAGAGGAGGTGAAGGTGCCGCCGGCGGCCTCCAACCGTTCGACGTAGTAGTTGCGGGGGCGCTCCAGGGTCCCGGTTATGACGACGCGCTTGCCCGCTAGCGGGCCGTCGGAGGGGCCGCCTTCCTCGCGTCCGAAGTCGAGGCCCCGCTTCATCAGTCGTCTAACCAGGTCCCGGTTGTCCTCGAGATCGAAGTACTCGGCGATGGCGCTGGCTACCACGCCTCCCACGCCGTCAATCTCGGTCAGTTGTTCGACGCCGCGCATAAGGTCTTCGCCGCTGAAGCGCGTGGCGATCAGGTTCGCCGTAACCGCGCCTACGTGCCTGATGCCTAGTGCGTAAAGGACGCTTGAGAAGGGCCTCTCCTTGCTCTTTTCGATGGCCCCGATCAAGTTCTCCGCGCTCTTTTCGCCGAAGCCTTCGAGCGGAACGAGCTGTCCGGCTTCGAGGTCGTAGATGTCGGCCGCGTCCTTTATGAAGCCGAGGTCGAAGAGGCGGGTGGCGAGCTTCTCGCCCAGGCCGTCGATATCCATGGCGGTCTTGGAGGACCAGTGGATGATGTGCTCCAGCGCCTGCGCGGGGCAGCGGGCGTTCACGCACCGGGTTACCGCCTCGCCTTCCGGACGCGAGACAGGCTCGTCGCAGACCGGACAGCGGGTGGGCATCTCGAAGGCGTACTCGCCGCCCTTGCGTTCCTCTTCTAAAGGCTGGACGACCTGGGGGATCACGTCTCCCGCCCGTTCGACGATTACCTCATCGCCGATGAGGATGCCCTTCTCCTTTATGTAGTCCTCGTTGTGGAGGGTGGCGCGGGAGATCACGACCCCTCCGACGTTCACCGGCTCGAGCACGGCCTGCGGCGTCAAAGCGCCGGTCCTGCCGACCTTGACGTGTATGTCGAGCAGCTTTGTACGCCCGGCTAGCGGCTCGAACTTGTACGCGATGGCCCAGCGCGGTGCCCTGGCCACGGAGCCGAGGGCGAGTTGCTGCTCGCGCGAATCCACCTTCACGACGACGCCGTCTATCTGGTAGGGGAGCGACTCGCGCTCCTCGGCCGCCTCCAGGCACTCCCCGACGACGGACTCTATGGAGTCGTGCAGCTTGTGCGGGTTCGCCCTGAGACCGTACTTCTTCAAGGTGTCGAGCATCGCCGAGTGGCTCTCGAAGCCTTCGCCGCCCTCGCCGATACCGTAGAGGTAGACCTTGAGCGGTCTTCTGGCCGTGATCCTGGAGTCGAGCTGCCTGATGGCCCCGGCGGCGGCGTTGCGCGGGTTGGCGAACGCCGGTTTTCCCTCCTCTTCCTGCCTGCGGTTGAGCTTCTCGAAGTCTTCGAGCGTCATGTACACCTCGCCCCGCGGTTCGAGAACGGGGGGCGGGTCGTCGTCAAGCCGGTCCGGGATGGAGCGGACGGTAGAAAGGTTGGCCGTAACTTCCTCGCCGACCGCCCCGTTGCCGCGTGTGGCGCCGCGGACGAAGCGCCCGCCTTCGTATCGCAGCGAGACGGCGAGGCCGTCTATCTTCCGCTCGGTCACGTAGCGCGGCGACTCATCGTCGCCGAGCAGGCGCCGCACGCGGGCGTCCCACTCCCTCAAGTCTTCCACCTTGCGGGCGTTCGCCAGGGAGAGCATGGGGACGGAGTGCCTTACCTGCTCGAAGCCCTCAACGGGCTCGCCGCCCACCCTCTGCGTCGGCGAGTCGGAGGTTACGAGCTCGGGATGCTCGCCTTCCAGCGCTTCCAGCTCGTTGTAGAGGGCGTCGTACTCGGCGTCGGAGATCTCAGGCGCGTCCTCGACGTGGTAGCGGCGGTTGTGGTAACGGACCTGCTCGCGCAGATCCTCCATCCTGCCCCGAACGTCCACGCTTTCGGCCACGCAGAAATTATACGCACGATTCTTTCGAGGAGAAGCCCGATCTGCAACGTGTAGGGCCCTCTCCGGGTACTCGCCGGTCCCCGTGCCGAGGGACTGTTACCAAAACGTTATCGGAACGTGGCCGAAAGGTTACCTATCTGTAGCCGTCACGTTACGGGATCCCTCTAGAGTGTCTAGTGTAGACTGGAGTCGTCCGAGGGAGAAAGGGGACGCAGATGGGGAGGATGGCGATGATACTGGCGGCGGTAGCCCTCATGGTAACGTTCTCCTCCGGCGTGGCGCTCGCTTCCTTCGAGAAAACCATCACCGGCACCGACCGCACCGACATCTTCACCGGCACCACCAAGGCGGAGCGGATCTCCGGCCTCGGCGGCGCCGACCGGATCAACGGCGGCGGTGGCGACGACCTCGTACAGGGCGGTCTGGGCTCCGACGAGGTAGGCGACGGGCTCGGGCTCGACACCGTCTACGGCGGCAACGGGAAGGACAACCTGATCGGCCAGGGCGGCGACACCTCCCGCGACCGCTTCTACGCCGGTAGCGGCGACGATACCGTCCAGCCCGTCGACAGCCCCGCCGTCGCAGACGTAGTCAACTGCGGCCCCGGCACCGACACCGTCTACGCCGACGAAGCCGACATCATAAGAGACAACTGCGAACGGGTTAGAAGATAGCAAACCCGGCAGTCCACCCACAAAACCACCAACCTGACAAGCGAGGCGAAGCCGAGCGTGCTGAC
>JBKPSF010000388.1:0-2861 GCA_046734875.1 Actinomycetota bacterium | reverse complement strand
GCCCACTCTGGGATGTTCTTGTTCTTCACCTTTTTGGCTTGCTCGCTCATCGGCGCGTGCTCCTTCCTTCGACAGTGTCTTTCTACCCCGAAGAGGCTACATGTATCCCACATAGAGGGGCTTTGAACCCTTATTCACCCTAGTGCGTAGAAGGGTTTTTCTCCGAAGTTCGCGGCGGGCATGGCATCGGGCATCGATGGATGGCATCATTCGTACAAGAGGCTCCACACGAGCGAAATAGAAGGTGATGGAGATGTTCAGAGCACCACGGGAAGAGTCCACCCTAGCAGCAGCGCGGCTGGATCTCGGACGAGCGGCGGTGTCCCTGGGATTGGTGGCCTTCGGGGCGTTGGCGGTGGGCGTGGCCACGCGCTCTCTCTGGCGAGGCAGGCATGGGCCATCGAACGGCCAGGAGCCAGACGGCCAAGAGCCAGACACTCAAGAGCCGGACGTGCTTTTGGACGTCTCCGAGCTCGAGGTCGACAAGATCAGCCTGGAGGTAGATGACCTAAGGGCCCACGTCTCCATCCTGGTGGAGCTGGCCAACCTCCTGAACCTCTCGGTGGGCGTCGATGCGAGGCTCGACCAGGTAAAGCTCGAGATAGAGGGCGTGGAGGCGGACGTGGTCCTCAAGGTGCGCCTCAAGCACATCCGTGCCATCCTGGAGAAGGCCCTCGACACCATAGGCGAACACCCCGAGATCCTGCGCATCCTGGCCCGCTCTATAAGCCGGGTGGTGAGGGAGTCCCTAGGAGAGACCCTCGCCACGCTCGATTCTGCGTTGGAGGGTCTAGAGGTGGGCGACACGGTAGATGAGGCGCTCAGGGGAAGGTTGCAGGAGGTTCGTGACACCCTGGAGGACGTCTTGGAGCGCACCGAAAGAGAGGTGGAGGGAGCGGCTCAGACGGCGCTTGGTGAGGGTCAGGGCTCCGACACGCCAGCGTCTCCCTAGAGGTCGCTCCGAGTTCGCCCATGGATCGGGCGTTCACAGAGAGAGAAGAGAGAGCACGCCAAACGATCCACTCCAGGTTCCCTATTCACCCAACCGCCTAGAAGGCAACTTCTGCGAACTTTGCCCAAACGGCGTTCTCCGAAATTCAGCACTCGCGAAGGCATGCTAAGGCCGGAGCCCGAAGATTCGGGCTCCGGCCAACAGTAGGGTGGCTCTAGTCGGGTCAGCCTTGGTTGGCGGCCCCCATCACGTCCCTGACGATGATGCGACCTCCGGAGCCCGTGCCCTCTATCTGAGAGAGGTCCACCCCGAGGTCATCCGCCTTGCGTTCGGCTGCGGGCGTGGCCCGCACCTCAGTGTTCTGCTCACCGACTTCCCCGTTCGTACTCCCCTCGCCTACCATCGCCTCCTCCGAGACCTCGCCGCGCTCGGTTAGGGTTTGCTCGACGACGGTGCCGGACTCGTCAGCCACGCGCCGAACCGTCCGGCCGGCCTCGTCGGTGGTCTCGCTTAGCACCTGGGCGCCGGACGCCGTGGTGCCCTCGGCGATCCGGCCCGGATCCTCCTCCTCCTCCTGCGCCCCTTCGGCGGGGGCCTGCTCCGTCGCATCTCCAGCCTGACCTGCGGCCTCGCCGGCAGCGTCGGTCGCGCCCTGGGCCGTCTGGCCGACGCTATCGCCTACCTGCTTTGCGGCCTGCCCGGCGCCCCCCCCGACTTCCTGCGCTGCATGTCCGGCGCCTTGCCCAAGTTCGCCGGCCGCCTGGCCCGCGCCGCCGCCGACGTCCTCCACAGCTTGGCCGGCGCCCTGGCCTACGTCCCCCACCGCCGAGCCCGTCCCTGAGCCGATGTCGGAGACGGCCTCGTTGGCTCCTTCGCCCACCAGCTCACCAGCCCCCTCGCCCACGTCCTCGACCGCGGAACCCACGCCGCTGGCTATCTCTTCGACTATCTGGGGGTTGCGGTCTATGGTGGTGAGCACCCGGTCGAGGATGGCGGTCACGTTGTCGAGCCTGACCTTAAGGAGCGCCTGCACATCGACGCTCTCTATGGTGAGCTTGACCTTGCCCAGGTAGGCGTCGATGCCGACCGACAGCTCCACCAGGTCGAGCACCTTCGCGAAGAGCGAAACTTTGGCCCTGAGTTCGTCTAGCTCGAAGTCGAGGCCCTTGATGCTCACCATCGGCGCGTCGAGTAAGACGTCTGGGATCCTGCCGTTGAGGGCGGCGTCGTCCTCGTCGTAGTTCTGGGCGTAGTCTGCGTACACTTGCTCGGGCACCGTCTGGTCCGAGGGCACGTTCTCGACCGAGCGGGAGTGCTCCTCGTCCTGCCCAGACCGCCGGGGCAGCGTGGCCTGATCCCCTTCTTGCTGATCGACCGTCCTCGGCGCCGTGCCCTCGTTCCCCTCCTGTGTGTTACTCGTTGCCATCCGTATCATTGTCCCTCGTCAGCGGTCATACTGTGCGACCTTTGACCACATCGTACGCTATTCACCGCGGAGTGCGTGGAAGGAGTATTCTCCGAAGTTGGTCGACATTCTCTGCTACGCAGAAGCGACTTCCACTACCTGAGTATCAGCTGATGCTCCGGCTCCCTCAAGCGAAACTCGTGGCCCACCAGCACCAAGGCTTGCTCTATCGGTGATCCCGAGCGGCGTAGCTCTAGGTACTCTCCTATGAAGTCTGCGGAGTCAGGGGTGCCGGCAAGCACCTGTATGGCTTGCCCCTCTGTTGAGGGCGGTTGTACCCTCTCCGAGGTGCGGGTCGTTGGATTGTACCAATACATCTGTCCTCCTTCCCTAAAAGGACGATGCCTCTGATGTACCCGTTGCTACGAGCGACAAAACGCCTACCGAGCCAACTTCGTCTTAACGGCGTTCTCGGAAGTTCGCTGCCTGCAAGCCACGCCCAAA
>JBKPSF010000387.1:0-19104 GCA_046734875.1 Actinomycetota bacterium | reverse complement strand
GGCGGTGGCGTCTTCGGACTCGGCGGCGACGATGTGCCCGATGTCGAGGTTCTGGGCCGCTTCGGTCTCCGCGGTCCAGAAAAAGAACTCGTGGGCCGTGGCCGGGCTCTCCTCGCTGGTAACGACGCGGCCTATGGGGCCCGAGCCCTGATCCAGAAATTCGTCGTGCAGCATCTAATTCCTCCCGTTCGATGCGAGCTGGCGCTCGAGGCGTGCGTAGGCCTTCTCCGAGCCTTGCACGAGGGGCCCCAGGATCTTCTCGACGTACCTTATGGGGTAGATCATGGCCGGCCACCTGGGGTCCGGCTTGGCGAGCGGCGCCCGTTCGGCCAGGATCCAACGCGATATCTCGTCAACCTGCTCGGGTTCGGTATCTCTTGCAGCCTCGACGCGCATGAGCGAACCAAGAGCATCGGCGCCGCGCTGCGGCGGCCACATCCTGAGGTACCAGGAGGTGCGATGTTCGCTCCTGTCGCGACGGAGTTGCCAATCCGGCACAAAGCTGGTCGTGCGCATTCCTGGCTCCAAATCGAGCAGCATGCTGACGTCCTTGCCGACGAACTCGGGACGGGCCACGCTCTTTATGAGGCCGATGGCACGCCGGTTCGACTCACTTAGCTCTTTGAGTTGTCCGTCGACGGCGATCCAGGCGTCGGGATCCTCTAAGGTCTGATCATCGAGTTCCCACTGCGACAGCGTCTCTCCCTCCATCCGTTCCCGGAGGCTCCGGACCCTTCCACGGGCGCGCTCTCGCATCCCAACGTAGTCTGAGGGGTCGGTTTCCTCATTTTCTCTGTCCGGGTACTCAACGGAGTCGATCACCAGGTGCGGCGCGAAGGAAGTGTCTTTGGGACCGAGCTCGGAGAACCCCGCCGCGAGAAGCAACTCCCAGAAGGCATCGACGCTGGGGTCGCCCGCGCTGCGGGGGAGGATCACGGCCTGCACCACGACAGGTGGAGTCTCCAGCGGCATTCGCGAGAACCGCCGCTCGCAACGGTTGACGATCGTCGCCGCGACGGTGGCGACTATCACGGGCGACATCTCGATGCGCCCTATCTCCCGTGAGCTCTGCACGCCGTCGAGGAAGTAGCAAAGCCTCGAAGTCCCGTCGCTCCCGCCGAAATCCCTCGGCCCGACCGGCGACTCCAGGTGGTGCGGCCTCCCAACCGGACCTCGTTCCTCTTCGGGCGGAAGCATGCCGAACTGCTGGGCTTCGAGGTCGCACGAACCGGCGCCTGCTGTTACGTGAATGCCCTTTCGTCCGGCTCCTTCCAGGGCCAGGCTGATCATCTCTACAAAGTCTCCCGCGCTCCCCGCTGGCATACGCGGCAGTATACGCGGGCTCGTCTGAGAAGACTATCCTTCTCCGTCAGGTTCAGGTACAGGAAGCTCGAACTGCCGCTCGGCGAGGCCGACGGCCGCCCTGAAGCTCCTCCGTTCCTCCGGGGTCTCCGTGTAGGCCTCGCGGGCCATCCTGAGGACCTTCTTCGCCTCGCTGCGCTGCTCTTGGGCGTTGGGGATCTCCTTGGAGAAGGCGTAGGTAAGGTCGTCGCCCCGGGCGGAGTAGAAATGTAGGAAGATGCTTTTCTGGCGACCGAGGCCGGCGAGGGCCGCGTCGCCGCTAACCTGGGAGACGTTCAGGACGGTGCTGGCGGAGAGGGGTTCGCCCCCCATCGGGTAGACGCTAAGGGCGAGGCGGACGACGGGGCCGTAGAAGGACTTGTAGAACTCCAGCCTGCGCACGATGCGGGAGGGGCCGCGAACGGCTTCTATCTCGCTCTCTTCTGATGCTATGATCACGTGCCCTTGCGGGGGCCGCATGGACTCGCGGCCCTGTGTGGAGATCACCCGCGCTTGCACGCCCCTCTCGGCCACCGCCCCGGCGAGGCTCCTGCGGACGCGCTCGGGGAGGTCGAGACCCTTGCCCTTCTCCGTCAAGAGGAGAGCCTTTCGAAGAAGCGGGCGAAGTAGCGGATTGTTTCGAAGTAGTCGTCGAGTCGGACCCACTCGTTCGGGGAGTGGAGCCTGCTTCCCAGGTTCGCCACGCTCCCCGTCATAATGGTTGGTATACCGAGGTCGGAAACCATGAGCGAGGTCGGACCACTCCCCCCGACGGTCGGATACACTATAGCCTCCTCGCGGCCGAGGTCCCGCCAAGTTTCTAGCGCGGTACCGACGATGGGCGAGTCGACCGGCGTCTTCGCCACCTCGACGCCGTGCAGATCCACGACCTCCACGTCTCCGAAATCGCGCTTTTTCAGGTGGGCCCGGATCAACTCCAGCACACGATCGGGGCTCTGGCCGGCGACGAGCCTGAAGTCCATCTTGACAAACGCTTCGGAGGGCACGATGGTCTTCGATCCCGGGCCCGTATAGCCGGACTGGATGCCCGCGATGTTCGCGGTCGGCCTGAGCAGCATCTCGCGCAAAGCGTCCTGGCCCGTGAGCCCGCGGTCCATCGCTTCCACGCCCCAGGACTCCTGCAGCGCGGCGGCGTCGAAGGGGATGCGGCTTATGGCTTCGAGATCTTTTTCGGAGGGTTCTTCGGCCAGATCGTCGAGGCCGTCGAGCGTAATTTCGCCGTTCTCGTCCTTGATGGTCCTGAGGGCCTGGACTAGGCGCCAGGCCGGATTGGGGGCGATGCCGCCGTACATGCTGTGCAGGTCGTGGGAGGCGCCGCGGGCGCGCAGCTCGACGTAGGCCATGCCCTTGGTGCCGCAGAAGATCATGGGCCGCCCCGCCTCGTCTTTCATGGAGCCCTCCCACAGACAGGCGTCGGCCCGGAGCAGTTCGGCGTGGGACTTGACGAAGGGCGCGAGGTTGGGGCTTCCGACCTCCTCTTCGCCTTCGATCAGGAACTTGAGCTTGAAGGGGAGTTGGCCGTGCTCCTCTATATACAGGCGCAGGGCCTGGATGCGGGCGAGCACGTCTCCCTTGTCGTCGGCCACGCCGCGGGCGTAGAGGCCCCCGTCCCTGACCGTGGGCTCGAACGGGTCGCTCTCCCAGAGATCGAGGGGCTCTGGCGGCTGGACGTCGTAGTGACCGTAGGAGAGGAGCGTCCTTGGGCCTTCTCCGACTTCGCCGTAGACCACGGGGTGTCCTTCCGTCTCCATGATCCTGGCCTGTACGCCGGCCTCTTCTAGCTTCCCAGCGACCCACTCAGCGCAGCGACGAAACTCTTCGCCCCCGCCCTCGCGGGCCGAGATGGAAGGCATGCGCAAAAACTCGTTCAGCTCCCCTAGCAGGGCCTCCCTCGATTCGTCCACGCGTTCTCTCAAGTCCATCGTTCGATCCTCCTTCGCAACTGGGACGAGGTTAGCACTTTCGCGAGCGCGCGTACGCGCTCCGCGCGTGGTCCATCCTGAACCTTGCTGATATATTCAGGCCTGAGGTAAGTCCATGGAGAAGAGACCGGACCGCGACATGGAGCCCCGTCGCAGAGGCCACCACGAGAGGTGGGACTCTGACGACTTCTTCGGCCTGGACGTGGAGAAGATGAGCCCCCGCTCCCAGGTCACCACCAGCCTCGCCGTGCTCATCCCGGTCGCCGTTGCCGGGGTCCTCCTGCTCACGCTCGCGCAGGGCCTGTGGTGGTTGATCTTCGTGTTCGGGTGGATGATCTTCCCCGCCTTCGGGCTGCTGGTGAGGGGCATCGCCGGTCTGTCGGAAAGATCCTCCGAGCCCGCCGTCGCCAACCCGGGGGAGCGCGAGCTTCTGGAGGCGTTGCAGCGGCGCGGCGAGCTGACCCCTGCCCAGGCGGCGATGGAGACCTCGCTCACGGTGGACGAGGCGGACAGGATGCTCGAGGACCTCGCAGCCAAGGGCCACCTGGACGTCAAGGTGCGCGGCGGGGGGCTTTTCTACGGCCTGTGGGACGGCGATTCAGGGGCCGCGAGGCGCGAGATAGAAGGGGAGCAGTAGGTTTCTGTCCCCTCACGCTCATGGTATCATTCAAGACCCGGAAAGGGGTTTTTCGGTGCGTGAGATCTGGAGTATAGGGTAGGCACTAGTCCATGGAAGAACGCAGGATACCCGAGACGCTCGAGGAGGCTTACCGCCTGCGCGATACGGCCGACTCACTGCAAGACAGGGATTTCTACCAGGAGCAGGTCTACCACCTGAGGCGCGAGGAGTACCGCTCGCGCGGGATCAGGACAGAAATCTCCTCCCGCAGGCGCGAGCGCCAGAGCGCGATAGAGTTCTCCCGCGAGATGTTCTTTCTGGAGGTGGCGGAGATCTCCGGCCGCAGCCAGGAGAACCCCGTGGGCCGCGAGGCCCGCACGGTCCAGCATGAGGCCCGCCGCTACGCCACGCGCCTCGACACCCACGCCTTTTTGAAGCAGCTCGCCTCGCCCCACTCGGGCGCCGTCGAACTGTACAGGCGCAACTACCTGGAGCTGCTCCGGATGGGCAAGTCTCCCTCCGAGGCGTACTACCTCTCGCGCGTGATAGGGCTCGCCGGCGAGGCGGAGTTCAGGCGCGCCGTCGAGAGCGTGCGCGATTCCGGCTACCCCTCCCGCGGGGCCGTGGCCTACGCCGTGGAGCGGGCGGCCATCCAGATCAGGGACCTCCCTGGGGGTATGATCCTGATCCTGCTCACCTTCTTCGCCTCGCTGTTCGCGTTCGTGTGGGCCACCCAGACCTGGGACAAGGCGGAGGCCGGCACCATCTTCTTCGTCTCTTTGGGCCTCATCGCCGCCGGCGCCCTGATGCTTATCTCCGCGATCTTCATCGTCACCTTCATAAGATCCATAAACAAGTAGCCCCGCGGCGCAAGGATCGTCCCCACCAACCGCCTCCCAACGATAGACTTGTACAGCAATCTGCAATTGGTTACCTTTATCGGGCTGATGAACAAGGAGCCCCACTCCAGGGGCGCGGAAATCCTGCGGGGGGACCAAGATCTACGCGCAGACGCCCGGAACCGAGACGCCACAGGAGGCGCCGAAGTCGCGTCGCGAGTGGCGCGAACGCCGCAGGCAGCAGAGGAGGGCCCGCCACAGGCTCCGGCGTATCCTCGTGGGGCTGCCCCTTCTGCTCGGGTTACTTGCCGGGGTGCTCTTTATCCCCGCCTTGCTGGGAGAGAGGCCGGTGGCCCGCCTCGATGCACCCAGGGCGGACGCCGCCCCGAAGCCTACCGCCACGACATCGAAGTCGGGTTCCCGCAAGGGCTCGCAGGCAGACTCAGGACCATCCGACGCGCCCGTCGAGGCCGAGCTCACGGAGGGGAAGAAGGGCCGGTTGCGGGACGAGCTCCAGCGGATAGCGCAGGCGTACCCGGCGAACTACGGCGTGGTGGTCTTCGATCCCTCCTCCAAAGAGACCCTCGCGATGGGCGCGGACCAGAAGTTCGTCGCCGCCAGTTTGGGCAAGCTGCCCCTCCTGATGGCGCTCTACAGGGCCGCAGCCACGGGCCAGGTGGACCTGGACGACAAGATCTCCATACAGTACTCGGACGTGCAGGCTTACGGCACCGGCGACCTCTACACGTACCCCCTCGGCTACGCCATGACCCTCCGCGAATGCGCCGAATACCTGATCAAGAAGAGCGACAACACGGCCTGGAAGATGCTCGACCGGTACCTGGGAAGGGACTACATCAGGGCCGAGCTCTACAGAATCGGCGCCCACTCGACAGAATACTGGATCCCCAACACCACGACCCCTAACGACGTGCTGCTGATGCTACAGAAGATCTCCGACCCCTCCTACACGACCCCCGACCTTTCGGCCGAGATGCTCGACCTGATGGCGAACACGGATTTCGAGGACCGTCTGCCCCAAACCCTCCCAGAAGGGACGCGGGTCTCGCACAAGATCGGCTACTTCGGCAGCACCTTCGCCGACGCCGGGGTGGTGTTCCCCAAGGGCGCCCACGACACACGCGAAGCCTACTTTATAGTCGTGATCGCAAGCGAAACAGGCTGGGGAACGTCGCGCGCCGCCACCCAGGAGATGTCCCTCGCCACCTACCGCACTCTCTCCGAGCCCCAGAGCAAGCCAAACGACCCGAAGTAGACAAACCGTCAATCTCGCATACCGTTTTACCAACAGGAGCAAAGGGGTAAGATGCTGTTACACGCCCCGTAAATGTGGGCCACAGCGGTCGGGCCCCCAACCAGACACCGTATTGTTAAGAAAAATTAAGAAAATGGTAAAAAGTAGAGACAACGGTGTTGACATTGTGGGGTGGAAGTGAAAAAATGCAGGTCCAGTAGAGGCAATATGCGAACGAGGAGGTACAGTTGAAAAAGGTAATGTTGTTAGCGGCCATGTTGGCCATGGTGTTGGCTGCGGCCGTTCCGGCTCTTGCGCAGGGGGCTGATCAGGCGGCTGTGGTGGCGCAGGAGGGCAACGGCAACGTGGCTTGCGTGCAGCAGGCCGCGAACGTTGAGAACAACAAGGTGCAGATCAACCAGTACGGCGACAATATCAACATCCAGGCCATAGCCCAGCAGTGCAACATAACTGTGGCGCAGGTCAACGCGGTGATGGCTAACGTCGCCGGGTCCGCCGCTCCTGCCGCAGGGCAGTACCAGTACCAGGCGGCTGCCGCGCCCGCGCAGGCGGCTGCCGCGCCCGCGCAGTACTCCGCCAGCGCCAGCGCCAGCGCCAGTTCGGCTCCCGCGGCGCTCCCTGAGACGGGTGGTTCGTCGCTGATCGCGCTCGGTGCCGGTGTCCTGCTCGTGGCCGGTGGTCTTCTGGCCCGCAGGATAGTCCGCTAGGCGACCGGACGAAGCCTGACCAGGCTTAGAGCTGAGGCGGGTCCCTTCGGGGGCCCGCTTTTTCGTGCCCGCAGCGACTGTGTGGGGGGTGTCGGGCGGCTTGTATTCGAGGGATGTTGTGGATATCCTCATGGGCGGTGATCTTGCTTGAGCCTTGCTGTCTTCAGACTCTCTGCGGGTTTTCTGGTGGGGGTATTGGCCCTGCTGGCCTTTGCGCTCTACCTCTCGGACTACTTTACCGGCGAGCAGCAGCGTCTGGCTGCGGCCGGGGATGACGCGGGGGCCATGGAGGCGTCGCGGATGGCGGTGCGCCTCGATCCTTTCGATACCGACGCGCTCCAGGCGCAGTCGCTTCTGTGGAGGCAGAAGAGGAACTACGTGAGGGCGGCCCTGGCGTTGAGGGAGGCCATAGCGCGGGACCCCAACAACTACACGCCACAATTGACGTTGGCCAACCTCAGGCTCACGACGGGAGAGCCCGACGCCGCGGTGGAGGGCTATCGGGATGTGCTCGAGCTGAACCCCAACGCCGTTCTGGCCCGCAGCTCCCTGGCCAGGACGCTCATGAGGCAGGGGAAGCTGCGGGAGTCCAGGGCCGAGTTCGAGACGCTAAAAGAAGAGAAGAGCGCGACCTACCACGATCTCTACGACCTCGGTAGGATCCAGGCCCGAACCGGCGAGGCGCCCGAGGGCGTGAAGAACTTAAAGCGGGCCAGGCGCATGGCGGAAGCCCAGTTCGAGAAGACACGCGGGCCGCAGACGGGGCGCCAGAAGCAGCTCTTGGTGTCCATGGACCTCGCCACCGCCGACACGCTCGTAGTTGCGGGGCGCGTCGGGCAGGCGCGAAGCATCCTCGCCGAGAGCCCATCCGAGCAGGCCCCGGGCCTCCTACAGCTGCTCAGCTCCGACCCCGAGGCGTACCGCGAGCAGGTGATCAACAGTGACGTCCTCTAGGGGCTGGCGGAGAGAGGCGAGGGAAGATACCTCGCTCTCGGAGATCCTCTACGTGTTGGGGAGCCGGCGGCTCCTGGTCGTGGGGGCCGTGCTGATCCTCGCAGGCATCGCCTTGCTCTTCGGGCTTTTCCGCGAACCGGTCTTTGTCGCCGAGGCGAGGGTGAGCGTGGTGCCCCAGGGCAAGCTCGAGGGCGAGGAGGCCAGGCTGGCCTTCCTCGATGAGGTGCGCGGAAGCGTGGTCACGCAAAAGATGCTCGCCGGCGTAAGGCGTGAGGCCGGATGGGACGCCGGGCCCAAGGAGTTCTCGGAGAGGCTCGACCCCGAGACCTTCGCGGGCAGGAACGGCACCTCGGGGCTACTGGTGCGGTTCTCCGGCGACGAGCCTGCTCAGGCGGCCAAGGCTGCCAACGCCTACGCAGAGGCGTTCGTCGCCGGGGTCGAGCGCCTCGGCGACGGGCCGCTGGCCGACGGCGTACCGGTAGCGCGGGCCAGCTTGGAGCAGCGGGCCGTGCCCGGAGGCTACAGCCCGCGGCCGCTTATCTACGCCGCCGTCGCCGCCGGGGCGGGGCTGCTTCTCGGGGGCGCCGTCGCCCTCATACTCGAAGGGAGGGCCAGCGGCTGGCGGGGCGTGCGCGACGCCGAGCTGACGCTCAAGGTCAGGGTGCTCGGCACCATTCCGGATTACTCCGGAGAGATGCGAAGGTTGACGTGAGCCTCGGGGCTTTGCGCGACGCGGGTGCCAGGGAGCTGCTCGACCCCGCCTCACCGGTGAGGCGTCACTACGAGGAGCTGGCCGGGAACCTTCTGGCGATAGAAGGCACGGGCATCGTCGTCGTCACGAGCCCGGATGCCGGCGCCGGGCGCACGAGCGTCTGCCTGGGCCTCGGTGCCGCCGTCGCCGGGATGGGACGTAGGGCAGCCGTCGTGGACTGCAACCTCGAAAACTCGCGGTTGCACAGGATGCTCGGCGAGCCGAACTTCGTGGGCCTCACCAGCGGCCTCGAAGGCGGCAGGACCCTGGAGAACCACGGGTACGAGGTCGTCCCCGGGCTGCTCGTCGTCCCGACGGGCCCGATCCTGTCGGATCCCGCCTCCATCCTGGAGGACGAGGGGGTCCCGAAGGCGCTGCGGCATCTGAGGAAGAGCCGTGACCTGGTGCTCCTCGACGCCCCTGTGGCGATGGGGGTACTCCGGTCGCCGAACCTCCTTGGCGGCTTCGACGGAGTATTGCTCGTCGTCCACGCCTCCAGGACCCCCAAGGATGCCGCCCGCGAGGCGGCGGACGACCTGCTGGCGGCCGGGGTCAACCTGCTCGGGGTGGTGTTGAATGGATGCTCCTGACGCCAGGCCCGCGAGGGGCGAGGAAGTGAAGGAGGCCAGCCCCCCCGAAACCAGAGGGTTCCCCACCGAAGAGAGGAACAAGCACCGCCGTCCCGGCAGGCTGCTCGCCGTCTTCAAGGGGCTCGTGATGCTGGCGCTTCTGGCCCTCACCGCCTACGGGATGATGAGGGATGGCCTCTACATGGACGAGCTCTGGCTGCCCGTCGCCGCCGGCGTTCTGGCGCTGCTGTTCGCCACGCTGTTCGCGCGCGGCTACTTCGCGGACCTGCCACCCGCGGGGACCCTGGCGCTGGCTTTTCTCGCCGCGCTCGTAGCCGTCAAGGGCCTCTCCATGGTGTGGACCATCAGCGAGACCGAGACCATAAAAGAAACCCTACGCTCCTCGATGTACCTGGCGATCTTCCTCATGGCGCTAGGCGCGCTCACCTCCTACCGGCAGGTGGGCCCGCTCGTGGACATCTCGGTCCTCATCGTCGTCTCGGTCGCCGGCTATGGGCTCCTGCAGAAGATAAACCCCACCGACTACCCGGTTCAGTCCCTGGACGGCGTGAGGGTAGATTCGACCCTGGGTTACTCCAACACCACGGCCGTGATCATCGGTATGGGGGTGGTGCTAGCGCTGGCGCGGATGGCCACCCTGCGCACCTTCGCTTTCAGGGGACTCTACGCCGCCCTCACGCTCTGCTTTTTGATCTCGCTTTACCTCACCGTCTCCCGCGGCGGCATAGGCTCCCTCGCCATGGGCGTCATCCTCCTCTTCATCCTCGGGAGCGATCGCCTGCAGATGCTCGGCAACCTTGTCCTGGTGGCGCTTCCCGGTGCCTGGCTGTGGTGGCAGATGCAGGGCCTGCCGGGTCTGCTGGAGACGGGTATCCGTCCGCAGGAGAAGCTCGCCGACGGTACGGCCTTCAGGAACGACCTGATCATCGCCCTCCTCATAGCATTCGCCCTGCAGGCCGGCTTCACCCTGCTGATGGACCGCTACGAACTTATACCCGCCGCCCGGCGCATCCTCGGCATAGCAGCCGTGGCAGGGCTCGTGCTCGCCGCCTGCGCCAGTGCGTTCGTGATCGTCGGGAACTTCGGCAACGCGGACGAGTCTGGCGACATGGCCCAGAGGCTCACCTCGCTCGACATAAGCTCCAGGGGGGACTACTGGAGGGTCGGCTGGGAGGCCTGGAAAGCACACCCCTTTACGGGCACAGGGGCAGGCACCTTCCAGTACACGTGGCTGGAAGACAGACCCTCGCTTAAAGGCGTCAAACAGGTACACAACCTCTACCTCGAACAGGGCACGGAAACCGGCCTGTTCGCCTTCGTCGCCCTGCTCGGCTTCGTGGCCGTCCTCGTCGGCTTCACCGCGAGGGCCGCCTGGCAGTCGACCGGAGAGCGCCGGCTGCTCCTCTCCGGCCTCCTCTGCGCCCTGGCCGTGTACCTGATCTCCTCCGCAGCCGAATGGCATTGGTATATACCAGCATCGACGATGTTCTTCTTTATCCTCGCCGCCATCGCCATAAAGTTCGCCTCCAGGGAAGACTGGGGCGCCCCTGAGGCCGATGCCTCGCTGGCGAACGGCGAGGTGCCGCGGGCCTGAGACCTCTGGCCGGATGAGCGCCGGACATCAGAAGTCTGAGGGCGGCTACGACGCTGGGGTGGAGCGGGTGGCCAGGGGTGTCGGCGTCGGCTCGGCGGGGCAGGGCGTGGGCCGTCTGTTGGGCTACGCGACGCACGCGTCCGTGGCGTGGATGTATGGTCCGGCCCAGCTCGGCTTCTACGCCCTCGGCATCACGGTCGTGCAGGTGGCGAGCATACTTTCGCAGCTCGGGATGGACAACGGCGTGGTCCGCTACGTGGCCCACCACGGGGCCGGGGGCGACACGGCGAGGGTGCGGGGCACCATACTCCAGTCCCTGGCCGTCACGCTGGCCCTCAGCCTGGCGCTCTCTGTGGCACTCTTCGCCGGTGCCGGGTTCCTGGCCGAGGACGTGTTCGGCAAGCCCTTCCTCGCTACCATGTTCAGGGCTTTTGCGGTCGGGCTTCCCTTTCTGACGTTCATGAGCATGGCGCTGTGGGCTACCCAGGGTTTAGGGACCCTCAAGTACGCAGCGTTCGTTGGGCAGGCGGCGAGGCCGCTGGCTAACCTGGTGCTGCTCGTCTTCTTCTACCTGCTCGGCGTCCAGATACTCGGGGCCGTGGCGGCCTACGTCTCTTCGATGGCCCTGGGCGCGGCGCTCGCGCTGGCCTCCTTGAGGAAGGTATTCCCCGGCCTGCTCGCGGGCAAGGCCGAGTACGAGGGGAGGGAGCTCTCCGTTGCCTCCGCGCCCATGATCGTGGCCAACGTCACCCAGTACTCCAATTTGTGGAGTGCCGTCGTCGTCCTCGGGGTTTTCGAGCCCGTGCCGACCGTCGGCGTCTACAGCGCCGCCGCGCGCACTGCGGCGCTCTCCAGTCTGGTCCTGATCTCCTTCGCCGGCGTCTTCTCGCCCATGGCCGCGGGCTTGTACCGTCAGGACAGACTCGGCGAGCTGGCCCGCCTCTACGCCGACGTCTCCCGCTGGGCGTTTACCGGAGCGCTCGCCTTCTTCCTGGTGACGGCGTTGCTCTCCAGGGACATCATGCTCTTCTTCGGGAGGGAGTTTGCCCACGGCTGGCCCGTGGTGGTGGTAATCTCCGCCGCCCAGCTCTTCAACTCTTCCGTGGGCCCGACGGCCCGTCTCCTGGCCATGACAGGGCACCAGAAAGCCGTCATGGTCTCGACCGCCGGCTCCGCGCTCGCTGCCGTCGCCCTGAACCTCCTGCTCGTGCCCCGCTACGGCGTCGGCGGCGCGGCGGCCGCCACCGCCGCTGCCCTAATCTTCGCGAACGGCTCGTCGTTGCTGTTCGTCCGCGGCCGGCTCGGTTTCTGGCCCTACGGTCCCAGGTACGCCAAACCGCTGCTTGCAGGCCTCATCGCCGCTGTGATTACGCTCGGTGTCAGGGCGCTGCTTCCTACCATCGAAGGACTTCCGGCGCTGCTCGCATTTGCTCCCCCCATCCTCGCGGCCTTCGCCTGCGCTCTGGTCTCGCTGGGCCTGTACCCGAGCGACCGCCTGTTCCTCACCTCCTTCGGCCGTGCGTTGATGGAAGCTTTGGGAAGGAAGCCGGCGCGGTGAGTGGCGCCACGCTCTCGCGGTTGTTCGGAAGGTTCTGCGTGGACCTCGGCAAAGGAGACCACACGGACTCCGTCTTTCTCGCCGGGAGCGGGAGGAGCGGGACCACGTGGCTTTCCCGGGTGATCAATCACGGTGGTGGATACCGCTACGTCTTCGAGCCCTTCAACCCGGCCAGGGTCGGCGCGGTCGGGCGTTTCCGGAGCAAGCAGTACCTGAGGCCTGACGACGCAAGAGAGGAGTTCCTGGGGCCGGCGCGCCTGGTGTTGACGGGAGAACTCAAGGACCCCTGGGCGGATCGGTTCAACGGGAAGCTCGTGGCGCGGCGGCGCCTCATCAAGGACATAAGGGCCAACCTGCTTCTGGGCTGGATGCGGGCCCACTTTCCGGGCATGCCCATCGTCTTGCTGCTCAGGCACCCCTGCGCCGTCGTCGCCTCCCGCATCTCGCTCGGCTGGAGAGACAACCTCGAAGAGACGATGGAACAAGAGTATCTGGTAGAAGACTTTCTCCAACCCATGGAGGCCGAGATACGCGCAGCCGGGGACGACTTCGAGCGCCACCTCTTCCTCTGGTGCATAGACAACTTTGTTCCCCTCAGGCAGTTCGGTACGGGGGAGATACACCTCGCCTTCTACGAAAATTTGCTGATGAATCCGAAAGACGAGCTACAGAGCCTCTTCACCTTCCTTGGAGAGGGCCTGGACGACGGGGTCTACAACAAGCTCGGGCGTCCCTCGCCTTCGAGCCGGAAGGGCGCTCCAATGCCTTCCGTGGACGGATGGCGCTCCCTGGTTGGCGCCCGCCGGTTGGAGAGGGCGGGTGAGATTTTGGACCTCTTCGGCCTCGATCGGGTCTACGGCAAGGGACCGATGCCGGATCCTTCGGGCGCCCACGCCATAATGGAAGAGATCTAGGGGCCTTCCGGTGAAACCGTCCGTGGTGATCCTGGCCGGCGTCAGGTGGGACTTTCTCTGGCAACGCCACCAGACGCTTGCCACCCTCTTCGCCGGTGCCGGCTACCCCACCGTGTTCGTAGAGACCACGGGCCTTGCCAACCCCCGCCCCGACAAGGCCACGCTGCGCAAGATCCTCTCGCGGGCCCTCAGCTCCCCTGGCAAGGGCGAAAGGCCGCCGGCGAGAAGGAACCTGACCGTGTACGGGCCGCTCACCGCCCCACCGACCCTGAGGACGTTCAGGTGGGCTAACGAGAAGTATTTCGTTCCGCGCGTGCTGGGTGATCTCCGGAAGATAGCCGGATCCCGTCCCCTCGTGGTCGCCTATGCGCCTACGCGGACGACGTTGGATCTCCTCTCCGGCCTCGACCCCCGGCTCGTCCTCTATGACTGCTCGGACGACTACGAGCAGTTTCCCCGCGCCCCGAAAGGCATCGCGCAGACGGAGCGCGAGCTCCTCCTGCGCGCCGACCTCGTCTCCTGCACCTCGCGACACCTGCTGAAAAAGGCGAGGCGCGTAAGGCCCGACGCCTTCCTGAGCGGACCAGCCGTGGACTACGACCGATTCGCCGTCCTACAAGACAGCCCTCCAGCACGGAAGGTCGAAACCGTCTGCTTTTTCGGCGACGCGACGGGGGAGCGCATGGACTTGGAAGTTCTCGGGGCCATCGTCCGCGCCGGCTTCGAATTGCGCCTCGTGGGCGGCCTCGACCGCGTGGGAAAGGAGCTCTCGAAGATGCCGAGAGTAGACCACGCGGGGGAAGTCTCCCATGCGGAGCTTCCCGGGGCGCTCGCGAGCGTCGACGCTTTCGTTCTACCTTACAGGATCAACGGTCTCACACGCGCCATCTCGCCGGCCAAGACCTACGAGTGCCTCGCGGCGGGCAGGCCCGTCGTGGCAGCCCCCCTACCCGCGCTCGAGGAACTCGAGGAGTATGTCTACCTGGCAGAGCGCCCGGAGGATTACGTGAGAACCCTGCTGAGCCTGTGGGATACAGGGACCGAGGAGAAGGTTCTGGCCGGGATCGAGCTCGCCCGCGAGAACTCGTGGGACGTACGCTTCCGCGAGCTGGAAGGGGCGATTTGGCGCGCCCTTTAGGAGAGAGCCCGTCGAGGGTGAACGTGCTCGGGGTCGGCGTCGATCCCGTGACCGTCGAGGAACTGCACGCCGGGATAAAGCGCCTGCTCCTGAGCGGGGAGCGCGGCACGATCTTGAACGTGAACGCCAACTGCCTCAACCTCCTCTACGAGGATGATGCGCTGCGTGGGTTCTTCGGCGACGCAGACCTCGTGTTCTGCGACGGGGCCGGGGTGATGCTCGCGGCCAGGCTCCTCGGCGGGCGCATTCCGGAGCGCATCACCTACGCCGACTGGGCGTGGCGGCTCGCCGCTTTCGCCAGGGCCGAGGGGCTCTCGCTCTTCCTGCTCGGTGCCGGACCCGGCGTGGCACAGTGGGCCGCGCGAGAGCTCCGGGGGCGGTTTCCCGGCCTGGACGTCTCGGGGGTCGAGCACGGGTTTTTCGATCACACGCCGGGCAGCCCTGAGAACGAGGCGGTTTTGCGGGCGATCGACGCCGTGAAGCCGGACATCCTCATCGTCGGCATGGGGATGCCATTGCAGGAACGCTGGTTGATGGAGAACAGGCACAGGATAGATGCCGGCGTCGCCCTGACGGGCGGGGCCGTCTTCGACTACGTCTCCGGGGGGCTGCGCCGCGGACCGCGCCTGCTCACGGACAACGGCTTCGAGTGGCTGGCGCGGCTGCTCCTCGAGCCCCGCCGCCTGTGGCGGCGCTACCTGATCGGCAACCCCCTCTTCCTGCTAAGGGTGATCGGACAACGCTTCGGCAGGGGGCGGTTCGGCGGAACGGCCGGCGGATCCCGGGAAACGTGAAGCGAACCCCTTACAGTCCCGGCGCTTCTCGCCCATAATGGTCGGGTAGTAGCGCCCATACCTCTGGAGGGGGGAGAATGCGTTTCACGAGGGTATCGTTATTCGCCCTTGTTATGTTGGTGGCCGTGACGGCACAAGGGGAAGGTGTAGCGCGGCCGGCCTCGCCCGTCGCAAACAACGAGAGGACGGAAGGGGCGGTGGTAGGCGCCTCCATCGCCCACCCTGCAGGTTGGACCGTCGAGCGCGAGCGGTACACCTCGGGCGGCACCTACGGCTTCACGCTCTGGAGGCCCGGTGGATCCCGGGACCACGGCGGGGTCCCTGCCGTGCGCGTAGCCCTGGCACGGAAGCTGCGGCCCTCAGGTATCGAGGACGAGGTTACGAAGACGCTCGCCTACTACCAAAACCGGCGGTTGGACGTGGGACGCGAGACGGTCGGCGCGGGCGTGCACCACGAAGGCGTGGCTTTCGGACCCATCCCGGGGAGCACCCCGGCCACGAGGGTCTACGTTCCCGTGGATGGACGAGTGTACAGGATAGACGTCTTTTCCCAGGGGCCTGGGGAGGAAGGGCTAGACGCTGACGACAGGCGGTTGCTCGGGACGCTGCGGTTCTGGCGGCCCTCCGCGTCCGTCACCTCCCTCGGGCTGCCGCGCGCGAACGCCCCAGGGGCCCTCTACCCGGCGAAGGGCGAGGAACCCGGGATGCCGGATCGCGGTTGGGCGTCACCGTCTTCCGTCGGAAAGACAGGTAGCGTCGGTTACTCGGCGACGGCGGAGAAGCGGCTCACGGGGGGATGCTGGCAGGCCGCCCCGGCATTCTGGGTACAGACCCAAAACGGTCCCACGGCCAACAGCAACGAAGGCGACGGGATACCTACGGGGTGGACCAGGATCGGCGTGCCGAACTACTGGGGACAGTACACCCACGGCGACCTCGGGTACGGCCGTTGCAACGAACCGTACTACACCAACGACAGGTTCGCCGTCGATTACCCCATGGACAGGGGGACCCTATCTGGTCGCCCTTCGGCTGCGGGCGCGTGACCTTCGCCGGACGCAACGAGACCCACATAGACTACGGTATCCTCGTCTCCATCCGGTCCTGCAACGGCAAGTACGTCAGCCTGACGAGCCACTTCAGCGCCTTGAGAACGGGGCTGAGCAAGGGTGACAGGGTGGATAGGAACACCGTGCTAGGCTACGCAGGCAAGACCGGCGGCCCGCGTATCCCCGTCGGCCAGGTCCACTTCCACCAGGTCTTCTACCGTTATCCCAAACAGAACCCCGACGGCTCCCCGTACGGTGGCCAGGGCCTGCAGGTCATCCGCCACCACTACGTCGGCAAGGCTGCCCGCACCAAGGACATGAGGGTCCGCTCCCGCCTCTACGAGTACGGTAAGGTCAGGCCGGGCTATGGGATCTATTGCCGCGAAGGCCTGACCTGCGGCGAGGGGTACATGATCAGCAATTAGAGCGATTGGCCATCAAACGTCTGTAGGCGGCTTCGGCCCTGATGAGCAGACGCCGGGCATCCGGGCTATCCAGCTCGTGCTCCAGCCCTCGCTTCGTCCCTTCCCTGGCGGCCACGGGACGGGAGGCTTTGCTCTCCCAGTGCGCATCGCCAAACTTTCTCTTCGAGTTTCTCTCCACGCGGGCCAGCACGGCCTCGACGTTGCGATCGTTGTGACGGAACGGTGAGAATGAGGTTCCAAACCTGTCGTTCAGCCGCAGGATGACCCGCCCGAAGTCTTCCGTGACCTCCACGAAAGATCCAAGGAAGTAGGCGTCGCCGTAGTATTCGACCGTCTCGTAGAAAGAGAGGTAGTACCTGAGGGCCTGCTCGACGGAGATCGGGTCCCGTACGGCGAACGAGAGCACAGCGTCCCTCGGATTTCGTATAAGCACCAGGGTGGGTATCCGCCACCTGGCAGCCCGGATCACCTGCGCAGGAACGTGGAGGCCGGTCGCGATGCGCACCGTCCCCTTCTGCGCCCTGTTGAAGGCCACCCTGGCGAACGAGTTAGCCGACCTTGGAAACCCCTCGATGACCAGTTGCGTCTCGGGGGTCACCACGCGCGCCCGGTCCTTGCCCGCCAGCCGGTACAGACCGTAAAAGGCGGCCGGATGCCTGCCCGCGTGGGTCTGGAGCCACTTCTCGAACCTGAAGACGGCGGGGCGTTCGTCAGCGTAGGGCCCGGGTCTCTTCCCGCTCTGCATCGCAAGATATTAGCATTTCAGCAAGTTAGCAAGACGGCTGATGGGTGACCGCTACGAAACCTCGCTCTGTTGCGGCGGTATACTCGGTGTGGAGGTTTCGGTGCGGATCCTGGCCCATATTCCGGAGAGGCTGTTCGGCTTCAAGTTGTTGCGGCGCCTGGCGAGCGTTCTCGTTTTGCTATTGGCGGATGGGCTTTCGCTCCTGGTCGGGCTAGGGGGTGCGGCCTGGGTTTCGGGCGGCGGGTCTGACCCCGCGCTATACCTGGCGCCGCTTCTGGTGGCGGCCTGGATCGTACTCTTCACCGCTTTTCGGCTGTACGACCGGGCGCCGGTCCGGCGCAGCCCGGGCGGGCTCGTCGGGGCCGCGTTCTGCTGGGCGGGGCTCGCGACCCTGGGGGCGGCGATCTACCCCGAGAGCGGCCTCGGCCTGGGGGAGATAGTGTTCTCCGCCTCCCTCGGCCTCCTGGGCGCCGCGTCTTTGAGGTTCCTCTACGAGCGCGTGCTGGGTAGGATCTATCGTCGCGGCTTCGGCCTGACACCGGTTCTGGTAGTCGGAAACGAAGAGGACAGGACGCGGTTGCGCCGGATGATGGAGCATGCGACGGGCGCCTACGTCCTTGCCGGAGAGGTGGATGTCGGGGGAGGGGAGTCTGACCTCGCGGCACTAAGGGAGACGCTGGACCGCACTGAGGCCCGCGGCGTCGTCCTCGTGGGGGCGGAGCGGTTGCCCGACGACGACCTCCTCGACCTCGTCCACTCGGTGCGGCTGCGCGGGATACCTTTGAGGGTAGTGCCGGGCGCGTTCGCACTAATGCGCGGCCGCACCATCCTCTCGGAGGGCATGGGCATGCCGCTCCTGGAGGTCCACTACCCCGGCCTTGACAACACCCAGCGCACCCTCAAGCGCGTCCTCGACGTGGCCGGCTCCGTGCTCGGGCTGGCCATACTCTCGCCGCTACTCCTGGCCGTCGCGGTCGCCATAAGGCTAGACTCGCCCGGTCCCGTGCTCTTCAGGCAGAAACGCGTCGGGGCTGACGGGAAGATCTTCGTCTGCTTTATGTTCCGTTCCATGCAACGGGACGCCGAGGTGCGCCAGGCCGTGATGGAGGACTTCAACGAAGCGGAAGGCCCCGTCTTCAAGATCCGGGACGACCCCCGCGTGACCAGGGTGGGGCACTTCCTCAGGCGCTGGAGCCTGGACGAGCTGCCCCAACTCGTAAACGTGCTCAGGGGCGAGATGAGCCTGGTTGGCCCGAGACCATTGCCCGTGAGGGACTTCCTCCGTATGGAAGAGGAGCATAAGCAGAGGCTCGGCGCCGTCCCAGGCATGACCGGCTACTGGCAGACCAGCGGCCGCAGCGACCTCTCCTTCGAGGACATGGTACGCCTAGACCTCTACTACATAGAGAATTGGTCCCTCTCTTTCGACCTCAAGATCATCCTCAAAACCCTAGGCGCCGTCCTCCGCCGCCAAGGCGCGTACTGAGAGCACGGCGCTCCGCGCCTTGTCAGCACGCCGGCTAGCGCCGGCTCGTCAGCACGCTTCGGCCCTTGCGGGCCTCGCTTTTCAGGAAGTCGTCTCGGAGCGTCGCTTCGAGCGTGAGCCCCGACCGCCTCGGGCGGCGGTTCGTCGTGCCCGGTCGGGCGAGGCCGTAGCTGGAAAAGCTGACAAGCCCGCGAAGCGGGCGTGCTGACAAGCGACCGGAGGGAGCGTGCTGACAAGCCGTCGAAGACGGCGTGCTGGGGAGCGGGTAGTATAGATCCATGGTCGGTGGAACCAACGTTGCGGTTGTCGGCACTGGGCATGTGGGGCTGGTTACCGGTGCGTCTCTCTCTTACGTGGGGAATCGGGTAACGTGCGTGGACA
>JBKPSF010000386.1:0-35068 GCA_046734875.1 Actinomycetota bacterium | reverse complement strand
GTTCGTATACACCCCACAACAAATGACCAAGCGGAATGTTAACCCATCAATAGGTAGAGCAATGCTTTCTGGGCGTGCAGGCGGTTTTCGGCCTGGTCGAAGACGCGGCTCTTTGGGCCGTCTATGACGCCCGCCGTTACTTCTTCGCCCCTGTGCGCCGGCAGGCAGTGCAGAAAGATGGCGTCGTCAGCCGCGAGGTCCATCAGATTTTGGTCTACCTGGAAGGGGGCGAACTTTTGCTTTCGCTCCTCGGCTTCGGCCTCCTGGCCCATGCTCGCCCACACGTCGGTGTAGACGACGTTCGCATCTCGGACGGCCTCGTTGGGATCTTCGGTCAGGCGCGGGGCGGCGCCTAGAGAGTTGGCCAGTTCGACGACTTCGGCGTCAGGGCTGTGGCCTTCGGGGTGGGCTATTGTTAGCTCCGTGCCGGTCAGGGCGCAGGCTATGGCCAGGGAGTGGGCGACGTTGTTGCCGTCGCCCACGTAGGCAATTGTCGTGCCTTCGAGCGTGCCTAGCTCCTCGCGCACGGTCATGAGGTCGGCGAGGGACTGGCAGGGGTGGTGGGCGTCGGAGAGGCCGTTTACGACGGGCACGTCGGCGGCGCCGGCGAGCTCCTCGAGGTCCCCGTGGTCGAAGGTGCGGACCATGATGGCGTCGATGTAGCGGGCGAGGACGCGGCCAGTATCTGAGGGCGTCTCGCGCTTGCCGATCTGGATCTCCTCGGGGCTAAGATGTAGCGCGTGGCCGCCGAGCTGGTACATCCCGACCTCGAACGAGACGCGGGTCCTGTTGGAGGGCTTCTGGAAGACCATCGCGAGCGTGCGTCCCCGCAAGGGCCTGTAAGGGATGCGGCTCTTCTCCAGCGCCTTTATGCGGATAGCCTCGTCGAGTATGAGCGAGATCTCCTCGGGAGAAAACTCTGCGAGCGTAAGGCAGTCGCGCCCGGAGAGGGGGGAGGGGGCAGGAGGAGGGTTCTGGAGGTCCGGGATCACCAGGCTCATGCTACCGCCGCCTCTGGCACGGTCTCCTCTATGGTCGCGTAAACACCGCCTCGAAAGGTATCGAGCGCAGCTCGTACCTCCGTTCTGCTGACGGTGAGCGGCGGCGCCATGCGGATGGTCGTTCCACCCACCAGGTTGACGAGAACCCCCCGGTCGAGGCAGTGCTCGAAGACCTCCCGAGCGAGGTCCGCGTCGGCCAGGTCGAACCCGAGCAAGAGCCCCTCGCCCCGCACCTCCGCTCCAGGCACCGACTCTGCTAGCTTGAGGAGCGCGTTCTTTAGCACGTTTCCCTTGAACCGCACCTCTTCGAGGAATGCCGGATCGTTCACCACGCCGAGCACGGCCTTGACGGCTGCCATCGCGAGCGGGTTCCCACCGAAAGTGGAGCCGTGGTTGCCTGGCCCGAGCGCGGCGTACTCCTCTTTGACCATCGTCGCCCCGACCGGGAAGCCGCCGCCGAGACCCTTGGCGCTCGTGAGCACGTCCGGAACAATGCCCTTGCTCTGGTACGCGTACAGATGCCCCGTGCGTCCCGCTCCGGTCTGGACTTCGTCGAAGATGAGCAGCGCCCCGTGCTCGTCGCAGAGGTCGCGCAGGCCCTGGAGGAAACCCTGGGGCGGCTCGTTGACGCCGCCCTCGCCCTGGATGGGTTCCACGAGTATGGCGGCCGTCTGCGGACCGGCCATCGCCTCTGCGGCCTCGAGGTCGCCGAACGGGGCGTGGACGATCCCTGGCAGCATCGGGCCGAAGCCGTCCTTGAGGGCAGGCTGGGCGGTTGCGCTCAGGCCGCCGTAGGTGCGGCCGTGGAAGGATTTGGAGAACGTCAGGACTTCGTGTTTGTGGGGTCCGTAGGTGGCGTGGGCGTGCTTGCGGGCGAGTTTGATCGCGGCCTCGACGCTCTCCGTGCCAGAGTTGCAGAAGAAGACCCGGTCGAAGTCCGTGGCTTCGGTCAGCATCTCGGCGACTTCGGCCTGGAGCGGGACCTCATATAAGTTGGAGCAGTGGATCAGCTTCCCCGCCTGCTCCCGGATGGCCCCGACGAGCGCCGGGTGCCCGTGGCCTAGAGAGCTCGTGGCTATCCCCCCGATAAAGTCGAGGTAGCGGTTGCCCGCTTCGTCGAAGAGCCAGCTACCCTCGCCCCCGGTCGGCGCTATCTCTAGACGTTTGTAAGTCTCCATCACTGCTTGCATGCCACGACTCCTTCGGATATGAGGGTTCCGACGCTCTCGCCGGCGACGGCCGCCGCGAGCGCTCCTTTTCTGTTGCCGTTGAGGATCCTGGCCTCCACCCCGCCGCGCGCCGCCTCCGCCGCCGCCCGCAGCTTGGGGACCATCCCACCCGCCGCGAGCCCGCGCTCGACAAAGTCCTCACACTCGTCGGGGGAGACCTCCTCTACCGTCTCGCCACCGTCCAGCAAACCGTCTACGTCCGTCATCAGGAGCAGGTGCCCGGCTCCGAGTCCGACGGCGAGGTCCGCTGCCGCCGAGTCGGCGTTGACGTTGTATGCGCCCTCGGGACCCACGCCGAGCGGCGCGATGACCGGGACGAACCCGCCCTCCCACAGGCTCTCTACGAGGCGAGTCTCGACCCGCACGACCTTTCCGACCCGTCCGAGGTCCGGGATGGGCTCGACAACCAACGTCGGCCCGTCGGTCCCCGAGATGCCCGCCGAAGGAACACCCAGGTCCGTCAGCCAGCGGGCGAGGTTCTTGTTGACGCCGCCGGCGAGCACGACCTCTGCGACCTCCAACGTGGCCTCGTCCGTTACCCTGAGCCCGGCGTGAAAGCGCGTAGGAATCCCGAGCTGGTCGAGCATCCTGGTTAGCTGGACGCCGCCGCCGTGCACCACGGCGACCTCGTGGCCAGCCGACAGGAGATCGGGCAGATCCTCCAGGGCGCCACCAGCCAGGGCACCGCCCCCTACCTTTATTACGATGGGCTTGGCGGGGCTCACGTCCTGTAGCTCCCGTTGATCCTGACGTACTCGTAGCTGAGGTCGCAGCCCCAGGCGGTGGCCGAAGCATCGCCCTCACCCATCCTGGCCGTGATCCTCACCTCGTCGCCAGCGAGCGTGGCGTTGGCCTCGGCCTCCTCGTGCGGCACGGGCTCCCCGCCCGAGAAGACCTTGACGGGCCCGAACCACAGCTCTACGCCTTCGGGGTCGAAGGCCACCCCCGAGTAGCCCATGGCCGTGATGACACGCCCCCAGTTGGCATCCTCGCCGAAGACCGCCGCCTTGACGAGGTTGCTCCCCACGATGCTCCTGGCGAGCGCGGCCGCCCGCTCCTCGCCCGCCGCGCCCTCGACCACGATCTCGACGAGACGGGTCGCACCCTCGCCGTCGCGTGCGATCTCTTTCGCCAGCTCCCGCGCCACGCCCTCGACGGCCCAGGCGAAGACCGGGTAGTCCTCAGACTCCAACGTAAGCGGCTCGTTGCCCGCCGCGCCGTTGGCCATGAGCATTGCCATGTCGCTGGGCGAGGTGTCGCCGTCGACGGTTACGCGGTTGAAGGTACGGTCCACAGCCAGGCGCAGCGTCTCTTCGAGACACTCCTTCTCTACGGCGGCGTCGGTGGTCAGGAAGGCGAGCATCGTGCCCATGTTGGGGTGGATCATGCCGCTCCCCTTGGCCGTCCCCCCGACCGTGACGGTGCTCCCTTTGACTTCGACCCGTGCCACAGCCTCTTTCTCGCGCGTGTCCGTGGTCATGATGGACTCGGCGAAGCCGGCGCCTCCCAGCCCGCCGGCCGCCGCCCGTATGCCGGCGGAGATCCTCTCCATCGGCAGACGCTCCCCGATGACGCCGGTAGAAGCCACGGCCACCTCTCCCGCCCCTATCCCCAGCGCCTCCGCAGCCACCTCTTGCATCGCCCGCGCGTCCTCGATGCCCTGTTGCCCCGTGGCCGCGTTGGCTATACCACTGTTCGCCACGACCGCCCGCACGCCGCCCTCCACAACCTCCCGCGTCACGACGAGAGGCGCTCCTTTAAGGACGTTGCAGGTGAATACGGCCGCCGCCTCGCAAGGAAGCTCGGAGAAGAGCAGACCGAGATCCCTCCCCCCCGCGCCCCGTACCCCGCACGCAACCCCCACCGCCGCAAATCCGTTCGCGGCCGCAACGCCGCCAGAACGCGATTTTATTCCGATTGTTGAATCTTTATTCATCATGGGGGCACATTCTCGCACCCGCGCACGAGGGCGTCAACCGGTTTATGCAAAAACTTGAATAAATATCCGAAGGTCCTACAATGGGCGGCATGGGACTGAATGTTGGTGTCTATGGCGGGAGTGGGTATGCTGGGGTCGAGCTGGTACGGCTGCTCTGGGGGCATCCCGAGGTTGGCGCTTTCGGGGTTGCTTCACGAGGGCATGCGGGGCGGGGGATCGGCAGCGTCCACCCGCAGCTTGCCGTCGATGGAAAGTACGTCGCGCCCGAAGAGATAGAGGCCTCCGACCTTGATGTGGCCTTCGTCGCTTACGGGCACGGCGAGAGCGCTGAGACGGTAAGGGCCTTGCTCGAGGCGGGAGCGGGACTCGTCATAGACCTTTCGGCAGATTTCAGGCTGGGCAATGCCGAGCTTTACGGGGAATGGTACGGCGAGCATCCTGTGCCGGATCTCTTGGACGAGGCGCACTACGGGTTGCCCGAAGTTTTCGGGGCCGCGGAGGGTAGGCTAATCGCCAACCCGGGGTGCTATCCGACGGCGGCCATTCTGGCTCTGGCACCGGTCGTCAGGCGGGTGGAAGGGATACGGTCCGTGACGATAAACGCGCTCTCCGGGGTCAGCGGAGCCGGGGCCAAACCGGGCGTCAAGACGCATTTCGTCAGCGTGAACGAGAGCGCGAATGCCTATGGGGCGCCGCTGCACCGGCACACGCCGGAGATCGAGACGCTGCTCGGGCGCGTTGGGAAGGTGCCGGGCGTGACCTTTGTCCCGCATCTCATACCTATAACTCGCGGGGAGTTGGAGACGATAGTCGTGGATCTGGAGGATGTGCCGGAGGCAGACGAAGTCCTGGGTTGGTACGCCGCAGACTACGACGGCTGGGCTTTCGTGGAGGCGCGGGAGGAGTACCCGCACGTCTCGCACGTGGCCAACACGAACCGGTGCAGGCTCTCGGCGGCGGTGGACAGGCGGGCCGGGAAGCTATTGCTGTTTTCGGCGGTGGACAACCTGCTCAAGGGGGCTTCGGGGGCGGCGGTGCAGAACATGAATCTGGCGCTCGGGTACGAGGAGGAACTCGGTCTCGAGCATCTGACGTAGGAGGAAGGTTTTGGGAGCGACGGGCACGCACGTGGACAAGACGACGAGGCAGGATCTCATACTGCGCCTGATCTCCGAGCACGACCTCGGCACGCAGCAGGACGTGGTCGAGGCCCTCGCCGACGAGAACGTCGAGGTGGCACAGGCGACCGTGAGCCGCGACCTCGCCGAGCTCGGGGTTCTAAAGGTCGGCAGCCGCTACCTGGCGCTGCCGCACGATCCCGGCTCGGCCGGCATCGAGGTCCTCCCCAGTTTCGTCCTCGGCATCGTGCCCGCCCAGAACCAGGTAGTCATCCACACCCGAGACGGCACCGCAGGCGCCGTCTCAAGCGTCCTCGACAGGGTCAAGGGGCTAAAAATAGTTGGCACCGTCGCCGGCCAGGACACGGTGCTCGCCGTGGCCCCCGACGCGGACACCGCCGCTGAAGTGGCGAACCTCATCGCCGACGTATGCCGGGCGAAGACGCGACCGGCCGGCAACGTCGAGTAGTTGAAGGCCAAATCTCCGGACAGCCCGGTGCTCGACCTGAGAGAGCTCTCCGCCGTTTACCCCATCTCCACCTTCGACACCGACCACGTGCTCGTCAGGGAGGGGCAACTCGACCTCGCCGTTGATACCCTAAGAGAGAATGAACACAAGGTTGATTCGGCGGGGGAGAGATGACCATGCAGATAAGGTTCGTGCGGCACGCGACGTTCGTATTCGAGGCCGGCGGTCGGCGGGTGATGGTCGATCCCATGCTGGCCCCCGCTGGGGCGACGGACCCCGTGGCAAACACGCCCAACCAGCAGCGTAACCCGCTAGTCGATCTGCCTTTCGACGATGTGGGTACGCTTGCCTTGCTGGAGGAGACCGACGCGGTGCTGATCACGCACACCCACAACGACCACTGGGACGGTAGGGCGCGGGATCTCATCCCCAGACAAACCCCCATCCTGTGCCAGCCGAAGGACTGGGACGACATAAGCGCCGCAGGTTTCCGCCGGGTAACGTCGGTGGAGGACGGTATGGAGTGGATCAGCCTGAGCTTCACCAGTACCGGTGGGCGACACGGCACGGGTGAGATCGGAGAGCAGATGGGTCCAGTCTCCGGCTTCGTGGTGCGGGCGGAAGGTTCGCCAACGCTGTACGTGGCGGGGGATACGATCTGGTGCCCCGAGGTCGAGGAGGCCCTGGACGCTCACGTTCCCGACGTAGTCGTCGTGAACGCCGGCGCGGCGCGCTTCCTCGAAGGAGAACCCATAACCATGACCGCGGAAGACGTGGCCAAAGTTTGCCACGCCCTGCCCGACGCGCTCGTTATCGCCGTGCATATGGAAGCGATCAACCACTGCCTCCTCACCCGCGACGATCTCAAAGAGGAAATGCAGAAGGAGGGGCTCGCAGAGCGGGTAAGGATACCCGCCGACGGCGAGACGCTCGAAGTGTCGTAAATTCTTCAGGAGGAACCATGTTGGAAGGAAGCAAGGTCGTGCTCGCCTACTCGGGCGGATTGGACACGTCGGTCTGCGTGAAGTGGCTGGAGGAGCAGGGAGCCGTGCCTTACGCGCTGTACGTGGATCTCGGCCAGGGCGAGCCCGCGGTAGACGTGAAGGCGAAGGCTTTACGGATAGGCGCCGCTGACGCCTTCGTGCGTGACGCGAAAGCCGAGTTCGCCGACGAGTATGTCGCGCCCGCGATCAAAGCCAACTCGCTCTACGGCGGAAAGTACCCGCTCTTTACGGCACTGGCGCGGCCGCTCATCGCGAAGAAGCTCGTCGAGGCCGCTAGGGAGGTCGGGGCCACCCACATCGCCCACGGCTCCACGGGCAAGGGTAACGACCAGGTTCGCTTCGACGTGACCACCGCCTCCATCGCCCCCGACCTGACGGTCGTCGCCCCCGTCCGCGACTGGAACATGAGCCGCCCCGAGGAGATGGCCTACGCCGAGGAGCACGGTATCCCCGTCCCGACCACGAGAGAGTCACCCTACAGCGTAGACGAGAACCTCTGGGGCCGCTCCATCGAGGCAGGTCCCCTGGAGGACCCGGATCACGAACCCACCGACGACGTTTTCGGGCTGACGGCATCCCCCGAGAACGCCCCCGACGAGCCGCAGTACGTCGAGATCGGCTTCGAAGAAGGCCTGCCCACGAGCCTGGACGGGGAAGAGCTCCCGCTCATGGACCTCATAGCCGGGCTGAACACCATCGCCGGGGCCAACGCCGTCGGCCGCATCGACATGATCGAAGACCGCCTCGTCGGTATCAAGAGCCGCGAGATCTACGAAGCCCCCGCCGCCCTTACCATTATTACCGCCCACCGCGAACTGGAGTCCCTGACCCTCACCAGAGACACCCTCCGCTTCAAGACCACCGTCGAACAACGCTACGCGGAGCTCGCCTACGAAGGCCTCTGGTTCACCCCCCTCAAAACCGCCCTGGACGCCTTCATCTCAGAGACCCAGAAGACCGTAACAGGCACCGTCCGTCTCAAGCTCTACAAGGGCAACGCCACCGTCGTTGGCCGCACGGCCCCAAACGCCCTCTACAGCAAAGACCTTGCTACTTACGATCCAGGCAGCACCTTCGACGAGGCCGCAGCAGCAGGCTTCATCGCCCTCTGGGGCCTCTCTGCCCGCCAGTGGGCGAGCGTCAACGGCGGTACAGAGTACAGCCCCGCTTCATCACAACACTGAACCTGCAGTTTATATTCCAGACTGGAATAGGCCATTTTGCAGGATTTTCAGATCAAGATGACTTGGCTGTGACCATTCTGGAAGATTGAATACATACTACAGGTATAATGTGAACCTGTAGTACAGATAAACTCTCGCTCAGATCGTGTCAGCCTGGTATCGACGGTATCTGCAGCCGGGCGCAAAGATGTCCTGCGCACCGTTCTACATGGGTCGTGGGAATATCCCCTGCCCTTGGTGGTTGCAGAACAACTTTTCTTGATATATAGTGCATCAAATATTATTGATCTATGAGAGGAGCACCAACATGGGTCTGCGGGATGAGGAGCTGCGGGAGCGAGTCAGGGAACGGTATGCGGGGGCGGCCCGGTCCGTTCAGGGAGGCGCGCGGGCGTCGTGTTGTGGGTCGGCTGGCGAGCGCGGCCTCGATTCGGAGGCCGTCGGGATGGACTGGACGGGGGACGGCTACTCCGAAGAGGAGTTGGGCGGTCTGCCCGGGTTAGCGGGTGCGGCGTCGTTAGGGTGCGGCAACCCTACGGCCCTGGCTACGCTTTCGCCGGGGGATGTGGTTTTGGACCTTGGCAGTGGCGGTGGGATCGACGTGCTGCTCTCGGCCGGGAGGGTGGCGCCTGGGGGCAAGGCCTACGGGCTGGACATGACGGACGAGATGCTCGAGCTGGCCGAGAGAAATAGGGCGGAGGCGGGGGCTGAGAACGTCGAGTTCTTGAAGGGCGAGATCGAGGACATCCCGCTGCCTGAGGGCCACGTGGACGTGGTGATCTCCAACTGCGTCATCAACCTCTCGACCGACAAGGCCAGGGTACTCGGCGAGGCCCACAGGGTACTGAAGCCGGGTGGGCGTTTCGCGGTTTCGGATATGGTGTTCCTGGGATACAAGAGCAAACTTCCGGCAGAGTTAGTGGAGAGCATCGAGTCTTGGGCTGGTTGCGTATCGGGCGCCCTGGAGAAAGACGAGTACGAGCGGCTCCTTCGCGAAGCGGGCTTCGAGGACGTTGGCGTCGAGGTCACGCACACCTACGACACGAGGCAGGTCACGGACTCCGGATGTTGCGGAGGCTCAGGCTGCTGCGGCGACCCCATCGGTGAGACAGCAACGGAGGTTCCGCTGGCGAGCGCCTTCATCAGAGGCCGCAAGCCCGCCGAACAGGTGACGCCGTGAGCGGCGAAGGACTAAAGGTGGTAGAAGAGAACAGCGTAGTACGCACGGGGGTCTCCGAAGAAACGGTGGGCCGGCTCGTCGCCCTTGGCCGCGCTCTTTCGGACCCAATAAGGGTGAGGATGCTCCGCATGATGGCCGAAGGCAGGGAATGCTGCGACTTCTCGGATTCGGACGTCCCCGCGGATGACGGGGACGAGGGCATCTGCGTCTGCGAGTTCGAGGAGGCCTTCTCCATGGGCCAGTCCAAGATTTCCTACCATATGAAGAAGCTCAAAGACGCCGGGCTCGTGCGCGAGGAGCGGCGCGGGAGGTGGGCCTTCTACTCGCTGGACCGCGAAACAGCGAGCGCGCTGCTCGGCGAGGCCGCGGTCCATCTCGGCGGCACCTCCAGGGATGGGTGATCGGCGGCCGGGATACCGGAAACGGGTGCTCTTCCTCTGCACCCACAACTCCGCCCGCTCGCAGATGGCTGAAGGGTTGACGAGAAGCCTGGCAGGGGATCGTTTCGAGGTATTCAGTGCGGGCACCGAGGCGACGCGCGTTAGGCCCGAGGCGATCTCTGTTATGGCCGAGGTCGGGGTGGACATATCCGCCCAGGAGTCGAAGACGCTGGAACGCTATCTGCGGGAACCATTCGACCTCGTAGTAACCGTGTGCGACGACGCGAACGAGGCGTGCCCTCTTTTCCCTGGAGCAAGGGAGCGCCTTCACTGGTCCTTTCCCGACCCTTCGGCGGCCGCCGGCGGCTACGAGGAGCGTCTTCAGGCGTTTAGGAGGGTGAGGGATGACATAACGGCTCGCATCGAGCGAGAGTTGATCGGAGCCGAGGATTCGCCGTAGCTGCTGCTATCATCGACTTTGTGGCAGAGACGGCACCACGGCGGTTCTCCGAGCAAGACGTTGCGATGATGCGCCACGCCTTGCTCGCCGCCGAGGACGCCGCCGAAAACGGCGAGGTGCCGGTTGGGGCCGTGGTCGCGAGAGGAGGGGAGATCCTGGCCGTCGCCGCCAACGAGCGCGAGGCCACAGGAGACCCCACGGCCCACGCCGAGCTGCTCGCGATCCGCCGCGCCTCCGCCGCCCTGGGCGGCTGGCGCCTCACCGGTTGCACCCTCTACGCCACCCTCGAACCATGCCCAATGTGCGCCGGCGCCGCCCACGCCGCCCGTCTCTCACGCCTCGTCTACGCCACCCCTGACCCCAAAGCCGGCTACGCCGGTACCCTCCACAACACGCCCGCCGACATTCGCCTCAACCATACCCTCCCCGTCGAAGTCGGCCTCCTCGATGAAAACGCCGCCACGCTGCTCCGCGACTTCTTCCGAAATCGCCGCCGCAAGCCCCTGTAGGCTTCCGATTGGTCCCGCAGGTAGGGCATCAGGTTGATCCCATAGTATACCTCAACTTGAGGTACAAGTTTACTGGTATAGTAGGTCTAGCCTCAATTGATACTATAGGGCGATCCGTGGACCTGAACATGACGGTACGCGATTTGCGGGGCATTCGCCGTAAACGGGACGATCTGAAAAAATCTTTGAAAAATTCTCTGGGTGGGGTGTTTCGGGAGTATTCCGCCTGCGAACGGGCATTCGGGAGTTGAGAGTCAATTTAACCTGAAGTTAAGGTGCATTTTGGGGGTATTGCATCTCGAAAATGTAGTGTGCTAGGTTTTCGCAGTACCAGATATGGTGTTGGAGTGATAGGGGCTTTCAGATGCAGTGTCCGTATTGTGATTTTGAGGATACGAAGGTCATAGATTCGCGGCTCTCGGAGACGAAGGACGCTGTCAGGCGCCGCAGGGAGTGTCTCTCGCGGGCGTGTGGAAAGAGGTTCACGACCTATGAGAGGCGTGAGCCTTTGAGGCTCATGGTGATCAAACGCGACGGCGGGAAGGAGCCGTTCGACCGGGATAAGTTGAGGGCCGGGTTGGCGAAGGCGTGTGCCAAGCAGCAGGTTACGGACGAGCAGGTCGAGTTGATCGTCGATGAGATCGAGGCCGAGTTGCGCGAGCGGCGCAGGCACGAGGTGACCTCGAGGCGTCTCGGGGACATGGTCCTGATGCGCCTGAGGAGGATGGACATGGTCGCGTATTTGCGGTTCGCCTCCGTGTACCGGCAGTACACGGACGTGGACCAGTTCCGCACCGAGCTGGTGCGCCTCGCCAGCTCGGGGATGGGCGGCAGGTAGAACCGGGGCCCGCGTTCTGGGGTAGCGCGGGCAAACTCGGCGATGGAATAGAAGAAACAAGCGGTAAAATTGGGAGGATGGGTATGGAAGTAGATCGAAAGAGGCTTGCAGACATAGAACTCACCGAAAACGCCCTTGCCGTTCTCAAAAAGCGCTACCTCAAGAAGAACGAGAAGGGCGAGGCCATCGAGGAGCCAATAGAGATGTTCCGGCGGGTCGCGTCGAACATCGCCGAGGGCGAGTTCCGCTTCAAGGAGGGCGAGGAGGCCCAAAGGCTCTACCAGGAGTCGAGGGAGAGGTTCCTCCAGATGATGCTCTCCCGGAAGTTCATGCCCAACTCGCCGACGCTCATGAACGCCGGCAGGGAGCTTCAGCAACTCAGCGCGTGCTTCGTCTTGCCGGTCGAGGACTCCATAGACGGCATCTACGACACCCTCAAGCACCAGGCCATCATCCACAAGTCCGGCGGTGGCACGGGCTTCGGCTTCTCCAGGCTTCGTCCCAAGAACGACCTGGTCAAGTCCACGATGGGTGTTTCGAGCGGGCCCGTCTCGTTCATGGCCATCTATGATGCTTCGACGGACAAGATCAAGCAGGGCGGGACGCGGCGCGGGGCTAACATGGGCATCCTCAGGGTTGACCACCCGGACGTCGAGGAGTTCATCGACTGCAAGCGCGAGAACGACCAGATCAACAACTTCAACATCTCCGTGGCCATCACCGACGAGTTCATGGAGGCCGTCGAGGCCGATGCTGACTTCGAGCTCAAGAACCCCAGGGACGGCGAGGTCATGAAGACCGTCAGGGCGCGGGACCTCTTCCGCAAGATCGTCGAAGGCGCGTGGCTCAACGGCGAGCCCGGCGTCGTCTTTATCGACAAGATCAACGACGACAACCCGACGCCGCAGTTCCCCATAGAGTCGACGAATCCTTGCAGTGAGGCCCATCTCCCGCCCTACGACTCCTGCAACCTCGGGAGCATAAACCTGGAGCGCTTCTACATAGAGGAGACGTGCGAGGTCGACTGGGACGAGCTCAGGGAGACGGTACACACCGCCATACGCTTCCTCGACAACGTGATCGAGCAGAACAACTACCCGCTGCCGGAGATAGATCAGATGAGCCGGGGGAACAGGCGCATCGGGCTCGGGGTGATGGGCTTCGCCGACCTCCTGATAAAGCTCGGCATCACCTACGACTCCGACGATGGCCTCGCCTTCGCCGAGCGGGTTATGAAGTTCGTCGACGACGAGGCCTGGGAGGAGTCTAGGGCCCTTGCCGAGGAGCGCGGGGTCATGCCCAACTTCGAGGGCTCGCGCCACGAGGCCAGGGGCGACAGGGTCCGTAACGCGACCGTCACCACCATAGCGCCGACCGGTACGATCTCCATGATCGCCGGCTGCTCCGGCGGCATCGAGCCCCTCTTCGCCGTGGCGTTCATGCGCCGCCAGGCCGACATGGAGATGCCCGACGTCAACCCCGAGTTCGTCAAACTAGCCAGGGAGCGCGGCTTCTACTCCGAGGAGCTGATGAAGAAGGTAGCCGAGCACGGCTCCGTGCGGGACGTCGAGGAGGTCCCCGACGACGTGCGCAGCGTATGGGTCACCTCGCACGACATAACGAGCGAGTGGCACGTCAGGATGCAGGCCGCGTTCCAGAAGTACACCTCGATGGGCATCTCCAAGACCATCAACCTGCCACAGGAGGCGAGCGTGGAGGACGTGGAGGACGCCTACCGCCAGGCCTTCGCCACGGGTTGCAAGGGCATAGCGGTCTACCGCGACGGTAGTCGCGATGCCCAGGTTCTCTCCACGGGCAAGACCGGCGGCGAGAAGCCGACCATGACGCCAGCCTCGCCCGAGGCCCCCACGGCGCCGCCCGTTACGCCGCCTGCTACCGAGGGCAAGGGGCAGGTCTTCTCCTCGCTCGCCGAGGCGCGCAACGGGAGGCCGCGCACGCTCACGGGCGTTACCAAGAAGATAAGGACCGGGCACGGCTCCATGTACGTCACCATGAACGACGACGAGTTCGGGCCGAGGGAGTGCTTCGTCATACTCGGCAAGCCAGGCGGCACGGCCGCCGCGTTCTCGGACGCCCTGGGGCGTATGATCACGATGGCCCTCACGCACGGCGCCGACCCCGCCGAGGTGGTCCACCAGCTCCGCGGCATCCAGGACGGCCATCCCGCGGGTGTAGGACCCAACGCGGTCCTCTCCGTCCCCGACGGCGTTGCGCGGGCGATGTCCGAGCACTACCTGATTGAGGACAGTTTGCCTGACACCCGTGAGCTCCCGATCATCGGGGCCTGTCCCGACTGCGGCAGCGGCCTTACCCGCCAGGAGGGGTGCGTTGTCTGTCACTCCTGCGGGTACTCGAAGTGTAGCTAGAGAAACCGACGCGGCCTGCGAGGGACGGACCTACCCGGTCCGTCCCTCTTTAGCATTTCAGCTTTTCATGCTTCCGGGTCGGGAAGGTCCCTATCAAGGTTTTGATCCTGGAAAGAGACTGGGTCTTCTGATGGTTCTATGTGGATGAAGAAGGTTGTGTTTCCTTGCAGGGCGTCGGCGAGTTCACTTTCGATGTTTTCGGAGAGGTCGTGGCCACGCTTTACGGTCCAGCGGCCGGGGACGAGCACGTGCATGGAGACGAAGCGGCGTTGCCCGGCCGCGCGTGTGCGCAAGGCGTGGAAGCGTATTCCGTGATCCTCGTAACGGGATAGTACGCTGGAGATAGCTTTCTGATCTTCCGGGGGCAGGGCCCGATCCAGCAGTCCCTGCGCGGTGTCTCGTAGAAGCCGGAACCCCGTCCACAAGATGTTCGCGGCCACGAGGAGCCCGATCACGGGGTCGAGCACGAGCCACCCGGTGAGGTACACCAGGAAGACGCCGAGAACCACGCCCGCGGAGGTCCACACGTCCGTGAACAGGTGCTGCGCGTCGGCGCGGAGCGTGATCGAACGCAGCCTACGGCCCGCGCGCAGGAGCACGAGCGCGACGCCGCCGTTGACCGCCGTCGCCACCAGCGTAACGGAGAGGCCAAGCCCCACGTTCTGAAGCGGCTGCGGGTTCAGCAACCGTTCCCACGCTGCGATCCCGATCCAGGCCGCGGCGATGATGATGAGCGCGCTCTCCAGCCCGCTCGAGAAGTACTCCGCCTTGTTGTGGCCGAAGGCGTGCTCCTCGTCAGGCGGGCGCATCGCCAGGGTCAGTGCCCATAGGGCCGCTACAGCGGCGACGAGGTTGACCACTGACTCGGCGGCGTCTGAGAAGAGCCCGACCGACCCCGTGAGATAGTAGGCCCCGAGCTTGAGCCCGATGGTGATGACTGCCGCCGCGATCGAAAGCCAGGCGTAGCGGCGCGCGGTGGCACCGTTCGTGGCGCTTCTCTTCGTCACCGCGACCCCGCGCAGGGAGACGCGCACCGCAAAGCGGCAAGGAACGTCGTGAACGTCGGGATCGCAGCCAGCATCTTCACGTTCTACCATCTTCCCGATACATGTCGCGACAGTCCTGTGAGCGTCAGCCGGACTGCCGGCCTTCGGGGGTCGTGTCCTGACGTAACCACAACGAGGCGTGCTCGGGTTGCATCGTCTCCCGAACGACCGAGATCAGCTCCCCGTTCAGGCTGTCGAGGTCCGTCTCGTCGCGCAGCCTGGCGGAGAAGTCGTCGAGCGTCTTTCTCGCGTCGTACTTGCTCCTGTAGAAACGTCTGTCTATAAACGCCTGGATGCGCCGTCTCAAAGGGTCGAACAGCGCGGCGATCGCGAGGGTGGAGACCACGATGGTCAGTTGCGGAAAATCTTCGTGGCCGGTTAGGACGCGGAAAACTGACTGCAGGGAGGCAACGCTGCCGAAGTACACCAGGCCTAGCATCACGCTCAGAGCACCGTAGACGAGGGTGCGGTTTATTACCACGTCTATGTCGTAGAGGCGGTAGCGAAGAACAGCAATGCTCAACGAGAGCGGCACTATGGACAGCGTGAGCCACCAGCCGGCCGAACCGGCTACAGACCACCAAGGAAGAGGGCTGCCGGATGGAAGGCTCGTCTGGATGCTGTAAGGTATTCCGAGCATCAATATCAGCAACCACCACAAAAGGAGTCCGAAAAGTACCCACTTGGTCTGCTGTCTTTCGGTCGGCGTGGAGACACGCCGGTAGCGATAGACCTGCGCGTAGATAGCGCAGGACACGAGCACGCTCATGTAGACACCCCAGTAAGGGAGCGGCAGAGACAGAATCGATATCACGAGAGGGACCGACAGAAGGATCAACCAGCGTGTCCAGCGGGGAACCGGTCTGCCGTCGGGAAACAGGACTATGAGCGCGATAGTAGGCGTCGTTAGGAGCAAGGGTTGAACCACTTCTGTGGCCAGCGGGGGCCACCAGGGGTAGAAGCCTTCGGCCCACTCCAGAGGGCCGGCGAACACCGTCCCGTAGGCAAGGAGGTACGACGAGATGAACACGACCATCCAGTCGTCCGGTCTGCGCCAGAAGAGCACCGCGGCGAGGGTCAGACACAGTACGGCGGTCGTAATGGAGGCAAGCACGCCAAGCAGATCGAAAACGAAAACCACCCCGGTTGGGGCTTCGACGGGAGCCTCCATCCAATCGGCCTGGCCGAGTTCGATGACGCTGGAAACGTATCCGGGAACCGAGGCAACGAACAGGCCCAGTGCCAGCGTGGCGACGAGGGCCCAAGCCGCGCGGACGAGGAAGAGCCTTCGCCCACTCAAGGTAGTAGCCCCTTGATCCTTTCCTCTCGACCCTTCTTTCACGACGTTTCCACTCTACACGGCGGCCGTCTCTCAGTCGTTACCACACCGGGCCAATGTACGAGGTCCACAGTTCGACTGGCTCGCCATCCACTTGACGCCAGGTCTGTCCACCCTACACCTGATCATATTCCGCACTCCCTTCAGCGCAGAGCCCAACTTTATCGCACTACCATAACCACCAATCGTCTGCCAAACGTTACGAGAATCGTTACGAGCAAGGTCTCAGAAAACCCGGTGTCTACGTTCGTCAATCCCCCGGACCGAGAAAATTCTCACGCAGACCGCAGAACCTGAGGCGCGACCTTCTCGAACCAGAGCAACCCTACAGCGCGTGACAGCGAACACGAATGTACCTAATGTCCACGGTTAACGTTCGACAAGGAGCTGTATAGTCCGTCCGACGCTGCTCCACTGAAAATCCGTTCACATGCAGGTCTTTCTATCTCTCGACACAAGACTACGAATCGAGACCAGAAGCGGACCTTCAGATCGGCAAGTTAGTCCAAACAAACCGAACGGTGAGGTACAGGGTTGCGAAGATCGTCGGTGGAGTGCGGTCGTTGTGGTTGAAGGGGCGGGTTCTAGTGGATACACTCTGCCGCGGAGAGGTGGCAGAGTGGTTGAATGCGGCGGTCTCGAAAACCGTTACGTCGGTAATCCCGGCGTCGGGGGTTCGAATCCCCCCCTCTCCGCGGCGCTACGCGCTGCGGAGCACGCTTCAGCCTTCGGCTTCCGCTTTCAGCATTTCAGCTAGTCAGCCTGTCAGCTTTTCCTCTAACAGCGCCTCTTGCGCTCACGATTTGCAACGGTCTAGTGAAAGCTGCTTATCGCGCGCTGGTCGGTATCCCCCACCCTTCCTGAAATGCTGACGGCTAACAAGCGTATGATGCTGTTTATGGTTTGGGTTTGTCTCTCGTTGGGAATGCGCGCGTGAGGAAGAGCGGCGGTTCTGCGGGGTGGGACGCGATGATGTTCACGGCCGGCTTCTGGGTGCTTGCGGTTTCGCTCTGGCTACAGGTTAGCTATCTGGGTGCGGCCCTCGGGAGGATCTCGACTGGGTCGATGAAGATTCATGTCGACTTCGACAGCTTCTGGCGCTCGGCGCGGGCGATGCTCAAAGGGAAGGATATCTACGACACGGGGGGCGAGCTCGTGAACCTGAACCCTCCCGCGTGGACCGTGCTCATCTCGCCGCTGGGGTTGCTCGAGCCGCTCACAGCCTACAGGGTGTTCGTCCTGATCTCACTGGTCGTGGTCGTTGGTTACCTGGCCTGGACCGTGCAAGAGTTGCGGCTGGGGCCTGGCTGGACGGCGGTGGGGGTTGCGATGCTCCTTCTCTCTTCGCCTCTGCTCGCCACGCTGGCGCTCGGTCAGGTATACCCCATGCTAGCGTTGGGGCTTGTGGCGTCGTGGATGGCGGATAGGCGGGAGAGGCAGGAAGTCTCGGGCGCGGCCCTGGGTCTGGTCGTGGCGCTGAAACCCTCGCTCTTGCCCGTGCTCCTGTGGCCGGCCGTAAGGCGCAGGTGGAGGGCTTTAGTCGCGGCGCTGGTCTCGGGGGCGGTTCTCACGCTCGTCGGCGTCGTCGTGCTCGGGCCGGGGGCGACGCTGGATTACGTCGGGGTGTTGAAGGGCCTGTCCGTCAGCCCATACTGGGACAACGCCTCCCTACCCGCGGCAGCGGCCCGGCTGTTCACCGAAAACTCGTACGCCCAGAACGTGGCGGTGCTTCCGTGGATGGTCGCCGTGGGTTACGCGCTCGGGATCTCCGCCATCTTCCTGACGGCCATTAGGGTCAGGCACGGGCCGGAGGTAGGGTTGTGGGTGCTCGTCGCGGCCTCGCTTCTAGCCTCTCCCATCGCCTGGCACAACTACCTAGTGTTGCTGGCTCCCGGCATCTTGCTGCTCCTGGCGCGGGGCATGGCGGCCCCCGCTTTCCTGCTGCTCGCGCTGCAGGCCATCCCGGCGCAGTGGCCCTTACTGTGGAACGAGAGGGGCACGGTCTTGGCTTCGTTGGCGCTCACGCTTTACCTTTACGTCCTGATCGCACACTGGATAGCCCTCATGGCCGCGACAAAGGAGGCGGCTCCCGCGAGCGAGGTGGCAGGCAACGTATCTGAGTGACATCATACCCGTTCGGGTATAGGGACCAGATGCACCCCAGCGGAAAGGCGGAAGAGATGGCGCAGACCCTCATGCAACGCATAGTCGAGGCATTGCCCTTCCTGGAAGAAGTTTCAGATGCCGTGCAGCCGGAGGTGCAGAAGGCCGTCAACGCCGGCGGCACGACGGCGCGAAACGTGCTCGACGGCGTCTGGTTCGAGGCGCCGTTGCATCCCGTGATGACGGACGTGCCCATCGGATCGTGGACCGCGGCGCTCGTCTTCGACGGCCTCGACCTTGCCACCGGCAAGAAGCCCGTGCGGCACGCGGCAGACCTCTCGCTGCTGTTCGGCACTCTAGGGGCGTTTGGGGCGGCCCTCACCGGGCTATCCGACTGGCGGTATTTGAGCGGCGGGTCGAGACGCATGGGGGTGTTGCACGGGCTTTTGAACACGATCGGGCTCGTTCTCAGCATCGTCTCGCTCGTCCAGAGGGCTACGGGCCGCAGAAACGCCGGACGCCTGACCTTCCTGACCGGGTACTCCATCACCGGCATGGCCGCCCACCTCGGCGGGGAGCTCTCCTACCACTACGGGTTGCGCGTGGACAGGAACGTGTTCGAGGCGGCGGGCCCGGACGAGTTTACCCCCGTCCTGGACGAGGATGACCTGTCACAAGACGAGCTGCGCAGGATGGAAGTCGCGGGAGCCGGCGTGCTCCTGAGCCGCTCCTCGGACGGCGAGGTTTGCGCCATCGCGGCAACCTGCAACCACTTCAGCGGTCCACTGGAGCAGGGCGAGCGCGAGGACGACACCGTCGTCTGTCCCTGGCACAATTCTCGCTTCGACCTCTGCAGCGGCCAGGTCATCGACGGCCCGGCCATCTTCCCCCAATCGCGCTACCAGACCCGCGTAAAGGACGGGAAGATCGAGGTCAAGGCCGCAGAAGATAACATCCAGAAACAGGTCCGGTAGAGCACGTTCAGGCTAACGCCTTCGCTTGTCGGCAAGCTTCGCCCGGCTTCGCCTGGCTCGCTTTCAGGAAGTCGTCCCGGTGCGATGCTACGAGCGTCGGACCGGGACTCTGCGTACAGCGTCTCGTAGTGCGAGGCAGGGCGGGGCCCGAGTTGCAAGAGAGCTGACAAGCCGCCAAGCGTAGCGGGGCAACGTGCTGACAAGCGGAGGCGAAGCCGAAGCGTGCTGAAAGTGGAGGCCGAAGGCCGGAACGTGCTGAAAGGCGCGAAGCGCCGTGCGAGCAGGCGGAGCCCGTCAGGGCTCCGCCTGCTCCAGGCTTTCCAGGGCTTCGGCGGCGGCGCGGCGGAGGTTGCGGTTGGAGTCGACTTGGAAGACTTTTTGCAGGTCGCCGCGGGCGCGGGCTTTTTCGCCGAGGGAGGCGAGGGCGGAGGCGCGGTTGTAGTAGGCGAGGCCTAGTCTGGGGTCTAGTTTTATGGCGCGGTCCGTGGCTTCGAGGGCGGCGGCGGGGTTGCCTGAGGCTTCGAGGCTGGCTCCGAGGGCGGAGAAGTAGCGGGGGAGCGGGCGGCGGGCGGAGATCTCGTCGTAGAGGTCGGCGGCTTTTTCGTATTCGGCCCTTCGGAAGGCGGTTGTGGCCCTGCGTTCGTCGGGGGTTACAGCCCTGGTCATGAGGGCCGTCAGGACGGCGGCGCCGCCGATGTAGACGAGAAGGACGCGGCCGTAGTTCTCGATGGTCGTGAGGTTCATCACGAAGGGCAGGCCGGCGATAAAAACGCCCGTGGAGAGAGGTGGGATCAGGCGCAGGAAGAAGTCCCTGTAGGCGCGCACACGCAGCAGGTCCCTGTTCTGACGACCGATCAGGACCGTAAAGACAGCGAGGATTACGAGCGCGCCCAGCGTAGGGTACAGGAGCTTCAAGAGATCTCTTCCAGCATCCCCCTCGCGGAAGACCGGAAGCGGCGGGGGAGATTGCCCTCCAGAGCCTTTTCGAGGTCTTTGACGGCCCTGCTCTTCTTGCCCATCCGGTGCAATACGAGGGCGCGGTTGTAGTAGGCGAGGCCGTACTTCGGGTCCTGCTCGATGGCCTGCGTGGAGAGGTCCACTGACTCCTCGTTACGCTCGGCGGCCCCGAGGGCGGCCCCCAGAAAGGCCTTGTTGCGGGCGAGCGGCTTCTCCTCCACGAGCTTCTCGTAGAGCTCCACCGCCGTCGCGTAGTCGCCGCTGCGGAAGGCCTTGTTGGCCCTGCGCTCCACGGAGGAGACGGAGAGGAGGCTCGCGCCGATTATGGCGACGCCGGCGACCGCCATCCAGGCGAGGAGCGTCCATCCCTGCCCGAAGCTCTGGACCAGGAACAGGCTTAACACCATCAAGAGCAGGGCGAAGAAGGGGAGGGCCCGGCGGAGCAGGTCTCCCCACGCCTTCGCCCTGGCCAGGTCCCGGTTGGCGGAGTAGATAGTCTGCCAGCTCAAGAAGAGGAGCAGGAAGATCAAAACTATGGTTATGGCTCCCGTGCCCATAACGTCCTCAAGCGCCGACCGGCGCGCGCTCGAAGCCCTCGAGCACCCCAACAGCGGGCCCGACCAGCCTGTCGAAGTCCTCTTCTAGAAGCGCCGGCCTGGCCCCCTCGACGGAGACGGCTTCCTGCAGCCAGATCCACGACTTGCACCCTCCGTACTCGTCCACGTAAGGAAGCTCGACGGCCTCGGGCAACAAGTACGTCCGCAGGACGAGAACCGTCAGCGGCTTTTTGGGCCGCCACCTGAAGCGGCTCTCAGCGTACTCGGAACTCCACATGTGGTGCGGGTCTAGAGACGTAAGCTCCTGCGTCTCGGAGACCTCGTAGGCGCCAACGACCTCGGCGAACGAGGAGAAGCGCAACGGCCCGTCGTCGGACAGATCGGGGATCTCGTCCATCAGCCCGCGGTACTCCTCCTTGAGGAGCTCCGGCTTCTGGTGCTCGTAGCCGGGGAGGAGCAGGAAGCGCGTCTTCGGCACGGCGAAGGCCTTCTCCCTTATGCCTCCCTTCCTTAGTACGAGGGCGGTCTCGCCGCGCTCCAGCGCCTTCACGGCGACCGCCCACTCCTTCAGCGCGTAGCGTAGAGAATCCAAGACATCACCTCTCGTATAATGCGACCGTTGTACAAGGGATTATATGACTATCCGGGGCGGACGTATTCGCCCGCAAAGGAGGCTTCGCATGACAGAGCAAGAGACGCCGCACCGCGTAGAGCGAGATTCGATGGGGGAGGTCGAGGTACCGCGTGACGCCCTCTTCGGCGCCCAGACCCGCCGCGCCCTCGACAACTTCCCCATTAGCGACCTGCGTAAGCCACGCCGCTTCGTCGAGGCGCTCGGTGCGATAAAGCTCGAGGCCGCCGTCGTAAACCACGATCTCGGTTTGCTCGACGAGGAGGAAAAGGACGCCATCGTCGAGGCGGCCGGGGAGGTCGTGGATGGGAGGCTGGACCGGGCCTTCGTGCTCGACGTGTTCCAGACGGGGTCTGGCACCTCCACCAACATGAACGCCAACGAGGTGATCTCCAACCGCGCCATCCAGATAATGGGCGGCGAGCTCGGCTCCAAGAGCCCGATCCACCCCAACGACCACGTCAACATGGGCCAGTCCTCGAACGACGTCATTCCCACCGCCATCCACCTTTCGGCCCTGATCTCCATCCAGCACGACCTCATACCGGCCCTGGAGAAACTGCGAGCAGCCCTGCAAGATAAAGCCACGCAGTTCGACGACGTGGTCAAGACGGGCAGGACGCACCTCCAGGACGCCACCCCGATCCGGCTCGGCCAGGAGTTCCTGGGCTACGCCGGCCAGGCAGAACGCGGCATAGAAAGGCTGCGCAAGGCACAGGAGGACCTCTCCGAGGTTGCCCTCGGCGGCACCGCCGTCGGCACCGGCGTCAACACGCAGCCGGAGTTCGCTCGAATGGTCTGCGAGCGCTTGAGCGAACGCTTCGGCGTCGACGTGCACGAGACGGAGAACCACTTCCAGGCCCAGAGCGCGATGGACGCTACCGTCTTCACGAGCGGCGCCCTCAAAACCGTCGCGGTCAGCCTCATGAAGATCTCCAACGACATCCGCTGGCTAGGGAGCGGTCCGCGCGCCGGCATCGGGGAGATAGCATTGCCGGAAGTACAGCCCGGCTCCTCCATCATGCCAGGCAAGGTAAACCCCGTAATCGCCGAGAGCGTCGCCATGGTCGCGGCCCAGGTCTCGGGCAACGACGCCACCATCGCCATCGCCGGCCAGAGCGGCAACTTCGAGCTTAACGTGATGCTGCCCCTGATCGCCTACAACCTCCTCCAATCAATAGAACTGCTGGCCAACGCCGCCGAGAACCTCACGGACCAGTGCATAAGCGGCATCGAAGCGACCGAGCGTGGCCCCGAGCTCGTCGAACAGGGCCTCATGCTTGCAACGGCGCTGGCGCCCGTTATCGGCTACGACAAGGCCGCCGAGATCTCCAAAGCCGCCTACAAATCGGGCAAAACCATCCGCGAAGTCGCCCGCGAGAACACCGATCTCTCCGAAGAAGAGCTAGATGAGCTGCTCGACGCTCGCAAGATGACACAGAATTAGGGCTCGCCGCACGCGGCACCGTTGCTAGAATGGGATCATGGACGTTGTTCGCCAACAGGTTACCGCCGACGAGTTGCTGCACATTCCCGACGATGGCTCCCGTTACGAGCTGGTACGGGGAGAGTTGCGCCGGACGAATCCTGCGGGAAACGTACATGGACGCGTGGCAATGAACGTCGGTATTTCGCTGGGTACTTACGTCAAGGCTCATGATCTAGGCACCGTGTATGCCGCAGAGACGGGGTTCAAGCTCGCCACCAACCCCGACACCGTTCGCGCGCCGGATGTGGCGTTCGTGAGCCGGGCCCGCGTCGAGGCGATCGGCGAAGTAGAAGGCTTCGGGCCGGGCGCGCCGGATCTGGCAGTCGAGGTAGTCTCTCCCGGAGACGCCTTCGCCGAGGTCGAGGAGAAGGTCTTCGACTGGCTCGATGCGGGCACGAAGATGGTGGTCGTCGTCAACCCTCGACAACGTTCGGCCACCGTGTACAAGTCAACGACCGACATCACCGTTCTGGCCGCAGCCGACGTTCTGGTTGGCGGCGACATCGTGCCCGGTTTCGAGCTGGCGCTCCGGGAGGTTTTCGCGTAACGAGCACGCGAGGTTTACTCGGTAGCGAGCGGGGTCGCGCTGTCTTTCTGGTCTGATCTCACGAAGAGTGAGATCTCGTCGATAGCGGCCTGGGCTTCGTCTACGAGCCCGGCCATCTGCAGGAAGCCGTGGATCATGCCACCGTAGCAACTGTACTCTGTCGGCACGCCGGAAGCCTCGAGCTTGTCGGCATAGGCTTTGCCTTCATCGCGCAGAGTGTCGTGCTCGGCGGTGATGATCAGGGTCGGCGGCAGGCCAGATAGGTCGTCGGCGAAGATGGGCGATACCCTTAAATCCTTCCTGTCCGCATCCGATCCGTAGTACTCCTCGTAGTACCAGGCAAGGTCTTCGCATGGTACAAGACACTTCGAAGCCGGCATGCCGATGGAGGGGAAGGAGAGCGTGAAGTCCACGACAGGTTGGAGCAGTATCTGGCGGCTTATCTCGATCTCCTGGCCGGACCTCGCGAGCAGGCAGATGACCGCAGCGAGGTTGCCGCCCGCGCTCTCGCCGCAGACGCTAAACGAGTCCTTCGTACCCCCGAGCGTCCCGGCGTTCTCGTAGGCCCACCGGCTGCAGCCATACGCGTCTTCGAGGGCGGCCGGGTAGGGATGTTCGGGGGCCAGGCGGTAGCCGACCGAGACAACGACGTTGCCTGTGGTACTGGCCAACCTGCGGCAGAAAGCGTCGGTCTCGACGATTCCGCCCTTCACGTATCCGCCGCCGTGGAAGTACATCATGACCGGCATAGGACCGTCGGCTTTCGGCGTGTACGCGCGTACCCTCACGGCGCCAGAGTCAAGATCCAGGGTCCTGTCCTCCACGTTTGCCACCTCGACGGGAGCGCCGGTCATGGAAGGAGCCCAAAGGGAGCGGAACGAGGCCCTGACCTCCTCTATCGGCAAACACCACTGCGGCGCAGTGGTGTTTGCCAGCTTGTCGTCGATCAGCTTCCTAAGCGCAGGATGCAGGGTCATCTTGCCTGGATCTTCGCGCAATACACGCCGGCGCGCAAGCTATGTCCTTCGGTGCGTTGTTGCGAGCCTGGGTCGATGCCCGCAACCAGGTTGCGAGAACGAGGTCCGGCCGCCGACCGTGGCGGCCGGACCTCCGTTTTCGTCAGAGATTCGTTATGCCTACAAGGCCTGGGCGGTTGGACGCAGGATGATCTCGTTGGTGTCCACGTCCTTCGGCTGCTCGATGGCGTAGGCGATGGCGCGCGCGACAGCGCTGGCGTCTACCGCCATGTCCACGAGCTCGCCGGTGCTCTCGGCCGTTTCCTCGTGGGTGATGTGGTCCGTAAGCTCACTCTCGACCGCGCCGGGCGAGATGGTGGTGGTCCGGATTTCCTCTCCTGCCTCCTGCCTGAGGCCCTCGGAGATGGCCCACACGGCGTACTTGGTCCCGCTGTAGACGGCGGAGTTCGGGGGCACGACATGCCCGGCGACCGAAGAGAGGTTGATGATCTGGCCGTCGTGCTGTTCCCGCATCCTGGGGAGCACGGCGGCGATGTCCAAAGAAACGCCGCCGGAACGTGAGTATGACCCGCCGACAATATAACAATACCCGTTCAGCGATACGGCGAAACAGATAAGTGCTCACACCCTCCCACCGCGTCGCAAGCGGGAGGAGAGCAACGAGAAAGGCCCCGCGCGGTGGGCCCTTCGAACTCAGAGTTTACCGCACGGAGGTTTACGCATCGAACGCGGGAGAACGTTAATGCGCGCGTACTCGAAGGCAACGTCCCTGTAATATCATTGATCCAGAAGAGGTGTCTCTTGCCAGGGGAAGGAGTTCGGTTGTCGGCCGAAGGGAACAAGATGCTTGCCCGTCGGGCGATCGGTATCTGGAGCACGGGCAACGTGGATGCGGCGGATGAGATCTTCCAGAGGTCTTCCGCGGGGCGCTGCCGGCCGGAGTCATCCTGACGTGATGCGGGTACAGCAGCATTCCAGCATAAGGCGCGTGGACGCGGCGGCGTGGCGGGCGCTGGAGCCGCCCGACTTCCCGTTTTTCGACCACGAGTTCCTGCTCGCGCTGGAGCGCTCGCGCAGCGTCGGCCGCAGGAGTGGATGGTCTCCCGTGTACCTGGTTTGCGAGGACCGGGGTCTTATCCTCGGTGCGATGCCCCTATATCTCAAGACGGACTCCTACGGCGAGTACGTCTTCGACTGGGCCTGGGCGAACGCGTACCACGAGCACGGTCTTTCCTACTACCCCAAGCTCGTCTGTGCCGTGCCGTTCACGCCGGCCACGGGACCGAGGCTCCTCGTGCGGCCCGAAGCCGACCGCGCGGTGGTGGCGCGCGTCCTGCTCGACGCGGCGCGCGAGCTCGGCGAGGACCAGGGCGTCAGTTCCTCGCACGCGCTTTTCTTACCGGAGGACGAGCTGGGGGACTTCGAGGCCAACGGCTACGCGGTCAGGCACTCGCTGCAGTTCCACTGGCGCAACCGCGGCTACGGCGGGTTCGCTGACTACCTGGACGCGATGACGAGCAAGCGTCGCCGACAGGTCGCGCGCGAGCGGCGCCAACTGGAGGGCGTGGAAGTCGAGTGTCTTTCCGGCGATGATCTCCGTCCCCAGCACGCGGCCATGATGTACGGGTACTACGTTGACACGTACGACCGGAAGTGGGGCAGCCCTTACCTGACGGGCTCGTTCTTCGACGAGGTGTTCGGGACGATGGGTGACCGCATCGTGCTCGCCATCGCGCGCGAGGAATCCACGCGCCGTCCCGTCGCCGGGGCGTTGTTCTTCTTCAAGGGGAAGGCGCTCTTCGGACGGTACTGGGGCGCGACCAAGGCGGTGCGCAATTTGCACTTCGAGCTCTGCTACTACCAGGGGATAGAGTTCGCCATAGAGCACGGGCTCTCGCTCTTCGAGGCGGGGGCGCAGGGCGAGCACAAGCTGGCGCGGGGGTTTCTGCCGGTCGTTACGTACAGCGCGCACCAGATCCGTCACCCCTCCTTCAAGCGCGCGATCGAGCGCTACATCGCCGAGGAACGGGCCATGATCTCCTACCAGTTGTCCGACTACATGGACCACGACCCATACAGGTGATCGAGGACGCCGATTCTTGTAACGCGAACCGCATCGCGGTTAACATGGGTAACAGGCGGGAATAGAGCGCGAGAGTATCTGGGAAAGATCGCGCATGGAGGAGTATATAGGGGGCGAAGATGGTTGACGTTCGCGTTGCCTGGGCTACCGAAGCCGGCTGGCCCGAACCTGGTTCGGCCGAGGAGCTGGCGCGCTTCGCGGTTTTGCAGGAGAAGCTCGAGCCGTTGGCGCGGAAGGTTATCTCGGACCCGCGCGCCCCGCAAACCGTAGTCGTGGTGCCCAGCCTCACGCTAGACGCGGAGGAGCTGGCCAAGATCCCGGGCGCGCATCACTACGAGGAGCGGATGCTGTGCATGCTCATGCTCCTGCGCCTGCCGCGCACGCACGTGATCTACGTGACCAGCCAGAGCATCGCGACGGCCATCGTGGACTACTACCTGCACCTCCTGCCAGGCATCCCCCTGCGCCACGCCCGCGCCCGGCTGACGCTCCTCTCCTGCCACGACGCCTCGGACATCCCGCTCACGCAGAAGATACTCGACCGCCCGCGCCTGATGGATCGAATACGGTCGGCGGTCGCCGACGATGGGGCGGCGCACATGACCTGCTTCAACAGCACGGCGCTCGAACGTACCCTCGCCGTGCGGCTCGGCATCCCCCTCTACGGCAACGACCCGCAGCTCAACTACCTCGGCACCAAGAGCGGCAGCCGCGAGGCTTTCAGGGAGGCCGGCATCCCGTTGCCCGACGGGTTCGAGCACCTGCGCGACGCCGGCGACGTCGTCGAGGCCGTCACCGAGCTCAAGCTCCGCAATCCCGGGCTGCGCAGGGCCGCCATAAAGTTGGACGAGGGGTTCTCGGGCGAAGGCAACGCGGTCTTCCCTTACGAGGGATGCCCCGAGGGGAGGGACCTCGCGCGCTGGGTCAGGGACGAGATGCCCAGGCGGATCAAATTCGAGGCCGCGGGCGAGACCTGGGAGCGCTTCGGGCGCAAGTTCGAGGAGATGGGCGGCATCGTGGAGTGTTGGCTCGAGGGCGAGGCGGTACGCTCGCCCTCCGTGCAGTGCCGCATAAATCCCCTGGGGGATGCGACGGTCGTCTCCACCCACGATCAGGTCCTCGGCGGGCCGTCTGGCCAGATCTTCCTCGGTAGCACCTTCCCCGCCGACGCCGAGTACAGCCGCGACATAAAAGAGGCCGGACAAAAGGTCGGGAAGGTGCTCCGCGAACGCGGCGCCCTCGGGCGGTTCGCCATCGATTTCATCTCCGTCAGGCGCGAGGACGGTTGGGAGCACGCCGCCATCGAGATCAACCTCAGGAAGGGCGGCACCACCCACCCCTACCTGATCCTGCGTTTCCTTACCGACGGCAGCTACGATGCGGACGACGGCCTGTACTGCACCCCGACCGCGAAGCCCTGCTACTACTATGCCTCCGATAACCTCCAGAGCCCCGCCTACAAGGGCCTGACCCCCGACGACCTGGTAGACATCGCCGTGGACAACGGCCTACACTTCGACGGCGCCTCCCAGCAAGGGGTGGTCTTCCACCTCATCGGGGCACTCTCCCAGTTCGGCAAGGTGGGCACCGTCTGCATCGGCGACAGCCACGAGAGCGCCCAGAACTACTACACGGACACCGTCGCCGTCCTCGACCGCGAGGCGAAAAAGTAGCCAGGGCAGCTTCCCGAAAGCCGGGCTGTCAGCGATCAGCAAGTTAGCTTTCAGCAAAAAGGCTGACGGCTGATTGCTCTAGCGGGCGAAGAGCAAAGCGTAGATCGTAAATCCGAGGACGGCTATGAGTAGCCCGGCCACGGCAACTACCAAAACCTTGCCCGCCCAGGAGTGGCCCCAGATGTCCCTGACGAACTGCCAGAACGCACGTAGGGTCAATTCGGCCCGGTCGAGCAGGCGGGCGGCGGGCAGGAACTCACCCGCGATCAAGGCGAACCCGATGATCGCCGTGCCCCAACCGGGGCCGGGAAGCAGGCCGCCCACGGCGCTGACGGCCACGATCAGGATGCCCAGAGTGAGGTTGAAGATCCGGCGTACGCCCCACTGCCCGTGGCCGCGTTCCTGGCGCCTGCGGTAGCGTTCCTGGAAGCGTTTACCGGGCCTGCCTCGGCTGAAGCTTTGCCACTGTTGCCAGGCGTACCGTTTTACGCTTTCGATCACGGGTCCAAAGCCTCGCACTTACGGGGATCCTGTAGTCATGGTACGCGAAAGACATCGTTCGGTTGCACGGACATCGACCTACTTCTACCCGGCGAACACAGAATATAGAGCGTATACCACCAGGGTGGCGAGGACGAAGACGATCATGGCCTTGACCGCGACGTGCGAGCTCCGCCAGAGGCCCCCTATCGGCGCCCAGACCCTTCCCAGCCTGACCCCCACCTTGTCGAAGACGCGGGCGAGGAGCAGGAATTCGCCGGCGAGCAGCCACAGTCCGATGGCGATGATTATGTAGCTCGGGCCTGGCGTCGGGATGAACACGAAGCCTGCGACAATGAGTACGGGTCCGCAGAGCAGGCTCATGGGCCTCCAGTATCTGGATACCAGGCCCTTCCTGGTGCGGCGCTGGTGAAGGTGGTATCGGGCCTGGTAGCGGTGTCCGGCGTCGATCTCCCTGAAGGTCCGCCAATGGCGCCAGCCCTCTCTGGTCTTCTCGATAGCGCGCTTGATGTACTGAAACAGGGCCATCCGCGTAGTTAGAACAGCGATCCGCCGAAAAGCAAGAGGTAGCCGACGCAGATTATCGCCGCTGCACACACTCCGGCAAGCAAGAGCCGACGGCGATAGCGTTCTTCGCGGCGTTCTCCGCGTTTGCTCCCCCTGAACTCCCGCCGGTGACATCTCATCTGCTCGACCATATACGAATCATGCCCCATCGGGCCGCTTTTGCAACCCGGCGTGCACGCGCCGGTCCCGTGCGGTATACCGGAACCGTAGGAAACACACGAAAAGAGGGATATGGAGAGCAACGGTACATCACGCATGGAGGTAGCGACGCTGGGCGGCGGCTGCTTCTGGTGCCTCGAAGCGGTCTACGATGAATTGCGGGGCGTGGAGAAGGTCGAGTCCGGGTACTCGGGGGGCGAAGTCCCCAACCCGACCTACAGGCAGGTTTGCTCGGAGACGACAGGCCACGCCGAGGTGGTGCAGGTCACGTTCGACCCCGACGAGATCTCCTACCGGGACGTCCTGGAGGTCTACTTCACCATCCACGACCCGACGACCCTCAACCGCCAGGGCGCCGACGTGGGAACGCAGTATCGGTCCGTGATCTTCTACCACGACGAAGACCAGAAGCGCATCGCCGAAGAGGTGATCTCCGATCTAGAGATCCAGGGTATCTGGAACGCCCCTATCGTGACCGAGGTCGCCCCCTTCGACGAGTTCTACGTAGCCGAGGACTACCACCAGAATTACTTCCGCAACAACGGTTTCCAGCCGTACTGCCAGGTAATAATCGCGCCCAAAGTCGCCAAGTTCCGCAAAGAACATCTGGAACGCCTGAAAGCGTAACCGTGGGTCGCCGTGGCGGCCGGCTAGGAGAATCCTCCCAACCCGAAGAGGTCGTTCTCGCCTTCCTGCTTCAAGGCCTCGAGGAGCTCCTTGAGGCCTCCCATGCGCACCTTCATGGGTCCCTCGCCGGCGGGGGGCGGGTTGATAGCGACAAAGCCAACCCCGGCTTCTACGGACTCGAGCGCCCTGGTTAGTCCCGCGCCGGAGACCTCGACCGGCTCGAGGTCGGCGCCGAAGTCCGTAGAGGATAGGAAGGCTTGGGCCTTTTGCGCGGAGTCGAAGAGGGGTACAGCCCCGCGGTCGTCCACGAGGATGGTGAGCGGCAGGGCGCCGGGGACCGCCTCCTCGAAAACGAGCACGTAAGGCGGGCGTGGCATCTCCTCGGAGGCCACGGCTCAGGTGGGTCGTGGAGCCATCGTCACGAGGAGGACGAGTTCTTCCTGCGTCTCGTTGCGGACGCCGTGGGGGTCTCCGGCGCGGGCGATGACGGCGTGGCCCTCGCCGAGGTCTTGCTCCACTTCGCCGACGGCGAAGCGGCCCGTGCCCCGCAGCACGTAGTAGACCTTGTCCGAGTCCTCGTGGGCGTGGACTTTCTGGGTCTGGCCGGGGCGGAGGCAGTAGGTATCGTAGAACAAGTGTGGCGAGTCGAAGATGGCGTTCTTCTTCATCTTCTCTTCGGAGAACGCTACCGAGTCGGCGACGGATTTGATCTCCACAAAGTCTCCTCTCTCGACGTAACCGGTTTCCGAACGGGTCAGGATCGCCCGGCCGAACCTAGACCACAAACTGCTTCGGAAACCTCGTCAGGTTGCGGCAGCCGCCTTCCGTGACGACGACGATGTCCTCAACGCGCACGCCGCCGACCTCTGGGTCGTAGACGCCCGGCTCGATGGTGACGACGTCGCCCGGGATGATCTCCTCGTTGGCAACAGAGACGCGTGGTGCCTCGTGGATCTCCAGCCCGACCCCGTGCCCGGTGCCGTGGAAGAAGCCTTCGGTGAGCGGCTTGCCCTCTTCCTGGTCGTGAACGTTGGTCTTGTAGCCCGCCTCGTGCATCACCTCGGCGACCTTGTTGTGGATGTCCTTGCCGTTCACGCCGGCCTTGACCATAGAGAGGGCCGCCTCCTGGCTTGCGAGGACGGTGTCGTACATGTTCTGCAGATCTTCGTCCGGCTCGCCCTTTACGAACGTGCGGGTCATGTCCGAGTAGTAGCGGGTCGAGAGATCGACCGGGAAGATGTCCACGATAATCGACTCCCCGGCCTTCAGGGGTCCGTGGCCGCGCTCGTGCGGGTCGGCCCCTTGAGAACCTCCGGCGACGATCGTACCGTCGGCGGAGCAGCCGCGCCTGAGCAACTCCACGTCTATCTCCCCGCGCAGGATTTCGCTTGTCAGGGTTTCGCCGCGCCACTTAAGGGTACCGTCGTCGCCAATCTCCGCTTCTTCCAGGATCTCGACGGCGTGGGCGCAGGCTGCTTCGACGGCCTCTTGCGTTTTCTGGATGTGGGAGATCTCCTCCTCCGTCTTGGCGCGCCTGAGGCCGTCGAAAAGCTTGCCATCGGGCGTGAGGGTGACGCCGCGCGCCCGCAACTCGTCTGCGTACACGATGCCGAAGTCCGCAGGCACCACGATCGGTGAGCTCATGGCACCCAGCTCGCCTAGGAGGTTGGCTACGGCTGCGGCATAGGCCTTCGCGCCGCTCTTCAGCTCGCGCGCCAGCTTCATGATCTTCAACTCGTCGTGGGAGAGAAGCCTGTCCACGGGGGCCTCCTTCTCGGCCCTGCCGTACTCCAGCGAGGAAACGGCCAGGTACGTCTTTCCGGCCACGCGCAGGCAGATCACGGGGTCAGGCGCGAGAAACCCCGAGAGATGGTAGGCGTCGGCGTCGTGCTCGGGCGCCCCTATGACCAGCAAATTCTGCCCTTCGTCTTTGATCACGAAACCCCTTCCTCGAAGATTGGCCCGCTCCGGCGTCCCATTCTACTACGGGCGAAATACGGCACCACAAACGGATATAATCGACGGTGGATGCAGAAGCAAAAGGACATGCACGACAGGGTAGAGAAGGCGCTGGACAAGGTCCGTCCGGCGCTGCGGGCCGACGGTGGAGACGCAAGGGTCGTGGCCTGCGACGAGGACAACGGCGCCGTAAGCATCCAGATGCTCGGCGCCTGCAAAGGATGCCCCCTTTCCCAACTAGACTTCGTCTACGCTATAGAGAGCCTCATCCGGCGCGAAGTGCCCGAAGTACGCGAAATAATCGCCGTGTAGCACGGCGCCTGGCGGCGCCTTGTCAGCACGCTCCAGCCTTCGGCTTCCGCTTGTCAGCACGTTTCGGCCTTCGGGCTCCGCTTTCAGGAAGTCGTCTCGAAGCGACGCTTCGAGCGTCGGACGTGGCTACCGCGGGTGGCGGTTCGTCGTGCGCGGCCGGGCAGGTCTGTAACGGCAAGAAGCTGACAAGCCTGCGGAGCAGGCGTGCTGACAAGCGGAAGCCGAAGGCCGGAGCGTGCTGACAAGGCGCCGCCAGGCGCCGTGCTGAGAGGCTATTGCCTCTCCTGCGGTGCGGTGCGCAGTGCTCCTGGCGGGAGGGCTTTTCTGGCTTCCGATAGGGCGTCTATCGCCCTTTTGCGGCTGCGGCGGAGCCTGAGACGTTTGAGGAAGGAGGCGGTGGGGAGGGCTTCGTTTGTCAGATGGGTGAGCGTGATCATGTCGTTCGCGCAGGCCCTGTAGCCGAGGGCGCACATCTCGACGCGAACCTCGTCAGAGGGCGACTCTTCCAGGGCCCTTTGGATCTCCTCTGCCCGCTCTACTATCGCGTGGGAGAGCGTCTCGGGGGAATCAGCGTAAGTGCCTCTTGACCTGTAATGCGCTATCGCCTCCGGCGAGAGCCGGCGCAGGCCGCGGATCGGACCTCCGAACCTGCGGCGCAAGACGAGGGCCACAAGCAACGTCAACGGTACTATGGGGACGAGAAACAGGGCTACGTCCGGCGCCAGGAACGCGAGCGCCGCAAGGGCTACTACCTCGGCTGCCAGTATCGAGGTTAGGTAGAGCTTGAACATCGTCTCCGCCACCATCTTCGAGGGCCCTAAGTCTATGTTTCTGAGAGTGATTTCGCAAGCGCGAACGGAACGGATTGTATAATCCCGCTCGTGCAAAGCGATAAAGCCCCCGAGTTCGACCTGCAACGCCCATTCACGAGCGCCGTCGCGGTCGTACCGGCCGTTCTTTTCTCCCCGAGGGGTTTTTACCTGAACTTCAAGGTCGAGGGACCCTTGAGGGAACCTGCGGTCTTCGCGCTGCTAGTGGGCGCTGTCGCGGGCGTACTCGGCGCCGCTGTTGCCCTGGCCTCGAACCTCCTCTTCGGCGAGTTGGACGCCGGGGATCTGCGGGCTGCGCTCGTCGGCGCACTGCTCTTCGCGGTGCTCTCGCCGGTCGGGGTCGGCGTGACGGCGGGTGTCTACCTCCTCTCCATCAGGACGTTCGTCGGGAAGGTGTCCAGCTTCGCTGAGGTCTACCGAATGGCCGCCTACGCCGCCTCCGCGCTGGTGTTCGCGTGGATACCCATACTCGGCGCCTTCGCCTTTACCTATGCCCTTATGGTCTTGATGGGAATTGGTATCCAGGGCGCTTACAGGACCTCTTTCGTTACCACCATCGTCACGGTTCTCGCTGGTTTCGTTCCCGTCGCCACGATCCTGGTCTGGATCGCCATAAACGAGGTGGCCCTCTAGAGGGAATCGTACTCGCGGAGGTCTCGCTCTATCCTCCGCCGCAGACGCTCGGGAAGATCCGACCGATCCCCGGGCCCGTAACGCTCCTGGATGAGCCGCCGCGAGATGCCCAGATAGGCCCGCCGCACCGACAGCTCGTCCGGCACGGTCATCTCCCCCGGGAAGATTCGGTAGGAGAGCTCCTCGCGCACACCCAACGCTGGAGCCTCCATCCCGTGCTGCCTTCTGGAGTGGATCCTGCGTTCCCAACGCCCGCGCAGCTCCAGCATCTCCGGCGTGGCAGGGACGACGTTCAAGGGCCCCGTCTCGAACGAATCCTCCTGGGTAAAACCGAAGGTCTCCTCGAAGAGGCGGGCGGCCTTGCCGGCGCGCCGCCCGAGCAGGTACTCGTACTCGCTCCTCAGCAACACGAGCTGCGCATCGTAATAAGCGCCAAGCCCTTCCCACGCCGGACGCCCGGCGTCGAGACCGCGCTCCTCTAGCCGAGCCCTTACCACATCGGTGCGATACCGCAGCCTCGACCGCTGTCGCAGGTACAGCCCGCCGCCGGAGAGCAAACCCGCCGCCACGGGTATCGCGGCGGCGAAGGGGCCCGCCCACGCCGTGCCGAACACGGGCGCCGAGAGGAGTACCAGCGCCCCCGCCGCGCAGACGCTCGTCAGGCCGAGCTTTGTGGCCCGCTGCGCGCCGCCTCCCGCCTCCCGATAGAGGCGTCCCAGTTCGTACCATAGCTCCAAGGTCTCCGTGTTCTCGGCGGCGGGTGTGCGCGGACGTTGCACGATCCCTATTCTACCCACCATGACAGCCCGGAGAGTCGCCGGCGTCCTGACGGACGCGCTCAACCCGTTCGTTATCTTCACGGCGCTCTACGCCCTCGTGGCGTTCTCAGGTGCCGGTCTCTCGCAAGGGCTTCTCTACCTGGCGGTGGAGTTGATGTCGGCCGCTGCCGTGGCCGGGTACGTGCTGCTCATGCGGCGGCGCTCGCGGGTGGGAGACTTCTGGATCTCCGTCCGCGCCGAGCGCCTCATTCCCGCCCTGTTCCTGCTCGCCGCTTTCGTCTTGCTGCTCGCCGTACTGTTCCTGCTCGACGCACCACGGGATCTCTTCCTGTTGACCCTCTCGATGGGGCTCGCCAGCGCGGCCGTAGCCCTGATCACGCTGCGCTGGAAAGCGAGCGCCCACTGCACCGTCGCCGGACAGGCCGCCGCAGCAGGGCTCCTACTTCTCGGACCGTTGGGCCTAGTATTCCTGCTGGTACTCCCGCTCGTGATCTGGTCGCGAACCGTAACGAGGGCGCACACCTTGCCCCAGACGCTAGTGGGAGCGGCAGTCGGGGTAGGGTTCGCCATCATCTTCCTGCCATGAAAGCAGCTTGCTGAAATGCTGACCGGCTGAGATGCTGACGT
>JBKPSF010000385.1:0-5455 GCA_046734875.1 Actinomycetota bacterium | reverse complement strand
GGGAGCTGCAGGCGGAGTTCGGTAAGGCTTTGAGCAAGTTCGCCGGTGCGGCAGAGCGCCGGGCCGTTTGACGGCGGTTCCGTTGCGAAGGTTGATCATAGGGCTGATCCAGGTTTACCGCAGGTACCTCTCCCCCATGCTTCCGCCGACTTGCCGGTACACGCCTAGCTGCTCGCTGTATACAGTGCAGGCCGTCGAGAAGTACGGCGTCGTGCGGGGCGTGTTCATGGGCATCCTGAGGGTGCTCCGTTGTCATCCGTTCGCCAGGGGAGGTTTCGACCCGGTCAGATGAGTAGGATCTTATGGTCAACGCGATAGCAGACTTTTTCCAGAACATTTTCGCCCCCATCGTGAACGTCATGGGCGCTGTGCTGTTGTACTTCCACCAGAACCTCGGCGTCGCGTGGTGGCTCTCCATCGTGATGCTTACGGTGATCGTACGCAGCCTCCTGTTCCCTCTGACGGTGAAGCAGGTCAAGAGCATGCGCGGGATGCAGGACCTGAAACCAAGGATGGACAGAGTCCGCGCCCAGTTCAAGGACAACCCCCAGCGCCAGCGGGAAGAGATGGCGAAGCTCTACCAGGAGCAAGGTGTAAACCCCCTTGGTGGTTGCCTGCCGATCCTGGTCCAGATGCCCATATTTATCGGCATCTTCTACGTGATCCGGAAGTTTGGCGGCACGCCGGGCAGGACCCCGCCGGAATACGAAAGCTTCACCCACGGAGGCATCCTCTGGTTCCAGGATCTCTCCCACGCCGACCCCTACTACATACTCCCGATCATCTCCGCGGTTACCATGCTGGCTGCGACCGAGATCACCTCGAAAAACGTTGACCCCCAGCAGCGATGGCTTATGCGCCTTCTCCCTGTGGGCTTTACGGTGTTCTTGATCAACTTTCCCGCCGGCCTGTTCTGCTACTGGATCACCTCCAACCTGATGACCCTCGGCCAGAACTACGTGATCTACAACTACGGCCCCGGCAAGAAAACTCCAGGCACCGAGAAGTCCGGCACGGGGTCCAAAAACGGCAAAGGCGCGCAAGCTAGCGGTTCCGGTGGTCAGACCTTGGAGAAGACGCCTGAGGATGCCGCCAAACAGGCCGCCAAGATCGCTAAGAGGAAGCGTAGAAAGAAGAAGAAATGACAGAAAGACGAGAGTTTTACGCAGCGACGGTCGACGAGGCGCTTAGCAAGGCCGCGGATGAACTCGGCCTGCCGGCGCAGGAGATCTCTTTCAGCGTGCTAGATGAGGGTAACTCGGGCTTCCTCGGGATCGGTGCGCGGGATGCTCGCATCCTCGTAGAGACCACGGTAGCCTCACCGGATGCCAGGGTCGAAGTAGACGATCCGCTGGCCGCCAACGTACCGGGTGACGATGGGGATTCGGGGCCGCCGGTCGAAGAGTCCTCCGGAATCGCCACCGGATTGGAGTCGTCCTCCCTGGCCGAGGTTTACGGAGCGTCCTCCGACGCCGACCCGGCCGAAGCGCCACAGGAGTTACTTGACGAGGTCAGGGATCTCGTCACTGCGATCCTGGAGGCGATGAACTTCGTGGCGCAGGTTGAGGTCTACGACGCGGGCGGCTTTATAGCGGTTGACGTTGCCTCCGAGGATACCGCGCTGTTTATCGGGCAGAAGGGCGAAACGATCGATGCTCTCCAGTACCTCGTGAACGTCGCGGCGTTCAAGGAACGTAGTTTCTTCAAGCGGATCGTTCTGGACGCCGAAGGATACCGCCAACGCCGCGTGGAGGCAATACAGGGTATGGCCCACCGTACCGCCCGCAGAGCTGTCCGTGAACGCCGGACCGTGGAAATGCCCCCCATGAACTCCTCGGAACGGCGGGTCGTACACCTCTACCTCTCGGATAATCCTAACGTCACCACCGAGAGCGAAGGTACCGGCGACGGCCGCAGAGTCATGGTCTCCCCCTCCTAGCCCAACTATGCGTTTCACGTGAAACGCATAGTGGCGACAATAACTTGTCCCGGCAATTTTTTGTCGCCACGGGTATCTCGCACGGCGGAGACACGTTTTGTTTCACGTGAAACACTTCTATGAAGTCTCTGGAGTTGATCGAGGCGCAGGCGGCGGAGTGGGGAGTACGCCTGGGCGAGAAGCAGCTCGACGGGTTGCTGCGTTATGGCCGGCTTCTCGCTTCCTACGACAGGGCGAACGTGATCGGGACCAGGGACCTGCAAGGGATCATGTTGGACCATGTGCTCGACTCGCTGAGTTGCTTTCTGCACGAACCGCTATGGGAGGCTGATCGCATCGCCGACGTGGGGAGCGGTGGGGGACTACCGGGCATCCCCGTAAGCCTCGTGAGGCGGGAGGTGCGGAACACCCTCATGGAATCCACCGGCAAGAAGGCGAACTTTTTGCGGCTTGCCGCTGAGGATCTCACGCTCGAAAACGTGAGCGTCGCAAACGCCAGGGTCGAAGACCTCGGCGGGGAACGGGAGCACCGTGGTGCTTACGAGGTCGTGACGAGCAGGGCGGTCGCGAGGCTATCGGTCCTTGCGGAGTATTGCGTACCGTTGCTCGAGATCGGTGGCAAGGCAATAGCGATGAAGGGACGACTACAGCGTCAGGAACTCGAAGAAGGTGCACGGGCGGCTAACGTGCTCGGGGCGAAGGTTGTACGCGTCGAGTGGGTCGAAATGATACCGGGAGTAGGGGACAAGGAGCGCAATCTGGTCATAATTCAGAAGGTAGGGGAGACGCCAGCGCGGTATCCCCGGAAGGCTGGGACAGTTGCGAAAAAGCCGCTGGGTGGCGGTTGAGCAACACCCTCGGACGACGTGCTAAGATGCCGTTGGTGAGGACTATTGTGGCCATAGTCAACCAGAAAGGCGGCGTGGGGAAGAGCACGACCGCCATCAACCTCGCCGCCTATCTCGCGGGCAAAGGCGAGAAAATCCTCGTCGTCGACATGGACCCCCAGGGAAACGCCACGAGCGGTTTGGGTGTTTCGCCTGGTACCGAGGGGTGCATGTACGACGTTTTGCTCGAGGGCAAACCCCTGCAGGATGTAGCAGTAAACACGGACGTACCAGGGCTCGACGTTGCGCCGGCCACGATCAACCTCGTCGGGGCCGAAGTAGAGCTGGTTTCCAGCCTGGCGCGGGAGTACAAGCTGCAGCGGGCGCTGAAGAAGCTGCCGCCGGAGTCATATGACAGGGTCTTGCTCGACTGCCCGCCGTCCCTCGATCTGTTGACCCTCAACGCGCTGACCGCTGCCGACGAGGTCCTCATTCCCATTCAGTGCGAGTACTACGCGCTCGAGGGACTCACCCAGCTCATGCAGACCATTAGGATGATCAGGGAGGAGCTAAACCCCGGCCTCGAGGTCGGCGGGGTGCTCCTGACGATGTTCGACCCTCGCACGAACCTGGCCCACCAGGTGGCAGAGGAGGTACGGTCCTTCTTCGGGGAGCGCGTCTTCCACACCATAGTGCCCAGGAACGTGAGGTTGAGCGAAGCCCCCAGCTTCGGGATGCCGATAGCACTCTACGCGCCCAGGAGCACGGGGGCGGAAGCGTACTCGGCCGTGGCCGATGAGGTCTTGAGCCGTGGGTAAAAGGGGACTGGGCCGGGGTCTCTCCGCCCTCATCGCGACCGGGGAGGGCGTGGGGGGCCTCAAGTTCGAGGAGTTACCCGTCTCGGCCATCCGTCCCAACTCGCGCCAGCCCAGGAACAGCTTTCCGGAGGCCGGGATCAGGGAGCTCGCCGCATCCATCAAGGAGGTCGGTATCCTGCAGCCGCTAGTTGTGCGCTCCACGACCGCCGGCTTCGAGCTCATAGCCGGGGAGCGAAGGCTCAGGGCCGCCAGAGAGGCAGGCCTTGACAGGGTGCCAGTCCTCATAAGACAGGCCGGCGAGAACGAGTCCATGGAGCTGGCGCTCGTGGAGAACCTGCAAAGGGAGAACCTCAGCCCCCTGGAGACCGCGGCCGCCTACCAGGCCCTCATGGACGGGTTCGGGCTGACCAAAGACCAGCTCGCCCGCAGGCTCGGCAAGAGCAGGGCCGCGGTCACCAACACCCTGCGCCTCGTGCACCTACCCGAGAACATTCAAGCGCTCTTGAACGACGGAAAAATCTCCGAGGGTCACGCCCGCGCGCTGCTCGGCCTTGAGAACGAAGAGCAGATGACCAGGCTGGCACGCAAGGTGGGGGAGGAGAAACTCTCCGTCAGGAAAACCGAAGAGCTCGTCCGCGAGATGCTGGCCAACCCTCCTACGTCTTCCCAGACCACCTCTGAAAGACGTGCCGCTACACCAGAACGATTCCATGAAGCCTCCCGCCTCATCCGCGAGGCCATCGAACTGCCGGTAAGGGTCAAGAACCTCAAAAGCGGCGGAAAAATCGAGATCCGATTCCACGAACCACAGCAACTCGATGCACTCGTCTCACTCCTGACCGCCCAAGATGAAGCCTGACACAAGATGCTAATACTACAAACAAACTAGTGTGCGTCTACTAACGTATCTTTGTAGGGGAGACGGTCGGCTTTCAGATCTTTGGTTTGCCGAGATGCCCGCGTACACGATTTTCGTGCATTTTGTACAAAGACCGGGCGGAAGCCTTTCACTAGCATGGGCTGGCTGTGTTCTTGAGCTCTGGAGAAGGTGGAAGCTTGTATCGACGGAGCTATCTGTGGGTTCTGGCCGTGGTTTCTATCTCTGTGATCGCGTCTGCGGGGCTCACTGGTTGTGGGGGAGGTTCGGAAAGTAGCGAGTCCGGCGGCGGGAGAGAAGAGCAAGGGGGCACGTTGACCGTGCTCGCTGCTTCGTCTCTGACGGACGCTTTCGGGGAGCTTGGGAAGACCTTCGAGGAGCAGAACCCGGGCACCACGGTAAAGCAGAGCTTCGGCGCTTCCTCAGACCTCTTGGCCCAGATCCAACAGGGCGCCCCCGCCGACGTGTTCGCCTCCGCCGCGGAGGAGGAGATGGACACCGCCCAGAAGGACGGCCTGGTCTCAGGCAAGCCCGAAATCTTCGTCAAGAACCGCGAGGTGATAATGGTCCCCGAGGACAACCCCGCCAACATAAACAGCCTCCAGGACATGGCCAAGCCGGACATAAAGCTCGTGCTGGCCGCGAAGGACGTCCCCGCCGCTGACTACGCCGTGGAGATCCTCGGCAAGGCGAACGAGGAGTACGGGTCTGGCTTCGAGGACAAGGTCCTCTCCAACGTGGTCTCCAGGGAGGCCGACGTCAGGGCGTCGGTCAACCGGGTCGTGGTGGGGGACGCCGACGCCACCTTCGGCTACGCGAGCGACTACACCCCCGACATAAGGGACAGGGTGAAGGTGATTCCTATCCCGCCCAATCTCAACATGATCGCGACTTATCCCATAGCCGCTCTCGAGGACGCCAAGGACCCCGAGCTCGCCGAGGAGTGGGTGGATCTCGTCACGAGCGAGGAAGGGCAGCGCGTGCTGGAGAAGTG
>JBKPSF010000384.1:0-15979 GCA_046734875.1 Actinomycetota bacterium | reverse complement strand
GGTCTATGACCGTGGGCATGATATCGACCTGGTCGGTCGGGCTATCTACGCGCTTTTCGTTCTGGAAGCGTCCCGGTTCGTGGATGATGAGCGGTACTTTGAGGCCCTCCTGGTAGATGGTGTTGTCGTGCTGGTAGAGGTCGTGGGCCCCGAAGCCCTCGCCGTGGTCGCCGTAGATCACGAATATCGTGTCGTCGTAGAGGCCTAGCTCCTTGTACTGGTCTATAACGTTCTTTACGAAGAAGTCGAGGTAGCGGACCTCGTTCTGGTAGTGGTCGAGCGCTGAGTCCTTGGAGTACTCCTCCTGCCCGTAGCGGTAGATGGGGCGGTAGTCGTGGTGGCCCGTTACCCCGAGGTAAGTGGCCACAAAGGGCCCGTCGCCGTGCTCCTTTAGCCAGACCTTGCTGGGCCCCAGCATGATGTCGTCCTCGTAGCCGAAGTAGTTGGACTTCTGGAAGCCCGTCTTGTCCATGTTGTCGACGGGGAAGAAATCCCTGTAGCCGAAGTTATCGACGAGCTCCCTACGGTCCTCGAAATTCTCCGTCGCCGAGGAGAACCACACTGAGTCGTAGCCCTGCTCGTCCAGGAGCTCGGGCAGGCACGTGGCAGGGATGCCGTTCGGCTCGGCCTCGGTTATGTCCCTGATCAGGTGCGGGTCTATCCCGCAGTTCACGGCGGTTATGGCCTTGGAGGTGTGGGGCACGATGGTGTACGCCCTCTCGGCCATGAGGCTGTGTTTGGAGAGCTCATCGAGGTAGGGCGTCGTGTCGATGTCCCCGTTGTACGGCGTCGTGGAGCGTGCCCTGGTCGACTCCAGATGGATAAAGACGACGTTCCTGTTCTCGGTCGTGGCCGTCTTCTGCAATCGGGTGCCCAAAGGAGTCTCCATCGGGGTGGCTTTCGTGGTGAGGTTCCTGATCCTGGCGTGGTCGACCTCGCTCATTACGACGTTGACGACCGGGTCCCTGGAGAACGATTTGCTGACCTCGCCAGCATCCACCGGCAATGAGAGGAAGATAAAAGCGAACGACAGCGCACAAGCCCCGGCGGCGACCAGCCTCGACGTTGCCGAAGAATCGGAGGACTCAGGTCCCCTGCGCCTGCCGTAGATGAGCCTGGAGATCATCCACGGTCCCAGCACTACATAGTCGAGCACGGCCAGGACCGCCAACCACACGGCCGACGAGGTAACGCTGCCTATGACGTCCTTGATCTCGCCGAAGCTCCTGAGCGAGTACACGATAACGCTGAGGCTGAGCGTGGAGCCGGTCTCCTGAAAGTACTGGTGCGCCGCCGTCGTCGTCCCAACGACGAGTATCGTCGCCGCATGAAACAAAACCACCACTGGCCAGCGCCATCGACTCCCCCTCGTAAGCGCGAACAACCCCACCCACAGGAACACGAACCCCAAATTGAACAGGACGTCGGACCGCATGAGGTCGAGCGACGCAAACACCCCCGAGACGTCGTCCTGGGAGCGAATCCGGATCACCTTCAACACCAGGTCGTAGAGAACCAACGGCACCAGCAGACTGGCCAGATACACCCACTCGCGACCGCTCAAGATCGAGGTTGGCGCAAGCCGCTTGTGGTTCTGGGAAGCCATGAGTCCGAGAGAGTTTACCGAGATTTTTCACGAATTGGCACCATCCTCCGATATGAGTCCCCAGTAGACCGAGCCCAACTCTCTTGCTATGCTGCAAATGAAATAATGTTTCACCATCACCACCACCTCGAGTGCGAGGGATGTGGGGACATCACGGAGTTCGAGCGATGCCCGCTGGATCTGCGCGGTCTTCCCGACGTCGGCGACGGCTTCGAGGTGCGCGCCCACAGCGTGGTAGTTTACGGGACGTGCCCCGAATGCAGGTAGCGGGGCGACCGTGAGCGCCATTCTCATGTCCGTGTTTGCCGCGGTGGGCTTCACGACGGCGAGTCTGCTGGCGTTGCTTGGCGGCGAGTTGGGGGCCAGGGGGAGGTCCCTCTCCGCCGCCTTCGCCGCGGGGATACTGCTCGCGCTCGCTTTTGTGGACCTCTTCCCCGAGGGTCTGGAGCTTGGCGGGGAGACCGCGATCGCGGGGTTCGTCGCGGGATTCGCCCTGCTCTTCCTCACCGAGGCGTTCACCAGGGCCCACACGCACCATCTCCCCGAGGAGCACATCCACAAACATGCGCTCGGGCCTTTTGTCCTCGGGCTTGCGGTCCACAACCTCGCGGACGGCTTCGTTCTCGGCATCGGCGCCAAGGCCGCCGTGACCTCCTGGCTCGTCGGGCTCGGCGTCCTCGTGCACCAGGTGCCCGTGGGGATCTCCCTCGCCGCCGTTCTGCTCGCCGCGCACGTCGGGAGAGCGGGAATCCTGTGGACCGCCGCCTTGCTCGGCCTCGCGATCCCCGCCGCCGCAACCTTGACCGCGTTCTTGCCGGTACCCGGGGACGGCGCTTTAGGCCTCCTGACCGGCGTCGCCGGCGGGGTACTAACCTACATCGGCGCCGCGCACCTGCTCCCGGAAGCCCAATCCGAGCACACGAACAAGTGGGCCGGCCTTTTGTTCGTGGCCACCCTCGTTATCACCGCCGCCGGTTTGATAGCGCTACCGCACGGTTGACCGGTGGGCGGTTTGCGAACCGCCCTCGAATGTTCGGGCGGCCTGCTTCTATGCGAACACGAAAAACCAAACGGCCAATAAAAGCGCCTCCGCCCCGAGCACGACGATCGTTGGCGTTGCGGCGCGCGTCTTCTTCTCAGAGAAGACGGTGGGGGCGACGAGCCACCCGAAGACGAGGCCGCCGATCAGACCGCCGATGTGGGCGGTGTTGCTTATGTTGGGGATGGAGAACCCGATATAGAGGTTGAGGGCGGTCAGGATCAGGAGCTGACGGATCAGGGGGTTCTGCCAGGAGAAGGTGCGGCGGCGCAAAGAGTAACCGAGCACGCCCCCCAGCAGGCCGAAGATCGCACCAGAAGCCCCGACCACGGCCCCGCCGAAGTCGCCAAAGTAAAGGAAGGCGATCCCGCCGGCGAGCCCGCTCGTCAGGTAGAGCGCGAGGAAACGGCCTCGCCCGAACGCCACCTCCACGAACGAACCCAGGAAGTAGAGGGAGAGCATGTTCAGCGCGAGGTGGACGAACCCGGCGTGCAAGAACATGCACGAGACCAACCGCCACGCCTCCCCGCGGGCCACCAGGGCAGGCACGAGCGCGCCCTTGGCCAGAGCCTCGGACGGTTGCGTCACCAGCCCTACGTTCAACGGGTAGCCGTATCCCTGGCCGGCGAAGGCCACTCCCAGATAAACGACGACGCACGCGCCGATCAGGCCAAACGTCACAGGCAGGCGCGAAAGGTTGTTCAAAAGACCAACTAGCGGCGTGGGATCTCTCGGACGGCGTCGCCGACCTGTACCTTGGAGAGGTCCTGTAGTGGACCGCCGAGCATCGACTCGAGGTCCGGATCGTCGCCCTGGGATGCGCCGAAGCCGCGAACCTGGACGTCCTCCCCGAACATCTGGCCGAACATGCGTTGCAGGTTTTCCTGCATCTCCCCGATGTCCACGGCCCCGAAAGGCGTCTCCTGCATGTTCTGGATGCGGGCCACGGCGAGCCTGTCCTTGACCTCCGTGACCTCGGCCTTCGCCTTCACGTCCTCGACGGTGCCTAGCGTCTCGCCCGTGTCGGGGTCCCAGACCTCCTCGCCTTCCGGGGCGAAAACCTCGAAGAGCATACCCCGCCGGACGCCCTGCCCGCTCCCACGGTTTATGACTATCTCGTTGTTGCCCAGGATCTTCGCCACCTTGCCTTCGACAGCCATCTGCCGGCTCCTTCCGATATCCAAAAGTGCTGAATGGATTATATCTCTCAAAGCGATCATCACCCGTGGCCGGTAGAATCGCCGCCATGCCAGGACGAACGAACAACATCGGCAGGCACCTTCCGACCTCGGGCGGGTTCGCGAAAACCCTTAAGGCCGCGCGCGAGCTGGGGTGCGAGACGGTCCAGATCTTCGTCTCCAACCCGCAAGGCTGGGCGGTTCCCGTGCCGCGCCGGGACACCGAAACCTTCGTCGAAGGAACCCGCGAGCTCGGCATCTCGCCGGTCGTCGCCCACGCGAAGTACCTGATAAACCTGGCCTCGACCGACGAGGAGCTGCGCAACCTCTCGGCGCGCGCCCTCGCCCACGAGTTGGTCGCAGGTGGCGCTCTGTGCGTCGATTTCGTCGTCGTGCACGCCGGAAGCCACGGCGGCGACGGCGAAGAGAAGGGTATGGAGCGGCTCGTGGAGGGCCTCGGGCACGCCAGGGAGCTGGCGGCTGAGCTCGACGGGGCTTCTGGGGCGGCTGAGCCCGTGGTCGAGAACTCCGTGGGCGCAGGCACCCAGCTCTGTTCTAGCTTCGAGTCGCTCGGGCAGGTCGCCCGGCGCGCCGGGGTCGGGGTCTGCGTGGACACGGCGCACGCCTTCGTGGCCGGCTACGACCTGTCGTCTGAGGTCGGTGGGCGAGCTGTCGCCGCGGAGTTGGCCGCCTCCGTCGGGGATGCTGTCGCCTTGTTGCATCTGAACGACGCCAAGAACGAGCTCGGGAGCCATCGCGACGGGCACAGGAAGATCGGGGAGGGGAGCATCTCCATCGACGCCTGGCCCGGGCTTTTCGCCGGCCTGCCCGGGGTTCCCGTGGTCATGGAGACGCCTTACGAGACCCCCAAGGCGGACGCCGCGGAGGTGCGTCTCGTCAAGAAGTTGGCGGGCGGGTTGCGCAAAGCGCCGCCGGGAAGATAGAATCAGGGCCGTGAAGACTTTGGAGATAAGCCCGGAGCGTCACAAGGGGGACCTTCTCTCGACCATCGGGGAGACCCTGCGGGCGGAGCGCCGCGAGAGGGGGCTCACGCTAAAGCAGGTCGCCGAGGGCGCGCACGTCTCGGTGTCTTACCTCGCGGAGATCGAACGCGGCGAGAAGGATCCATCTTCGAGGGTCCTGGAGAGCATCGCCGGCGGGCTCGACGTCGAGGTGAGCGGGCTGCTCGTCCGCATCGCAGCGGCCCTGGAGCCGGCGCCGGTCGTCACCGTCACAGACTCCCTGGCCGCCTAGAGCGTCCTCCCCGCACCCACGTTGCGCTTTGCCCTGGCCCCGATCACCCGCGCCGAAGCACAGGCCATCTCACGCTGGCGCTACGACGGACCATACTCCGTCTACGATGGCAACCCCGCTTCCGTAGCCTCTCTCCTAGAACCGCGCTACCTCTACCACTCCGTTCGTGACGACCACGGAGAGCTCGTCGGATACTTCTGCTTCGGCGAGGATGCGCGCGTCTCCGCCGGTAAGCGTCTCGGACTCTACGAACGCGAGAGCGCCCTCGACATAGGCCTCGGGATGAGACCCGACCTCACCGGCCAGGGCCTCGGAAAAGAATTCGTTGCGTCAGGCCTCCGGTTCGCGCAAAATGCCTACTCGCCCCCCGCATTCCGCCTCACCGTCGCCACCTTCAACCGCCGCGCCATCCGGGTATACGAGCGGGCCGGTTTCGAACCCGTCGAAACGTTCGGCGCCACCAGGCCAGACGGCGAGCGAGAATGGCTGCTTATGAGGCGAAGCACATAAACCATTTAGCGACCTTTCGCAGGAGCGGTAAGCAAGTACGAAAAGCCGATGGCTAATGCAGCGGTTGGCAAACCGTTACAAGCCGAAGAAGTAGGCGGCGAGGATGCCCAGGGTGTTGTAGCCGGCGTGCGCCAGGAAGCTGGTCGTGGTGTTGAAGAAGCGTCGAAGGAGCCCGAGGCCTATGGAGAGCAAGAAGATGTAGCCGAGCAGCAGGGAGGGGCCGTACTGGACGTGCATCGACGCGAAGAGTAGGGAGGTCGCCGGTATCCCGAAGACGGGTTGCACGGCGCCGCGGAAGAGCGTCTCCTCCCCGAGCCCGGCGCCGACCCCGATCAGCAGGGCGAAGAGAGCGGCCGAGATGAAGCTCAGGCCTTTGGGATCGAAGAGCGTGCCCGAAACCTCGCCGACCTGGCGGTAGAGGTCGGGCTGCAGAAGCGAGAACAGGTAGTCGGCTGCCACCGAGAGCGCGAAGGCCGCCACGATGAAGAGCGCGACCACGCCGAGGTTGCGGAGCGAGATGGGCCCGTAGCCGAGGCGGGCCAGCGTCTCGCGCGGGCTGCGCCGGATGCCGGCGCCCACGCCCGCCACGGCGAGAACGACAAAGGGCAACTGGCTCGCCAGGACGGCGACGGCCGAGATCCTGCCGCCCGTTCCCAACGTGAAGGCGTCGATCTCGCTCAGCCGTTCGAAGCCGAGGATGCCGATCAGGTTGTTGGACAGCAGCACGGTCACGAACATCCAGAGGCCGAAAAAGACGGGCGGGTTCGTCCAGAAGTCTCCGTTGGGCTGGCGGCGTACGATCTTGCGCAGCGTCGGGACACACAGCGCCAACCCGGCCACGCCCGACGCCACGATCGGGAGGCTCGATACCGTAAGCAACTTCTGGATCTCGGGGGGCGCCTGGCCCCAGACCCAAACAGCGCTGAGCAACGCGCCCGTCGCGAGGAGCAAGAGCGAGACGGACGCGAGCACGACGAGGAGCGAGATCTCGGCCATCCTGTTCTTCCTCGACCACTGCGCGAGCAACGCAAGGACGCCGATAAACAACGTCAGAACCAGTGAACTGAGGAGGCTCTCCAAGATCTCAAGAGGTTAGCACAAGAAAACCGGACCGCGCGTGATCCGCGGCCCGGGTAAGTCGCCTGGGCCAGGAAGGGGGGGAAGAGGCCCATTGCCCGGCAAATATACAGCGCCGAGATTACAAGATTGCTACCCGAAGGTAACAGTTGGGTAACAGGCTTCAGTTTTCATGGATCCCTATTCTCGGCGCTTTCGAGACCTTTTAGAACGGGGCCTAGTTCACGGTCTCGCGCTTCTTCGTACTCATCTAGGGTGCCGGCTTCGCGAGCAAGGGTCGCCACGCGTCCGATGAGGCCGGTACCGCCCCTGGCGGCGAGGATGCGCCAGCTGAGGAGCCGGTAGGCGCGTTGGAGGTCCTGATCTTGTTCTCCGTCTTCTAGAACGTCCTCGAGCAGGGCGTGCAGGGATTCTGCTTCTGCTAGGGAGAGGTGGAGCTCTACGCCGGGGTCTTTGCGCAAGCTAGCGGATCTTCTCCACGTAGATGCGGTCCTGCGTGATGACCACCTGCAGGTCTTCGGGGGAGCCGCCAAGGTAGTCGCGCCATTCGCGTTCGAAGACCTCGGAGTCGGTGGCGTCGGTCTTTAGCACTATGCCATCTTCCGTCTCGTCGAGAACCGCGCGATGCTCCGAGAGCTGGCCACGGCGGACGGGGTCGCGGCGGTAGATCGAATTTCGCGAACGGAAGCTCTGCACGCTCGACGGCGTAGTGTTCAGCTCCTGCGCGATCCAGGTGTCCCCCCGACCCTCTTCGACCCAGCGCCGGATCTTGGACGCGTGCGGCTTGAGCGCCACCCTTCTGTTTCCCAAGGACCCCTTCTCCTTCGACCACTCTAGTTTTCTAGTCCATATGTACCACTTTTTGTAACCTGACGCTAGATGCAACGGTGGATCGTTCAAACGGACGCAACCGGTTGCCCCGTACACGATGTTGAGTACAACGAGTCCGTGGAGGCTCCAGAGTACGGTGCGCAGCCAGTTGGACTTCAGGGGGAAGCGGTGGGCCGCCGGGTCGAAGCCCCAGGGTGGTGTGGCGGGATCACCCCGACCATGAATAGCGTCGCCGCAGCGTTGGCGAGCAGCAGGACCATCATCTAGCCCAGAAGATAATCTGCGACGGCCAGCCCGGAGAGAGCCGCGCCCTCGACCTTGGGTTGGCCGAAGGCGTCTCCGCAGAAGAGAAGCGCCGGGTTCTCCGAGGCGGCGATGAACGGCTCCGGGTGGGCGTTGGTTACCCAGCTGTAGCGCCACCTGGCGAGGGAAGATTCGACTACCGAAGGAGAGAGGTCGGTGCCAAGTCGGTCTGAGGCGAAAGAGATCAGGCACTCCGCTATCTCTGCTTCATCGTCATCGAAGTGAGTCCGGCTCCATTCTGGTCCGGCGTGAATGGTGATGGCGGGGGCTTCAGAGATGCCCTTTCGCTGATTGTCGCCTATCCAATCAAGGGGCTCGCCCTTGATCTGCATCCCGCCCGGCTCCGGCACGCCGCCAGGACCGTCGAGCACGACCATCAGCGCGAGGCAAGGATCGTATGTAATGTCCTCCAGTCGCCTCCTCGAGCTATCCGGTAGACCGAAATCCCCCGCTGCGGCGAGCTCCAACGCCTGGGGAACGGGCATGGCGAGCACGAGCGCGGAGGCTTCGAGCCGCAAACCGGACTCGCAGATAACCTCCCAACCACCGGCACGGTCGTCCACCCTGATCGCCGTCTCGCCGGTGCGAACGTCGAGCCTGTGGGCGAGGTGCTTGGGTATCGAGGTCATGCCGGCGGCTCCGCGGTAGCGGGGATAGCCGTCCTCGTTCGGCTCGCCCTGTGCATCGGCGAAACCACGGGTCCACTCCGTGGCGGCGCCGGTGCCGAGCCAGCCGTCGACGAGGCCGGAGAACCGATCGCCCCTTACGGTGAAGAACTGGGCGCCGTGGTCGAAGGTGCCGCCTCCGACCCGCCGGGTCGCCATCCTGCCTCCGACGCCCCGGCCTTTGTCGAGGACGGTCACGTCCCAGCCCTCCCGTTGCAACGTGTCTGCGGCGAGCAGGCCAGAGATGCCGGCACCGATTACGATAGAGGAACTGGAAATCTTGTTCATGAGCGGCGCTTCCCTCCGTACGGGGCGGCTCCCGACTCTAGCAGGTCGGCCGCGCGTTTGATGCTCTGGAAGTGCACGTTCACCGTGTCTTCGACCTTTCGCGCGTAGCCGCCGGCCATCGTTACCGCCACTGGGATGTCGCGGTCCCGGCAGGCCTCCAGGACCATCATGTCGCGCTCGGCGAGGCCGCGCTTCGTGACCGAGAGCCTGCCGAGGCGGTCGCCCTCGAACGGGTCCGCGCCGGCCAGGTAGATGGCGAGGTCCGCGTGCGCGGCCTCTAGCGCCTTCTCCAGATTGCTCTCCAGCGTGCTCAAGAACTCGGTGTCGTCTGCGCCGTCGGGGAGTGGCGCGTCGAGGTCGCTCTCCTCCTTGTGGAAGGGGAAGTTTTTCGCGCCGTGGATCGAGAACGTAAACACCGAGGGGTCGCCGCGCAGTATTCTGGCGGTTCCGTTGCCCTGATGCACGTCCGTGTCGATGACCACCACGCGCTCCGCGAGGCCGGAGGCCTGGACGGCGCGGGCGGCGATAGCCGAGTCGTTGAAGACGCAGTAGCCCTCGCCCCTGTCAGAGAAGGCGTGGTGCGTGCCGCCAGCGAGGTTGGCGGCGAACCCCTCCTCCAGGGCGGCGAGGCAGGCGCCCAGAGTGCCGCCGGAGGCGCGGCGGGAGCGTTCCACCATCCTCTCCGACCACGGGAAGCCGATGCGTCGCATCTCCTTGTCCGTCAGGCTTCCCGAGACCACGCGCTTCAGGTAATCGGGTGCGTGGGCGCGTAGGATCTCCGCGTCGGTGACGGCGCGCGGCGTCTGGAGCTCCCCCGGGCCGCAGATGCCATCGGCGGCGACGAGCTCGCGCAGCATCGAGTACTTCTCCATCGGGAAGCGGTGTCCCTCGGGCAGTGGCAGAACGAAGTGGTCGCTGTAGAAAACCTTCACGGCGCTAATGTAGTACATGCGGCGGGAGAGAACAGGAAGGGCTTTCATAAAACGCTGCTGGTCCCTATGGTAGCATCGCAACTTCGAGGTCGGATGGACGATACGGCGCAACAGCGGCTCTTCGCACAGACCCCCGGCAGCATAGAGCCGCCGGAAGAGGGCCTCTACCTCGGAACCTCGGGCTGGTCGTACGCCGATTGGGAGGGGACCCTCTACCCTGAGGCGCTCCCTTCCGGGTCCAGGCTCGCCGAGTACGTGAAGCACTACGCCACCGTGGAGATAGACTCCACCTTCTACGGCACCCCGCGCCGCTCCACCGTGCAGACCTGGCGCGAGGTCGCGCCCGACGGGTTCCTGTTCACTGCCAAGTTCCCGCAGGAAGTGACGCACGAAATGAACCTGGTAGACGCCGAAGCCGAGACTTTAAACTTCCTGCGAACGATCGCCGCGCTAGGCGACAGGCTAGGACCGCTCCTCCTGCAACTCCCGCCTTCTTTCACCGTGGAGGGTATGGGCGTTCTGGAGGATTTTCTCAAAGGACTTCCGGAGGGCTTCCGCTACGCCGTCGAGGTAAGGCACGGTAGCTGGCTGGGATCTGACCTCCCGGTGATGCTGCGCGAGCGGGGCGCCGCCCTGACGCTGGTCGACTACCCGAGGATGCCCCGGATGGACGCTGCGACTGCCGACTTCTCCTACATACGCTGGCTTGGAGACCGGAGGGAGTTCCCCGCGGGGCACACGCGCCTCGAAAAGGAGCGCGACGACGACCTCAGGTGGTGGTCGAACCTGGTCGGCCGCTTTCTGGAGGAAGGGAGAACCGTTTTCGCCTACGCCAACAACCACTACCAGAACCACTCGCCGTCGACGCTCGCGCGGTTTCTGGAGATACGGCGAGGGGAGAGATAGTGGCGACCCCGGTCATATTCAGCACGGGCTCGCTTTATCCCTTCGGGCTAGAGAGGGTGTACGCCTGGGCCTCCGAAGCCGGTTTCGACGGGGTCGAGATCATGATGGACGAACGTTGGGACACCCACCAAAAGGAGTACTTGAGGAGTCTGATCGAGCGTCACGGCGTCCCCATCCTGGCGCTTCATACCCCGTTATTCCGCGGCGCCTGGGGCCTCGGACCGGAGGAGACGCTGGTACGGGTAGCGAAACTGGCGGCGAAGATGGAGGTCTCCACTTCAAGGATGGAGGCTCCCATTGTGGTGGCGCACCCGCCCCCACCAGGCAGGCCGCTGGAGCGCTGGAAAAAGGGAGCACTCCGAGAAGCGCGGGAGCAAGGCGTCGCGGTAGCTGTCGAGAACATGCCCCGCAGCAGGACGGGGGGCATGTTCAGCGTGAGGCGAAGGAGCTGTTACCTTCCCGAGCACCTGGTGGACGTCGGCGAGGTCACGCTCGACACCAGCCACGCTGGGGCGAGCAAGGTAGATCTGCTCAGAGCCCATACCGTCCTCGCCACGCAACTCCGCCACGTCCACCTCTCCGACTCCAACCTCGAAGCGGGCCGCGACGAACACCGCCTCCCCGGCAAGGGACGTCTACCCCTCAAGCCCTTCCTGGCGGCGCTCGCGCCGAGCGGATACTCCGGGGCCGTCAGCCTGGAGTTAAAGCCCTGGCCCCTGGGAGCCCCCGACCCGGAGACCATTCTAGGGAGGATGCGCGCGGCGTTGCGGTTCACCCGCGAGGGACTCGAATTGTAGAGCACTTCAGCATTTCAGGTGTTGGTAGTTGTCGGTCTGTTGTGTGGCGATGCGCTGGTTTGCGTGGATGATATGCTCTTCGGGAAGGTTTCTGGAAGGAGTTTTGGATGGGCGACGAGCGCGTTGGGAAGCTGGCGCGGGTTCTGGTCGATTACTCTATCGAGGCGGGGGAGGGGGATCAGGTTCTCGTCTCGGGGGAGGTGGGGGCAGCGCCCCTGATAATGGCCCTCTACGCGCGGCTTTTGCAGGTGGGTGCGACCCCCGTGACGCAGGTGGGGTTGCCGGGGATGCAGGAGCTGTTCTTCCGGAACGCGCGGGATGTTCATTATGGGGACGTGCCCTCGGTGACGCGTGGCATCTACGAGGGGACGGACGCCCAGATCAGGATCCACTCGCCTAGCAACACGCGGGCGCTGGCCAACGTTGACCCTTCAAAGCAACAGTCGCTTCAGAAGCGGAACAAATCCTTGAGCGAGATGGTACTGGAGAAAGACCGCTGGGTGGTGACGCTCTTCCCGACGGAGGCGCTGGCGCAGGAGGCAGGCATGGGGCTCGCCGAGTACGAGGACTTCGCCTTCGGGGCCATGGGGCTCGCCGAGGAAGACCCCGTGCTCTTCTGGAGCCGGAAGTCGGCCGAGCAGGATCGTCTCAAGCAGAGGCTCGAGGAGGCGCGGGAGATCAGGATCGTCGGGCCCGAGACGGATCTCACGCTCTCGGTCGAGGGTCGCACGTTTATCAACTCGGCGGGCCGGCGGAACATGCCGTGCGGCGAGGTCTTTACCGGCCCCATCGAGGACTCGGCCAACGGGACGGTCTTTTTCGGCGTACCCGCCGCGATAGCGGGGCGTGAGATCTCGGGCGCCAGGCTCCGCTTCGAGGAGGGCAGGGTCGTCGAGGCCAGCGCGGAGCGGGGGGAGGAGTTTCTGATGAGCCTGCTGGATGCCGATCCCGGGGCGAGGTACCTCGGGGAACTCGGGATCGGGACCAACTACGGCATCCCCCGGGCGAGCGCGAACGTCCTCTTCGACGAGAAGCTCGGTGGGACGGTCCACCTCGCCATAGGCCGCTCCTACGAGGAGACCGGCGGCAAGAATGAATCTAGCGTGCACACGGACCTGGTCTGCGACTTGCGCGACGGGGGCGAACTCTACGCGGACGGGGAGCTGATCCAGGAGTACGGACGCTTTCTCGAGTTCGACCTTGCGGGGTGAGTGATGAACGGTGAGACGATGCTGCGCGTCGCCAACGTCGGCGACGAAGTCGCGATGGAGAGCGTGAGGGACGCGCTCGACCGGTTGGGCATACCCTACGAGCACGTGCGCTCCGAGCCCGGCGATGACCGCTTCCCCCAGACGGCGTACTTCTACGTCCCCGACGACTCGGCCGAAGTCGTGGAGCAGACGCTCGCGGACATCTCGCAAGAACACGGCTTCGACGCCGAAGTGCTCTAGAGCACGCTTCCTTCGGTCGCTTTCAGCATTTCAGGCTGCTTCGAGGAAGAGAGCGCGCGAAGGGCAGAGCTGCTGGCCCTCGTCGCTCGCAGCGGGTCACGCGGTTGGACGTACCCTGTTTATTTGTCGCGCCGATTTTCCGGCCGGTCCCTTCCGGTTATGGTCCTCACAGCTTCGTCGATGGTCTGTCCGGCCTCCTCGACGGGTTCCATGTACAGGCGTGCCCAGGAGATACGGCCGTCTTTCGTGCCCATGAGGATGATACCCGCCATCTGTAAGCCCGTGGCGCGCCAGTGCCACTCGCTCCACACGACGTCTGCGTCGGAGCTCTGGCGCAACAGTTCGGCCTCGAAGTCGGAGAAGGTTTCGAACATGCCCGACCAGTTCTTGCGGACCTGCGCCTTGCCCCCGAAGCCCCGGTTAGGATGGGCTGGCTGTTCGCTCCGGTAGTCGGGATGGAAGCACTTCAACATTGCTTCCAGGTCGCGCCTGTTCAGGGCATCGCGTAGTTGCTCGGCCACCGTCTGCACCATGTCTCCTTCCCGTGCCATACGGTCGGATTTTGCCACCAATCCCGAAGGGGCACGACCTCGGGGGTGTTATTCGGCGGTCTGTATGGCCGCGCGGTCTGGGAGGCCGGCCAGGGCGGCGCCCGCGATACCAGCGTTGTTGTGCATCTCGGCCTGCACCACCTTCGCGCGGTTCGTGAGGTGGGGGAAGTACTTCTCCGACTTCTTGCTGATGCCGCCGCCGACGATGATGAGATCTGGCCAGAGCAGGTCTTCGATCCTGTGCAGGTACTCGTCGAGCCGTTTCGCGTACTGTTTCCAGTCGAGGTCGTCGCCTTTGCGGGCGGTATCCGAGGCCCTGTGCTCGGCGTCCTTGCCTCGAACCTCGATGTGCCCCAGTTCCGTGTTCGGCACCAGCCGGCCGCCGATAAACAGGGCGGTGCCGATGCCGGTGCCGAGGGTGAGCATCAGAACGACGCCGTCCTCGTCTTTGCCCGCGCCCCACCGCATCTCGGCGAGGCCGGCCGCGTCCGCGTCGTTTACCACGCTAACCTCCGTGCCGAGCTCCTTCTGCAGCGCGGAGCTGAGGTCGAAGCCGATCGCGGCCTTGTCCACGTTGGCCGCCGTCTGAAGCATGCCGTCCTTGACCACCGCAGGAAACCCGCATCCCACAGGTCCCTGCCAGCCAGCCTCGGAGACCACCTCGACCGCTGTATGGACTATCGCCTCCGGCGTGGCAGGATGGGGCGTCTTGATCCTCACCCGCTCCTGGATCAGCTCGCCCGTTGAAGTGTCTACCGGCGCGCCCTTGATCCCCGACCCTCCGATGTCCAACCCGAATACGTTCATGCACCCTCCCCAAACTTGTGACATCTTCATTCTATACGATGGAGGCGCCGGCTCGATGCTCGGCTCGCTCATCGGCGTGCTGCTCTTCTACACCCAGCCGCTGGTGACCGGCATGTTCCTTTTAGTGGTGGTCGCGGCACAGACCTTCCTGACCCGACAGAGAACGTATTGAGCGTTGTCGTCAGAGAGAGCCCGCAATGTACATCGGCGGGATCGCAAGCTCTTTCGGACCGCACTATCCGAGCTTGTTTACGACCGCGTCGGTCATCCCTTCTGTAGTGGCTGTGCCGCCGAGGTCGCGGGTCTTCGTGCCGGAGGCCAGGGTATCGTCGAGCGCGGCTAAGATTCGGGCCCCGGCGTCCGGGTGTCCGGTGTGGTCGAGCAGGAGGGAGGCGGCCCGGATCGCGCCCGCCGGGTTCGCGATGCCCTGGCCCGCGCTGTCGGGGGCCGAGTCGTGGATGGGCTCGAAAAGGGAGGGGTAGGTGCCTTCCGGGTTCAGGTTGGCGGAGGGGGCGATCCCTATTGCGCCTGCGATGACGGCCGTAACCTCCGATAGCAGGTCGCCGAAGAGGTTCGAGCCGACAATAACGTCGAAGGAGCCTGGCGCGAGCACGAGCCGCGCCGCGAGGGCGTCGGCGTGCATCAGGGCTGCCTCGACGTCCGGGTAGTCGGCGGATATTTCCTGGAAGACCTCGTCGAAGAAAGGCATCGTGATGCTGATGCCGTCGGACTTGGGGGCCCCGACCAGGAGCCCGCGCCTGGACTTCGCCTCCTCGAAGGCGTAGCGGATGATACTCTCGATGCCCCGAAGCGTAAATACGCTCTCCTGGATGGCGAGCTCGTGCGGCGTATCCCTGTACACGCGCCCGCCCGAGTCCGAGTACTCGCCCTCCGTGTTCTCCCTCACGACGGTGATGTCGAGGACGTCAGACTCGGCCAGCGGGCTACTGACCCTCGTAGCAAGCGCGCGGGGCGCAGGTTTACGTACTGGTCGAAGGTGCGTCTTATGGGGAGCAGGAGGCCCCAGAGGGAGACGTGATCAGGCACCGTCGGCCAGCCCACGGCGCCGACGTAGAGCGCATCGAAGGAGCTTAACGTTTCGAGGCCGTCCTCGGGCATCATGCGCCTGTGCTCCAGGAAGTACTGACAATTTGACTAACACCCTAGTCATCAGGATCAGGGCAGATCACAGGGAGATAACTTTGGCGTAGCCATTAATCGTCACGCTTCTCTCTAAATGCACTAACAACCTGCAGATGGATAGTCGAGCACAGAGATCGGCCGCAAGGCAAGCGTTACCTCCACCGCAGCCAGATCTAGCTGCCATTCCCAAGTGATGTTTAGTAATATATACTCCACCAGACGCACGAGGATCCATCCTAAGGGACTGCAATCACCTCTGGAGGGCTCGGACCCCACGGGGAGACAGGGGCGAATAAAGGCTCCATTTGCAGGATCGATATACTCGACTCCCTTTTCAAAGCTTCTCCTTTTCGAGCACAGGAGAGGCCCATTCACCGGAGTGAGTGCGTGGAAGGTAACAGCCTGTTTAAAAAGTCGGCATCCAGCCGAGTACGATCACAAATCGGGCTCAAAACACCCCAAAATCGCATTGTTCGGTCTCCGATCTGGGGCGATAGTGGGCATCAAGGAAGTTCTAAATAAGGGCAAGGAGAAGGGCCGAGGCGTTGCGCTCCGGCCCTTCGCGCTACGAGCGTCCAGCGAACCTTCTGTGCGCTCTCTACCTCCTCACCGTAAAGGCCCACACCTTTTGCTTTAAGCCT
>JBKPSF010000383.1:0-6954 GCA_046734875.1 Actinomycetota bacterium | reverse complement strand
CGGCGCCTCGCTCATGCGCCGATGCCGTGCCTCACGGCCTCCGTGACGACCACGATGTCGTTCGTGGTGAAGATGCGCTCTCCGTCGGGGCTCTCGCCGGTTCGCTCGAAGACCAGGAAGCCGAGGAGGCCGCGACGGCCCTGCCTGTCGTAGGAGTCTTTCAGTTGCATGCTGCACAGTACCTCGTCTCCAACGAGGAGTGGACGTTTATAGGAGACGCGGAACTCGCCGTGGATCAGGCCCGCTGACGGCAGGGCCAACCCGTCGATGCTGCCGTAGTCGAAGGTCCTCGGGAAGGTCGGCGGCGCCAGGAGGCGGCCGTAGCGGCTCCGCATTGCCGCCCCCTCGTCCAGGTAGAGCGGGCTCGGGTCGGCGATGGCCTCAGCGAACCGGCGGACCGCGCCACGCTCGACTGTGTTCCTGACCGGCTCCGAGCGTCGTCCGACGAACTCTTCGTAGAGCACTAGTCCCTGGGTCCTCCGGAGACGTAGAGCACCTGCCCGCTCACGAACCCGGCCTCCTCGGAGGCGAGGTACAGGATGGCGGCGGCCACGTCCTCGGGCCAGCCCGCGCGGCCGACGGGGATGCTCTTCACGCGCTCGGCGACGAAGTCGTCGAAGTCCACGCCGAGCCGGGCCGCGGTGTCGCGGGTCATGTCCGTCTCGATAAAGCCGGGGGCTACGGCGTTGACGGTGACGCCGTAGGGGCCGAGCTCGACGGCGAGCGTCTTGGTGAAGCCCTGTATGCCGGCCTTCGCGGCGGAGTAGTTGGCCTGGCCGCGGTTGCCCAGAGCGCTCGTCGAGGAGACGTTGACTATCCTGCCGTAGTTCCTCTCTACCATGTGCTTCTGGGCAGCCCGCGTGCAGAAGAACGCCCCGCCAAGATGCACGTTCAAAACGGTGCGCCAGTCCTCGTCGGTCATCTTGTAAAGCAAGTTGTCCCTCGTAACGCCCGCGTTGTTTACAAGGATATCCAGCCGCCCGTAACGCTCCACCGTCTCCCTGACAGCGCCCTCGACCTCGGTGCGGCTCGTGACGTCGACCTTCGCGGCAAAAACGTCCATGCCCTCATCCACGAGCTGGCGCGCCGTCGAGAGCGCACCTTCGAGCTTCGCGTCCGTAAGGCAAACCCGGGCGCCCTCCCGAGCAAAACGACGCGCCGTCGCCTCCCCGATCCCCCGCGAAGCCCCCGTAACCATCGCAACCCTGCCATCAAGCCGCCCCATTTCGCTCCCTTCGGTCGCTCAGCACGCTACGCCCTATGGGCTCCGCTTTCAGCACGCTCCGGCTTCGCCTCCGCTTATCGGCACGCTCGGCTCCGCCTCGCTTTCAGCATGCCGCCTCGCTGCGCTCGGCGGCTTGTCAGGAAGTCGTCCCGGGGCGCCACCGTGTGCCGCATACCTTACCGCTATTGAATGCGGTTCGTCGTGCGCTGCAGGGTGGCAACAGCAATTACTGAAAGCCGCCGCAGGCGGCGTGCTGACAAGGCGCTACAAGCGCCGTGCTGACAAGCGCAGGCCGAAGGCAGGAGCGTGCTAGTAACCGCCCGTGCAGGTCAGGTTTTCTGCGTGTAGGATCAGGGTCCTGACCCTTTCACCGAAGTCGGAGAAGCGTTCGTCTTCTGTCTGGCCATTTTTCCAGCGGGCGAAGATCTGCTGCAGGATCGCGGCAAGCTTGAAGTAGCCGAAGACGACGTACCAGTGCATGTCCGAGAGGTCGCGCCCGCTCTCCGTTTCGTAGCGGTCGATAAGGTCTTTGCGGGACATGAAGCCCGGCGTCACGGTCACCGTCGGCATCACGGCTTTGAGTTCGTCCGGGTCGTCAGGTTCGATCCAGTAGGTAAGCGAGACGGCGAGGTCGAAGAGCGGGTCCCCTACCGTGGCCATCTCCCAATCGAGGACGGCGCGTACCGAGGTTAGGTCTTCAGGATCGAGAACCAAATTGTTCAGCTTGTAGTCGTTGTGGATGACGGTGGGTGGCGGGCTCTCTGGGACGTCGCGGGAGAGCCATTCGGTGAGGGGCCCGACTTGCTCTATGTCGTCCGTTTTGGCTTTGTCGTAGCGTGAGATCCAGGCTTCCGTCTGGCGCTGGAGGAAACCTTCGGGCTTGCCGAAGTCTCCCAGGCCGGCCTCCTCTACGTCCACGGCGTGCAGTCTGACCAGGGTGTCTACGACGGTGCGCGAGATGCCGCGGCAAAGCTCCTCGTCGGGCTGGATGCCTTCGGGGAAGGACTCGTCTAGCACAAGTCCCTTTCTGCGTTCCATCACGTAGAAGGGGGCCCCAATCACGGCCTCGTTCTCGCAGAAGAAGTAGGGCTTCGGGGCGAGAGGGTAGACGGCGCCAAGCTTCGAGAGGATGCCGGATTCGCGGCCCATGTCGTGCGCCTTCGGCGGGACGGGCCCCAAGGGTGGCCGCCTCAGCACGCCCTCCCAGTCCCCTATCTTCAACAGGTAGGTGAGGTTCGAGGCGCCCGAAGGGAACTGGCTGACCTCGAGTCTGTTGTCGGGCAGGTCTTCTATGTTTGCGCGCAGGTAACGCTCTGCGGCTTCGAGGTCGAAGTCCTCGCCCTTACGCACGTTTACCGTCTCGCTCAAGGTGATCCTCCCTTGCCAGCCTCGCTCACGGGGCGGAGTTTTCCCGCTACGACCTCGGGGATGAGGCCGCTCGCCCCGACAGCGGCGACGAAGTCGAAGGTTTCCATCCTGTCGTTCTCGACGAACCATCTTCCAGCCCGGCTCTGCTCGAGCACGCCGGAGACGTCCCCATGGCGCCCGGCGAAGTCCAGGGCGAGCCAGGCGCCGTCGTTGAGGCGCCAGACGTCTGCGTCCATGTAGGAGAGTATCGTGGCCGCGCCGAGGAAGTCCTCGACGGTAAAGCGTCCCGCGGAGCCGGCGCAGACGAAGTAGATCGAATCCGTTTCCAACTCCTCCAGATAGCGGGCGACGGCTGGGGCGTTGCGGAGGGATGCCAGCACGACCGTCTGTGCCGGGGCCGCGTCGGCGATGGCGCGGGTGCCGTTGGTGGTCACGAAGATAACGTCCTTGTTCTCGACGACCTCGGGCGCGTACTCTTCGGGGAAGGGACCGTGGTCGTAGCCCTCTATCCGCGCCGCGTCCTGTTCGCCGCCACGAAGTACTCTCTGGGCATCCAGCTTCGCGGCGACCTCGTCGGCCTCTTCGAGGCTGGCCACCGGGTAGACGTCTCTCGCACCCTTTTCCAGGATGGTCAGAAGGGTCGTGGTCGCCATGAACACGTCTATGACGACGGCGGTTGCGCCGGGAAGCCTCTCCGGCACTATTTCTTCTCGCGTCAAAAGAACCCTGAGCCTCTTCAAGAGATCTCCCCTCTCGCTCTGAAGCCCGCACCATTCTACAAGTTTGCACCGTGGGTGACCGCGTCTAGAATAAGTAAGATGCAAGTATCCCGGGTCGCGAGCAGTCTGGAGGCGTTGTGGGCGAGGTAGAGCGGCGCAGCAGGGAGGAGCCGAAGCGCGGCGGGGGCCATGTGGCCCTGTACCTGGCGTTCGGGATCGGTTTCGTGTTGGCTGCGATCATGGTCATCATCACTGCAGGAACGCCAGCCGCGGGCATCGGCTTCGTGATTCCGGCGGCCATCTTTCTCGGGCTCGCGGCGAACGATTTCCAGAAGTATCGTCATGCTCTACCGCAACCGGCCAGCAAGGAGCGCGAGCTGCTCTCTGCCATCCGCGACAACGGCGGCAGCATTACGCCCGCGGAGGCGGCGATGGAAACCTCGCTCACCGTGCGTGAGGCCGACGGTATGCTCTCGGATCTCGCATCAAGTGGACACCTCGCGGTACGGAGCAGGGACGGCGCCCTGTTCTACGCCCTGCCAGGTAGACAAGGCAGGGAGATCGAAGGCCAGGATTAGTGCGGTTCGTTTTTGGGCGGTTTGCAAAGCGCCCCTGCATGCACCGCACGAATGATTAGTCATCTGGCGCGGTTCGAGGGGGTCGAGATGATCGACGCCGAGGTCACCGAGTTCTTTCCCTCGCGGCGGTTGGGAACCGCGGGGTGACGGGGCAGCCGGCCTCCCCACCCCAGGTCTGCCCGAACCTCGGTGCTCTGGGTGTTCACCTCCTTCACGTCGAGCCGCTAGCGGGGTGGACAGGAGTTCGACTACCTTGCCGAGCAATGCTATCCGGCTCGCCCAGTAATGGAAGGAGAAAACGTTGAGCCAGCAAACAGACGTCTCCACCCGGCATCTCCTGGATCGGATGGAGATCACGCGCGTCGTGGACGAGATAGACAACGCGGTGGATGCGAAAGATTGGGAGAGGTGTCGCGGCTGCTTCACCGACGAGATCTACGCCGACTTCACCTCGCTCGCCGGGGGCTCGCCCGGAAACATGCCAGCCGACGACCTCGTCGGAGCCTGGAGGACGAACCTCTACGCGGACAAGCTCAGCCACCACATGCGCTCCAACCATCGGATCACCCTGAACGTCGACACAGCCGAGGTGTTCTCCAAAGGCTACGCTCTAAACATCCTCTCCCGGCCAGCCCTCAACGGCTCGGATCTGTGGGAGGTCTGGGGTCACTACACCCATACCCTCGAGCGCACGGACGAAGGCTGGAAGTGCTCGGGCATGACGTTCGTCGTCACCTACGCGCGGGGCAACGAGATGGCCCGTGACTACCTGCCGGAGCAGTAGTGGCAAGCACGGCGCTCGTGACCGGCGGCAACCGCGGCATCGGGTTCGAAGCCTGCCGCCAGCTTGCCGGAGCGGGGCTGCACGTGGTGCTCGCCGCCCGCAACCCCGAGAAGGGAGAGCGAGCCGCGCAGATGTTGCGGGACGAGGCGCTCGACGTCTCCTTCGAGCAACTCGACGTCACCGACGCCGGGAGCGTCCGAAATTGTGTCCGGCGTCTGGCGGAGGCAGGGACGGAGATAGACGTGCTCGTCAACAACGCCGGCGCCTACCCGACGGAGGGTGTGTTCTCCGTGAGCGAGGGGACCTTCGAGATGGCCCTGGAGGTCAACGCTACAGGCCCTTTCAGGACCTGCCAGGCTCTCGTGCCGGGGATGGTTGAGCGCGGCTACGGACGGGTGGTCAACGTCTCGTCCGGCGGCGGTTCGTTCGGCGAGGGGCTGGGGCCGGCTGCCTACGCCTTCTCCAAAGCCGCCCAGAACGCTCTGACCGTCAAGGTGTCGCAGGCGGTGCGCGGGGACGTGAAGGTCAATGCTATGTGTCCGGGCTGGGTCAGGACGGACTACCTTCCTATGAATTTCGCTTCGCGTTTTTCGAAGAAGGCTGCGACGCCCTCTTTGTGGTCCCTGGTGTAGCCACAGAAGGTCTGGGCTTCAGCCTCGCGTTCGAGGGCCGTTTCGAGGTCGGCCTCGAAGCTGGCGTGGAGCGCGGTTTTCATCTTTCCCAGGGCCACTGTGGGCAGCGTGGCGAGGTGTTCGGCGAAAGCCTGTGCTTCTTCGGCTAGCGAGTCGTTGGCCGCTACCTTGTTGACGAGCCCTATTCTTAGGGCTTCGTCGGCTTCGACGGCGTCGCCGAGCATGCTCATCTCCATTGCCCTGCCAAGGCCGATGGTGCGCGGCAGGAAGTACGTCACCCCGGCGTCGGGCATGAGCCCGATCTTTATGAACGCCACCGAGAACTTTGCGCTCTCGGCAGCGATACGCAGGTCGCAGGCGAGCGCGAGCCCCATCCCCGCGCCGTAGACAGGACCGTGCAGGGCGGCGATTATGGGTTTCGGGGTCTCGACCATCCGCTTTACCAGGCGGCTGTAGGAGCCGCGCAAGTACTCCCCGAGATCGGGGTCTCCGTCGGCGTTCTGGATGATCTGCGCGAGATCCGCGCCGGCGGAGAAGCCGCGGCCTTCGCCGCGCAGGACTATGCAGCGGACCTCGTCGTCTGCGGCGGCGTTGTCCAACGCGTCGTAGAGCTCCTCGTGCAACGTGGCGTCGAAGGCGTTCAGCTTCTTCGGCCGGTTCAGGGCAATGTTGACCACCGAGTTGGCCTTCTCGTACAGCACGGTCTCGTACAACTTGCCTCCTTCGAGAAAGGTGCCCCCCACATCGGAGGGGCACGCTATGGAGGTGGAAGGCGAGGCTACCTCACCGTGGAGGCCTCTTCCTCGCTCTCATGGATTTGATCCTGGGTCAACTCATCCTCGTAGGTCTCTGTGATCAGGTAGACCGACAGGAAGGTAATGGCTGCCATCACGAACACGTAGACGGAGACAGAGAGTGAGGTGCCCGTCTTGTCGAGTAACCAGACCATTATTATGGGCGCGAGCCCGCCTGCGAAGACCGAGGCGCCCTGGTAGCCTATAGAGGCGCCGGAGTAGCGCACCCGCGCGCTGAACATCTCGGAGAAGAGTGCGGCCTGCGGTCCGTACATCATGCTAAGGAACAGTTGCCCGATGGTGAGCGCTATGGTGATGAGCACGGCAGACTTCGTATTCACGAGCCAGAAGAGGGGGAAGGCCCATAATCCGAGCAGCGCCGCGCCGGCCAGATAGACGGGTCTTCGTCCGATCCTGTCCGAGAGCGCAGACCAGCCGGTCAGGAAGAAGATCTGGGCGAAGCTGGAGATCAAGACCGCCGCGAGCATTACGTTCTGCGATAGCCCTAGGGACCTCGTGCCGTAGTCGAGCATGCCCGTGATCATCACGTAGAAGGCGCCGTTGACGACGAAGAAAGCACCCGCCGCAAGGAGAACCTGCTTGGGATGGTCGCGTAGCACCTCGACGACGGGCGAGCCTGACTCGGCCTCGCCGCCCTGCTCTTGCCTCTCCTGCAACTGTCTGAACGCCGGCGTGTCTTCCAGACGCAACTGTATATAGAGCGCCACCCCTATCAGGACGATGCTGAGCAGGAAAGGTATGCGCCAGGCCCAGGCGGCGAACGCGGCTTCTCCGAGAACTGCGGAGAGTATGAGGAAGCTCGTGTTGCCTAGTACGAGCCCGACGGGTACACC
>JBKPSF010000382.1:0-4368 GCA_046734875.1 Actinomycetota bacterium | reverse complement strand
GACATCATGTCCGCGAAGAGGTGCGAGCCGAAGCCGACGAAGACGGCCGCCCCGGCCGCAGGATTACCCGTGATCCACCACAAGGGTGCGCCGAGGACAGCGGTGATGAGCAGCAGGGCCGGCAAGGAGTGCAGGAAGCTGCGGTGGCCAAAGCGGCGGTTGAGCTCCTTCGAGACGCCGCCCAGCTGGCGGCCTAGCCAACTCCTGGGGTAGTCCGCGTCGGGGAGCATGGAGGCCGCGGCCACGGCGAAGACCTCGGGGACCCCGTACTGGACATCGAAGATTGCAGAGGTGGCGAACCAGCAGCACTCGGCGAAGACGAGGTGGGTCGCTACCTTCACGGGGCCGCTCTAGTCCTTGGGCCGCTGCATCTTGGAGAAGAAGGGCCTCAGGCCGTACATGATGGCGAATGAAATCCCTGCAAGGATGTACATGCTCTGGTCGTCGAGGCCCAAAGAGACGTAGCGGACGGCCATGGCCACGGCCCCCAACACGAAGACCACCGGCGTCATGTCGATGTAGACCTTCTCGTCTTCGAGCCTCAGCTCCTCGACCTCGGCGCCGAGCCTTTCTAGGGCGGAGCGTCCGGTGCCGGCGAGGCGTCCTTCGACCACGACCTTGCGCCCCTTCAGGATCGGACCAAGGACGTGCTCGATGTCGGCCACCGGGGAACGGTAGAGCGCCCTCTGCAAGCCAACTTCGTCTACATCCCTGCCGCGCACCTCGCCGAGGGCCTTCGGATCGAGCAGGCCCACGCGCCAGGCTTCGAGCGCCAGGCGGACGAAGGCCGATTTCCTGGAGCCGGTGGGTATCATCAGGCGGTCTTCCGAACCGACCAGTGGGGACTTATCGCGCCGCTCGTCGACGCGTGAGCCCGTGGAAAATCGGGACCGGTCGCGACGAGGATGCTGCTCTGTTCCATCCCCGCCTTTCGTAGTGTCGAAGTCCAAACTATTGATCATTCCTTGTTGACCGCGTATTTGTGTGAGCGGCCTTACCAATAGATTGCCTCACGGACACGATTGATCCTCCGCTACGCACAATCGGCTTCCTTGTAGATCGCCCAGAGATCGGGATCCTGCATGCTCGCGAGCAACCGCACGAGATCGTTTTCGTTGTCACGGACCCGCCGTGCCAGGCTGCTCGTGTTCGCCGCCGACAGCGACACCTGACCGTCCACGACGACGCCGTAATCCAGGATGCCCTCTCCCCAGGCGTCCTCCCTCAGCCGCACGTCGAGGCCGGAAGCCCTGAGCTCCAGGTACAGGGAACGTGCGACGTTGGCTCCTGTGTTCATCGCCCATGCCCGCGTCGCTGGCGATTGGCCTTGGCGGAATCGACTAAGGAGGGCAGGCACTCGGAGGCTTTGATCTCGTGCCATTTCACGCGCTGATGAGAGGGGGAGGTAGTCATCCGCTTCTCCTTGCGCTACCGTCCAGGAAGAGGGTTATCCGGGTAGCGGCCGCGATCTTGGATAGAGTTCCGCTGCTCCTTCAGACCAACGGCGGCTCACGTCCTGCGCTCCTCCCTACTCGTGTGCATAAGGTGGGAGAGTACCTCCTCCAAGGTTATCGACTCTTCCCGGACGACTCGCACGTCCTGAGCGGAGAGCGATAATTCGGTCTCCCGCCAGGAGTCGGATACGACGCGCGTCGGGCTTCCGCACTCGAGCTCGACGACACCCGGGGTGTCCTCTTCCGGTCTGCCGTCCACCAGGAGCGTCTTCCACCCGTCGAGGAGGACGCCCTTGTCGTGGAGTCCGAGGAACTGCCCGTCCGCGAGGAACACCACCTGGTCCGCGATCTGTCTTGCCTCCTCCACGGCGTGGGTGGCGAACACGACCGTCCTCTGTGTGCCCTCCCCATCTCGGCCATCGCGCACGAATCGCCAGGCGTCTTCGAGCATCTCCCGCCGGGCGAAGAGGTCCACGCCGGTCGTTGGCTCGTCGAGGAGCAGGAGCCGGGGGCCTACGGCCAGCGCCAGCGCGAAGTGGAGGCGACGCTTGAGCCCTTTGGAGAGCTTGCCGAACTTCTTCCTGGGGTCTATGCGGGCGCGACCGATGAGGTCCTCGTAGAGTTCCTGGTTCCAGTTCGGGTACCAGTGGGAGACGAAACCTCCCAGGTACTCCGCGCTCATCTTGTCGTGGAACAAGTCGTACTCGGGGACGTAGCCGATCCTCTGCTTTATGGCGACCTCGTCGCGGGGGTGGGAAAGGCCGAAGAGGGTTACCTTGCCCGAGTCCGGCTTGAGGAGGTTCATGAGCATCCCGAACAGGGTGCTCTTGCCGGCGCCGTTGGGCCCCAGGACCGCGACGACGTGCCCCGGCTTTATCTCGAGGTCGATGGGCCCGAGCTCGAAGCCTCCCTTGTAGGATTTCCTCACGCTCTCGAGCGAGATCATGGGGCTCTGCGGCAGTGAGTCTTTCACGACGTACCTCCCACGACGTTTGTGTCCTCTCTTTGCAGCGTCTCTTCGATGATTTCGCGCAGTTCCTCTTCGGTGAGGCCGGCGCGTCTTGCTGCCCTTATGGCTTCTGCGATTGTCCTCCGGAAGGGCTCTCGACGGTAGGCGGCCACCTTCTCCTCCGGGATCTCGGCCACGGCGGACCCTACGCCCTGCCTGGTCAGGATGAAGCCCTCACGCTCCAGATCGTCGTAGGCCCGCCTCGTGGTGAGAATGCTGCAACCGAGGTAACTCGAGAGCCCCCTGACGGAAGGGAGCTTCGTTCCCGCAGAGAGAGCGCCCGCCAGGATGAATTCCCTGAGTTGCGATTCGATCTGCTCGTAGATGGGATTGGGATCATCCATGGAGAGCCTGAGCGGGATGTGTGTCCCTTTCGCATCCTCGCTCATGAGGAGCGACCCTTTTTCTGGAGGCGGTCGGCGGTCGCCCGGGACATGATCGCGAAGGCAGCGGACCCCGCAAGGATCGAGACGACGGCGGGAAGCGCGCCGTAGTCGCGCGCCAGTTTCGCGGCGCCGCCCACGAGGCCGAAGCCCGCATTCCACTCGAGGAGGGCCAGGGCGAGGACCAGCTGGATGCCGAGAAAGAGGGAGGTCGGGACGTATGAGTTGGCGTTCGTGGTGAGCCCGATGAGGAGCACGATCCCGGATGCCAGCAAGCCGTAGCCGATCCAGGTGCCCGCGAACCAGACGTAGGAGGCTCCTAGTCCCCCGGGATCCAAGAAGAACGCAGGCAAGAAGAAGGCCGGGACGTTCAGGATGAGCGCGAAAGGAAGCGAAACCGCGCGGCTGCCGACCAGGCTTGCTGCGGGTATTGGCAAACCCCTGAAGACGAGCAGCCCGGATGAGGAGAGGGCGTTCACGGCAAGAAACGCGCAGATCGCCAGGAAGGCGCAGTCGGCGAAGAATGCATTGCAGAAGTCCTCGACCCTCTGCCCTTCCGCCCCGAGGCCCCGGAACTCGAAGACACCGTGCACGCTCGGCACTACCAGGAAACCCAGGAACAGCAGGCACAATCCCGTCAGCGGGTAGGAGTGCCAAGTCCTCCTCATGTCCTTCTTCGCCAGCCAGAGCGCTCTGGCCAACTCCTTCGACCCGCCTCTCGAGCTCGATGAACTAGACCCGCCCACACGCCGCCCTTCCCATAACAAAAGCGTTCCCACCAGCATCGCGCGGTATGACTTCCTCATCTAGCCGCCCTCGATCGGCGATTCTCGAACACTCACATATTCCTCCCTTGCTCTGTTTACTGTGCTGTTATACTATGCACAGCATAATGACAAGCAACGAGGATGTCAAGGGGCAAATGAGACATTACGAATCGGCGTGCGAGTGGTGCCGGACGCACGACGGATTCGCTTCTCGTACAGACGGCTCGGAAGTTGGGGGAAGCGAGGCGCATCCTGGAGGGCGTCGAGGCCACGGCGCCAGGGGGTGTGGCGCAGATGCTCGCGGAGACGGCCGAGTCGCTGGCGAGGACAGCCAGAGAGCTGAAGGGGATCTCACCCGACGAGTGGCTCACTTTGGAGGAGGCGGCAGCCTGTCTGAAGAAGACGCCGAAGGCCTTCGAGAAGGTACAATTCGGCCCATTGGGCACGACGCATACACATTTTTGCTTCCGGACTTCGGAGAATCTGCCAGCCTGGTGTGAAAATCTGGTCGAAGTGTTGCCGCGCCGGTTATGGAGGATGTATCTTGGGCCGAGATAGTGGACGGATATACAGTGGGAGTGAGGCCGGTCGCCCTTGGCAACCGCGCTCTACGTCATACTGACGGTCTTCGTGCCCGTGCTCGTGGCGGTCGCGGGGCTGGTACTGGTCCAACGCCTGGTGCCACCGGAACGCCGAGAGGAGCAAAACGACGTCGCCGGCTTCATCTACTCCGTCTTGGGCGTCGCCTACGCCGT
>JBKPSF010000381.1:0-4193 GCA_046734875.1 Actinomycetota bacterium | reverse complement strand
AGCAGGTGCCCTCCGCGATCGGCAGGTAGCCCCTCGCCGAATCGCGTGCTGCATCGCTGCCACGTAGCCCAGGAACCACTAGCAAGCCGGGCCTGCACTTCCGCGCCCGTGTTTCCGATGGCGTCGAGCGCCTGACAGCGGTGCAGAACCGCAAACAGCCCGCCTCCCTTGAGTTCCGCGCCGTGCTTACCGAGGGCACCGAGATCTTCGAACTGTCGAAGGCGTAGCTTGGGTGCGATGCTCGGATGCGCGGATTTCTCCAAAGGTGGACGTTCGCGTAGCCCCGGCCAAACCCTTTGGTCTGTCCGGATCGAGGGGCCAGAATGGTCAAAAAGCTTCCCTGAATAGTGTAGGGTTCCGCGATGGCTTCCACGTTTACGCGACGCCGCTTCCTTACGGCGCTGGGTGCCGCCACCTACTTCGTCCTGGCCAATGCCGTAGGTTGCAGTCCACTCGAGGGCTCCCCTAGGATCAGGTCCTTGCACGCCCCGAAGGCGAACCCCTTACGCATCCTGAAGGTCCTGCCCTTGCCGAGCGTTTCATCCCCGGCTCCGGGGAGTGCGTGGGCCTTCCGCTCGCGCCCCGACCTTAGCCCGCCCGCTGTCGATGTGGCCACCCGGGCGCGCGGCACGGCTCCCGGTTATATCTTCGTCGCCCCGGAGGAGGGCGTCGCCGGGCAGGGCGGCTCGATGATCCTCGACGATCGCGGGCAGGTGGTGTGGTTTCGTCCCCTGCAAGGCTCGCATGGGCGGGCGACGAACCTCAAGATGCAAAGCTTTCGGGGCAGACCGGTGCTTACGTGGATCGAAACGATACCAGGAGAGTACGTGATATTCGACGACTCCTACCGTGAGATAGCCCGCTTAACGGCCGGCGACGGACGTAGCGGTGACCATCACGAGTTCCTCATAAGCCCGCAAGATACCGCACTGATCACGATCTACGACGCGGTGCCACGAGACCTCTCCTCCGTCGGGGGCTCCAAGGACGGCCTGGCCTGGCAAGGCATCCTCCAGGAGCAAGACATCGAGACCGGGGAGGTGCTCTTCGAGTGGCGCAGCCTCGATCACGTGGACTTGGATGAAACGTATGCCACGCCATCGCAGGATGGCCGCATCGGACTCGACTACTTCCACATCAACTCCATAGACGTAGATCGCGACAACAACCTGCTCGTCTCGGCCCGCGAAACCTCAACCGTCTACAGGATAGACCGCAAGAGCGGCGAGATCATCTGGCGCCTCGGAGGCAAGAAGAGCGACTTCGAGATGGGGGAAGGCGCCAGGTTCGCCTTCCAGCACGATGCTCGCCGTCTCCCAGACGGCAACATCTCCATCTTCGACAACGGTAACACGGTCTTTATGAATGGCTTTCCGGAGGCCGTAGAGGAGTCGCGCGGTATAGTGCTAGAGCTGGATAAGCGGAAGATGAGCGCCTCTCTGGTCGGCGAGTACACCCACCCTGACAAGCAGTACGCCGATGCTGCCGGCAACGTGCAGGTGCTACCGAACGGGGACGTGTTCGTAGGTTGGGGCAGGGCACTGGCCATCTCGGAGTTCGGCAAGGATGGCGAGCTGCTCTTCGACGCCAGACTTGCGCCCCAAAACAGGTCCTACCGGGCCTTCCGCTTCCCGTGGAGTGCGCACGCGGGCGATCGGCCCGTTGCTGCGGCGGAGCGCACCTCCAAAGATGAGGTCAGAATCTACGCCAGCTGGAACGGCGCCACGGAGGTCGCCATTTGGGAGGTCCTCGCGGGCTCGAGTCCAGGCCAACTAGAGCCCATGGGCTCGGTGCCCCGGGACGGCTTCGAGACGGCCCTCTTGGCGCGAACCACCGAGCCCTACGTCGCGGTGCGAGCCAGACACCGTTCGGGACGCGTACTCGGCAAATCCAGGCCTATCGGGTCGGGAAGCTAAGCGGTCTTTACGCATATGAGTTACACATGTGAGTGCGGGGAGGCCCTGGAGAGGCTCGAGACGGAGGAACGCCACGACGTCTACCGGATGATCCGGCTGCGGGTCGCGTACCGCCCGGACGGCGCGCTCGAAGCCAGCGGCATCTTGAGCGAGAGGCTCGGGGTTGGTTACGAGAACGGGCGCGCGGTTTGCCGGTCTAAACTTGCATCGTGGCGCACCCCAAGAGCGGCAAACCGAGCCGGGCTGGCGTTCCGTGCCCTGCTTGCTGAGGGTGACGCCAAGATCTTCGAACTGACGAAGGCGTAGCTTAGGTCCGAACTTCGCTTTGACGGCGTTCTCGGAAGTTCCCCTTAGCGGCGGCGTTCTCGGAACTCAGCGTGCCGTACGCCTCCTCTACCCGCAATGTTAGGGTGATGCCCCCGCCACAGCCGCCCTGCCTACCTTGCCTAGGCGACTAGAGCAGCGAGGCACCCTTCCAGAGCATAAGGAGAACCTACCCTCTCTCTCTGCTACGCCTCTTTAGGAATGCCCTTAGCGGGGACGTCCAAAGGCCTCGCAAAAATCGGGCGTTTGGCAGCTAGGGGATCCGCGCCCAAATTGACAGCATATGGTGCCCGGCGGGCAGCAAATTCTATCCTGTCCCTTCTGGCAGCAGGTCGCGTCTGACGGGCAGCAGTACGCGTTCCCACCAATGCCGCAGCAGACCTGCACAGCGGTGCAGCATTGCCTGCCGCACTGTTGCGGAAAGCTCGGATCGATCGTGCAGTCTACCGGGGCAGCTTTCGCCCCGCCCGGGATGTAGGCCAGCAAGCCACCTACCAACGCGGCGCCCAGCAGCCGCAGCGCCCGAGCGCGCGACACTGACTCGTCGGCCAGCATCCGGCTCAGATTGTCTAAGGTGTGCTCCCCTTCTTCTTGTGTAGGAGCCATCCCAGGTTCCTCCTCTTCCTCGGTGGCCTAACGCCCATCACTCTCTTGGCATTATGGGCACATGCCGAGCTTGAGTCAACGAGGCTGTGCTCCCTGTCTTCGCCCCGTTTATGGCCCTTATGCACCGGAGTGCGTGGAAGGTAAATTCCCCGAACTTCGATACTAAAGAGGGCTAGGGCGTCAAGCTCTACTCCTCGCTAGTTCCCCCAACGTGAGAGCCCTTCGTTCTTGCCGTTTTTATGGCCACCAGCACTACTTATGAGCAGTACCTGCTGGGGCTGAGTCAGCCTTGCTCTATTGTTCTATTGGTCATCCCTGTTCGAGCAGTCCACAACCGTATCGTCGGAGACGTCGGGTATGTCGCCTACTTCTACAGAGCCAAAGCCCTTATCTGGCTGGGGATCTCCACGCGAGGTTATCCAAGCACAGTCGACCAAGTCGTGGGCTCTATCAGGTATATCCTTTTCTGCTTGCTCAGCAGCTGTGGTCTGGTCCACAGTAAGAGGAGCTGTGATAGACACACAGGTAGTTCCAGGCGGATACAAACCATCTGGCATGTTAGCGAAGATCCTGTCGAGGCCGAAGCCGCCTCGGACTGTGTCGCTTCCACAGCCGCCAAAGATCCGGTCGTCGCCGTAGCTATGGGCCACCTCATCGGCCCCGCCGTTCCCAAACACATAGTCGTTGCCGCCCATCGGACGGATGTTGTCATTTCCCGCACTGCCAAAAATCCAATCGGCAGCATTGGTGCCCTTGCACACCTGGCCACTCTTACAGGTTACAGTCTTGCCCTCTACAGTAGGTGCCACCACCAGCACTGCAATAGCAGCCAAGGTGAGCATCAAGGTTGCGCGTCGCAACATGGCTTTCTCTCCTTCTCTCTTTAAGGGCTGACCAAGCACCCCCGTTGCAACCAACTCCCGAAGTATGAACATGTCGGGTGGCTAGTGCATCACTCAATTGCACTACTCTTTCCTAGATCGAATAATTAGCTGCAAAGGCCGTGCCGAAGGTCTATTCACCCAACCTCGTGGAAGGGGCGTTCTCGGAAGTTCGCGCAGGCTTTCAAAGGAAGAACAGCACAGGGACCATCCACAGCAGGTTGACCAGCGCGAAAGCGAACCACAGTAAGAAGAAGATCGCCTCGAAGGTCAGGTACGACGCCTGGCTCCTAAAGTGGACAAAGAGTAGACCCGACGAGACGGAGAACCCGCCTAAGATCAGCGCTGCCACCTTCAGGACCGGCCCTACCTCGAAGTAGTACCAGAAGTCGGTGTCGTAGCGGAAGAACACCACGAGGGCGGCGAGTGCCCCCAACACGGATGCCACGAACAGCGTCACCGCGAG